>CAIPYV010000063.1 GCA_903869365.1 uncultured Chlorobiaceae bacterium
CTCTGCAGCTGCATGGTACATGCCAAAACTCAATACTGTCGCATCGTTTTTTTCAAGTGTTGCAATAACCTCAGAGAGCTTCAGTTCAAATGAAGGTATATCGAATTCAAGGGTCATTCCCTCTTCGTTCAAATGGAAAACCGTGGCGACCTGTTCAAGAAGACGCACTTTTTCTATACTTCCGATATATCTGCCGTCCTTGTCTGAAACGGGTATAAGCGTGCCCGAAAATAATCGTATCCTTGAAAAAATATCAAAAAGATGGTCATGGCGTCCGATACTTTCAGCGGGTTCAAGCTTCAAATCCCTCAGCGTCAGTTTCTTGCTCTTTCCGGTCTGCCATAATGGTAAGAGATCCAGCAGGGTGAGCATTGCTGTGATTTTTCCGTCGTGCAGGACTGGAACACATTCATGACGACCCTCCTGCATAAGGGTGAGAGCATCCGCGACACCGGTGTCGTCGGAAAAAAACGGATATTGAGTATCAAGACAACTCTCTATGCATGCATTTAACAACATGGTTCAATTTTATCCACTCTTCGTTCATGCCTTCCTCCTTCAAAATCAGCGGCAAACCAATTGTGAAGACTTTGTTCAATCATCTCTTTATCACTGTAGCGTGCTGACAAGCATATAATATTGGCATTATTATGCTGTCGGGCAAGTGTTGCGAATTCGGGGTTGCAGCAGAGCGCAGCACGAATACCTTTAACTTTGTTTGCGGAAATTGAAACCCCGATGCCGGTGCCGCACAGCAGAACCCCCTGGTCATAGTGGCCGGCGGCAACAGCTGTCGCCACTTTACGGGCATAATCGGGATAATCAACCGACTCTTCAGTATAGGGTCCCATATCATTACAGTCATGACCATTCGTTTCAAGCCAGGCGACAACGGCTTTCTTTAATTCAACTCCGGCATGATCGCTTCCAACGGCAATTTTCATAATTCGTTTACTTTGAATTTACATAATTTTTTTTAAACACTGATCTTGTTAAAAAGAGTGCCTGACTGTTGACTTTTGGTTTGTCATTCTTGATCTTTGAATATAAGCCATCAGCGTTCATCTCCCATGCCTTGACATTATCGCTCAGGATGAGATCAAGATCTGCAATGACATCGCGGACCAGAGATTTGTCAAACACCGGAAAAAGAGTTTCAACACGGTCATCGAGGTTTCTCGGCATGATATCGGCACTTCCAAGATAGAGCTCCTCTTTTCCTCCATTATAAAAGCAGTAGGCTCGGCTATGTTCCAGAAAACGGCCAATGACGCTGATAACACGGATATTGTCGCTTATACCGGTAATGCCCGGCTTCAGACAGCAAATGCCACGAATTATGAGATCAATGGTGACACCTTCACAGGAGGCCCGGTAGAGTGCACGAATTGTCCTGGCATCGACAAGGGCATTCATTTTCATGATTATTCTCCCCTTTCCTTCCTGCCGATATAACTCTACTTCTCGATCAATCATGTCGATGAGCCTGTCCCGGGTGTTGATCGGCGAGACCAGCAGCTTTTTATAGGCGGTATGTTTTGAATACCCGGTCAGGGCGTTAAAAAGTTCACCAACTTCATTGGCAAGCTGTTCGTTGACCGTGAAAAGAGTGTAGTCGGTATAGATTTTTCCGGTTGCGGGATTGTAATTCCCGGTACCAAGATGGAGATAGCGTTTCAGCCTTTTTTGTTCGCGGCGAACCACAAGAGTCAGTTTTGTATGAGTTTTCAGTCCAGGCAGACCGTAGGCGACATGAACCCCGACATCCTCAAGAGCCCGGGCCCAGACGATATTGTTCTCTTCATCAAATCGTGCTTTGAGTTCCACGAGTGCGGCAACCTGTTTGCCCTCCTCAGCCGCTTTCATCAATGCCTTGACAATCAGTGAATTACTTCCTACCCGGTAGAGGGTCTGCTTGATTGAGAGCACATCAGGATCAGCAGCAGCCTGATTGATAAATTCAACGACCGGCTGAAATGAGTCGTAGGGATGGTAGAGCAGTTGATCTTTTGCCCTGATTGCACTGAAAATATCACCACCATACTGCTCTTCAATCGGGTTACTGGGAATAAAGGGCTCATCTTTCAGGTTCGGTCGATCTATTTTCAGAAGATCAATAAGACAGCTAAGCCCCAGTGCTCCATCGATTTCATAGACGTTTCTCTTGGCAACATCGAGATTTTTCATGAGCAGTTTTCTCACTGAAGAAGGCATCGCTGGAGTAATGTCGAGACGGACTACTTTGCCGTAGCGACGGGAGCGGAGTCCCTGCTCGATGGTCTTAAGCAGATCGCCAGCTTCATCTTCCTCAATTTCAATATCAGCATCGCGAATCAATCTGAAAAGATGCGATTTTGAAATTTTCATCTTCGGAAAAAGGTGGGAGAGATTACTTTCAATAAGATCCTCAAGCCAGATAAAGCGAATGATACCGTCATCACTACTGAAACCTTTAATATCGTTGAGTCGCAGAAGGCGCGGAAGAATGCTCGGAACTTTCACCCGGGCAAACTTAAGTGCACCACTCTCCTCATCTTCGAGTTCGATGGCGAGGTTCAGCGACAGGTTCGACATAAATGGAAATGGATGGCCGGTATCGAAGGCCAGAGGGGTCAAAACAGGATAGATTTCCTTGCGGAAAAAATGACTCAACGCCCGCTGCCCGGTTGGTGAGAGTTCAGATACCCGAAGAAACTCTATACCCTCTTTTTGCAGGGCGGGCAGAATGTCATGATAAAAACACTCGTTACGCTGGCTGAACTGCTGCAGAACCATAGAACGTATCTTATCGAGCTGCTCGGCAGGGGTAAGCCCGTCGATTGTACGATCCTGAATACCGGCCTGAAACTGATCCTCGATACCCGCAACCCGGATCATAAAATATTCGTCGAGGTTTGAACTGAAAATAGAGATGAATTTTACCCGCTCCAGAAGTGGATGCGCTTCGGGATCGAGCGCTTCCTCGAGCACCCTCTGATTGAAATCAATCCAGCTCAACTCCCTGTTGACATAGAGAGAGGTATTGAAAAATAGCATAAAAGAGATTACAAATATTTAAGTAAACCGAATGATTCCATGTTCATGAACAACGCTATGGAGAGCTTCATCCCATTGGTTGACAGGTAGCTCATCAACCATCTGCTGGCTGAACGAAAGACCGATACGGCATGGGTTCCTACCCTGTCTGGAAAGACGCTGAAGAAAAGAGTCGTACAATCCTTTACCATATCCGAGACGGTACCCTTTTTCGTCAAAACAGAGAAGAGGAATAAGAACAACATCCAGTTGCGATTCATCGGCCATCGAGACCACTTCAGGTTCAGGCTGGCCGAATTGAGCTGGATGGAGTGGCTCCCCTTTCCTGTAAATAGCCGAAATGAGCTTGCCTTCCCTGATAACCGGCACCGAAATCTCTTTGCCTATCTCTGAAAGCCCCTCAACAATGGAAGCCGTATCGACTTCGGCATGAGAGGGCATGGAAAGATAGAGATGGACACTATGAGCAGTGAGCATTTCAGGCAATCTCAAAACATGCCCTGCAATAGCCATACTCATTTCGGTCCGCAGATGCAGAGGAATCGAACGCCTCGATGCAAGCATTCTGGCTCTGAGAGCTGTTTTTTGAATGGCAACAGCTGCATTTGGCTCCATGGTATTCAACCCGGTTGTCGAACAATATTGCACAGATAGAGTTACATTTACACTTTACCTGAAACTAAAATAATAAAATTGAACATGGAATCACTTTTTGATCGAAGAACTCTTGCTCCTGGCGCCATTTATTGTGTCGGGAAAAACTACCGCGAACATGCACGGGAGATGGAGCTGCTTGAAGGAGCCATAGCAGGAACACTTCCAGAGGATGAGGGTGAACCGATCATTTTCATGAAACCACCCACTGCTCTTGAAACTGAAGGGTTGATTGCAGTGCCGGAATTTCAAGGTCGTCCCCTTTCTTCAAATCTGCACTATGAGGCTGAAATAGTTCTGCTTATAGGAAAATCGTGCGATGGCTGCTCCATTGAGGAGGCTCCTAAGTGCATTGCCGGCTTCGGTGCAGGTCTCGATATGACGCTGCGTGATGTTCAGCTTGCTGCTAAAAAAGCCGGAAATCCATGGCTGAAAAGCAAGGGGTTCAGAAAAAGCGCACTGATTTCCGATATGGTACCCTTCAGTCATCCTCTGTTGTTGCAGAATCTTGAAATTTCGCTTGTGCTGAATGGTTCACAGGTTCAGCAGGGTAATGTATCTGAAATGCTCCACAGTCCGGCCATGCTTGTTCATTATTTATCGTATCTTTACGGTTTACGAGCCGGTGACCTTATATTTACAGGAACGCCAGCCGGTGTGGGCAGGGTTGCTTCCGGAGACACGTTGAAGGCAGTACTTTCCATACCGGGGAACAACACTCAACGTCGTCAGGAGCTTGTAGACCTGCAGGCGCGAGTTATCTAACTTTATAATTTTTTCTGAGTAATGAGCTTTATTTTTCAGCATGCCCGTCTCCTCAATCCGCTTGAACATCTTGATGTCACAGGATCGATAAAAGTTGCCAATGACGGGAAGATCGAGGCGGTCGTTTATGGAAATGAGATGATTATGGCGTCGCCGGATGACAGGATTATTGATCTTGGCGGTCAGATTCTTGCTCCGGGACTGTTCGATATGCACTGCCATTTCAGGGAGCCGGGGCAGGAATACAAGGAAACTCTTGAAAGCGGCTCACATGCAGCCGTTGCCGGCGGGTTTACGGGCGTCGCCCTTATGCCGAACACGAAACCGGTCATTGACAGCCCGCTTGGGGTTGCCTATATCCGCCATCACTCGACAATGTTTCCCATTGATCTTGAGGTGATCGGGGCGATGACTGTTGGAAGTAAAGGCGAACATCTTGCGCCGTTTGGAAAGTTCCGCTCTTACGGAGTCACCGCAGTGTCGGATGACGGTTCGGCGATTCAGAACAGCCAGATCATGCGTTTGGCTTTTGAGTATGCCTCAAACTTTGATCTTCTCATCATTCAGCACTGTGAAGACAAATCGCTTACTGAAAAAGCTGTGATGAATGAAGGGCTCTATTCGACAAAACTCGGTCTGAAAGGAATTCCCGATGTCTCCGAAGCCATAACACTCAGCCGAGATCTGCTTCTGATGCACTATCTGGAGGAGCACAAGCTGCATGATCCTCTCAAAAGACCACGTTATCATGTTGCCCATATCAGTACAAAAGCAGCGCTTGATCTTGTCCGCAAGGCCAAAAAGGATGGGCTTCAGGTTACCTGCGAAGTAACACCGCACCATTTCACCCTCAGTGATGAAGATCTCTTTTATGCCGACCAGAAAGGCAATTATATCATGAAGCCTCCTCTCTCCTCCGTTGAGAACCGGACTGCTCTGCTTGAGGGTCTTGCTGACGGCACGATTGATGCCATTGCTACTGACCATGCACCTCATGCCTCTCATGAAAAGGAGTGTCCTGCTGATCAGGCCGCGTTCGGTATTGTCGGTCTTGAAACCTCACTCGGTCTTACGATAAGCGAACTGGTTGAAAAAAAGGTTATTACCATTTCCCGTGCCATTGAACTTTTGTCGGTCAATCCAAGAAAAATACTCAACCTCAAGCCGATTCGTTTCACACCTGGTGAAGAGGCTAATTTCACGATCATTGATCCTGATGCAGAGTGGATTGTTAGCGCTGATTCACTGAAGTCCAAATCAGCTAACACACCGTTTCTTAACCGCTCTTTGAAAGGAAAAGCAACAGGGATTTTCCATAAGGGAAAACTGCATGCAAGAGAGAGTCTGCAGTAGTAATTCCTTTATGAGAGCACTTGGTTATGGGTTAGATTTTTATTACTTTCGTGTTGATTTTAGTAAAAACAAGAGTACAGCGACTTAACCAAAAGAACTACTTTACAAGTCATGGCAAAGAAACAATCGTTTGCAGATAAAGGCAAAAAATCAGGTACCAGTGATTTCAAGTGTGCAAAAGTGATTTTTTCTGTGAAATCAGAGAAAACCAATGCATGGAGATTTATTGAGAAAAACGTCCGGATTCCCAACGGAGAAAATGATCAGGTGATTCTTTCGAAAGCAATTGCTGATTACGCAAAATAAGAGTTTGCAAAATAATCAGTTAACCTGTTAACCAACCCTGCCGCAAAACACCATTCTATACGCTTTTTCAGGCGATGAAATACGTTTTTGTCCCTTGTTTTATCCCTCGGAACGAAACAAGGGAACAGAGACTGCATTACCTGTCAAGACCATCATTATCTCTTCCCTGCTTGGCGAGTGGTAACAGAGCCAACCCAAGCTCTTTAAGAAACTCGTTGTGTTTATTGGTGGCTTGAACAATTCGCTCTTCGATATTGACCAAGTCAGTGTGTACTGCCGTGAGGTCAATTTCTTCCTCTGCTGTTGCGGTGCTGATGTAGCGTGAGATATTCAGGTTGTAGCCGTTGGTTTCAATTTCGTCCATTGAGACACGGCGGGAATAGCGCTCTTCTTCGGTGCGGAATTGATAGGTGGAGACAATCTTGTCAATATCATCCTGCCGCAAACGATTCTGGCGTTTGCCTTTTTCAAAGTGTTCGCTGGCGTTGATGAAGAGCACGTCGTCGGGCTTCTTGCATTTTTTGAGCACCAGAATGCACACCGGAATACCGGTGGAGTAGAAAAGGTTGGCGGGCAGGCCGATGACAGTGTCGATGTTGCCGTCTTTGAGCAGTTTGGTGCGGATACGCTCTTCTACACCGCCACGGAAGAGAACGCCGTGAGGCAGGATAATGGCCATGGTGCCTTCTTTGGCAAGGTATTGGAAGCCGTGCAGCAGAAATGCAAAGTCGGCGGCGGATTTTGGGGCAAGGCCGTAATTCTTGAAGCGCACGTCATCGCCCAATGCGTCCGTGAGATCCCATCGGTAACTGAAGGGCGGATTAGCCACAACAGCATCAAAGGATTTTTTTTTTGCCGGGTTGGCTTCGCGCAGCATATCCCAATCGTTGAGCAGGGTATCGCCGTGGAAAATCTCGAACTCCGAATCCTTCACCCCGTGCAGCAGCATGTTCATGCGCGCAAGGTTGTAGGTGGTGATATTGGACTCTTGCCCATAAATCTTGCCAATGCCATGCGCCCCCATCTTTTTGCGCACATTGAGCAACAAGGAACCGGAACCGCAGGCAAAGTCGAGCAGGTTTTGAAGATATTTCTTTTTGCCAGTGCCTGGTTCCTGACTGTCGAGCGTAACAATGGCGGAAAGAATGCTGGAAATCTGCTGCGGGGTGTAGAACTCGCCCGCCTTCTTGCCGGAACCGGCGGCAAACTGGCCGATCAGGTATTCGTAGGCATCGCCAAGGGTGTCGCTATCGGTGGAAAAATTCGCCAACCCTTCGGCAATTCTGGTGATGATGGTGCAGAGCTTGGTGTTGCGTTCGGTATACTGCTTGCCGAGTTTTTCTGAACTCAGGTTGATTTCCGAAAACAAGCCCTGAAAGGTGCTGGCAAAGGATTCGTTCTCAATGTAATCAAAAGCATTTTGCAGGGTACGCAGTAACTCCCCATCCTGTGTGCGGGCCATTTCGGCAATGCTGCCCCAGAGGTATTTCGGCTTGATCACATAGTGCACCTTGAGGCGCATCTGTTTTTCAAATTCACCAATATCGAAGGTGTTGTTGTCATACCATAGTTGCAGCGGCGTAGTGTTGGGCTGGTCTCGGTTGTCAGGGAAATCTGATCCCAGCTCTTTTTTTGCGGATGATTCGTAGTTGTCGGAAAGATAGCGCAGGAAGAGGAACGAGAGCATGTAATCGCGGAAGTCATCCGCATTCATGGCTCCGCGGAGTTGGTCGGCAATACCCCAGAGGGTAGTGCCCATTTGTTTCTGGTTTTGTTCGGTCATAAATGATTTTTAGTGTGCGCCATTGTTTTTCTATTGATCTCTTCGACGCTTTCCTCTTGCTCCATGCTCTCTCACCACCGGGATAGCGCAAACCCTGACTATAGCCCTTCCACAAGAGTCATCGGCAGACCGGTGCAACGTGAAATCGTTTCGATATCAAGACCAGCATCTTTAAGCCTTTTTGCAACTTCCATTGCCTTTTGCTGACTACCCTCAGCTCTTCCCTCTGCCTTACCTTCGACGATCCCCTCAGCCTTGCCCTCATCATAAGCGGTATCAACAACATTCTTCAGGTCACGATAGACCTTGAGACTCTCTTCATAAGCTGCCGCTTCCACACTCGAATATTTTGCAATTTCTGCCAGTTCAAATACTTTGAGAAAGACCTTCTCCTGAAGACGGGCCGGCCGGTCAGTCAACTCGGGGAGGTGGCGGAGAAGAAAACACCATTTGTCGAAGTCAGTAACAAGCTCTTCAATCGTTTTGGTGAACTTGGGAAGTTCGATGTAAATAAACGTAAGTTTGTCGGAGAAAACTGCGCCCGTTGAACGATCAACCAGTTTAACTTCATGATGAACGACCTCATTGTCAGCTTTATCCTCATCAAAGACGAAATCAAGAATACCAACCATATAGACCGCCTTCAGGCAGAAATTCCACGATCCGCTCTGTGCCTGCTGTTGCACAGGAAAGGTGGCATAAAAAATTGATCGATCTTTGAAGTAGTTCTGCTTTGCCCGCTGCATCTCTACAATAAATTTTTCTCCCTTTTCATTTTCACAGAAAAGGTCAAAAATTGCCCTGCGGTCGTACTCGCTCCGCCCAACCTGTTCATTAGGCAAAAATGAAAGGTCGGAAACTGTTCCCGCCTCGGCAGGCAAGAGCGTATTCAAAAACGCTATCAGCAGGTCTTTGTTTACCTCGGAGCCAAAGATTTTCTTGAAACCAAAATCGGTAAAGGGGTTTATGTAACGATCTTTTAAAAGCATAGTGCAGTCCCTTGCTGAACTGAATTTCAATGAGTCCACTGTTTTCTGTTAATATAGGAACTCAGGGGTATCCTGCAATGAAACACGATACCATGCCGGAAGGTCTGGGGATTTATAGTGAGCGTCAAGCTGCAATTCATCAGAAGGAATCAATCTCGGTAACACCCCTTCAAGCATTCGTCGAGCAGAGAGTTCTTCAAGAAAGAAAACAATGCTCTTCATTGTGGATCGCTCCCTTCAAAAAATCCCTGATCCCACAAATAGCCCATCTGATCGCCATCCTTCATGTAGGCAACAATCTGCGCATTTTCATTGGCTCGACGGATTTGCGTATATCCCTCTTCTTTAACGAGCCAGAACACCTCATCAACCGTTGTTGCATTTAAAAAATCGGGTGAATGGGTAGAAACAAACACCTGCCCTCCACGGTTTGCATAGTTCCGAAACTCCTCAGCCAACTCATGCAGCAATCGTGGATAAAGCTGATTTTCGGGCTCTTCAACACACAACAGAGGATGGGGAGTGGGATCATAGAGCAACGTCAAATAGGCCAGCATCTTGATGGTGCCGTCCGACACATAACGAGCCAGAAAAGGATCTTCAAACGATCCATCCTGAAATTTGAGCAGAACCCGCCCCTCTTCGGTAGTTTTTGATGATTTTTAGTGTGCGCCATTGTTTTTCTATTGATCTCTTCGACGCTTTCCTCTTGCTCCATGCTCTCTCGCCACCGAGATAGCGCAAACCCTGACTATAGCCCTTCCACAAGAGAAATCGGCAGACCAGTACAACGTGAAATCGTTCCGATATCAAGACCAGCATCTTTAAGCCTTTTTGCAACTTCCATTGCCTTTTGCTGACTACCCTCAGCTCTTCCCTCTGCCTTGCCTTCATCATAAGCAGTATCGACAACATTCTTCAAGTCACGATAAACCTTGAGGCTCTCTTCATAAGCCGCCGCTTCCACACTCGAATATTTTGCAATTTCTGCCAGTTCAAATACTTTGAGAAAGACCTTCTCCTGAAGACGGGCCGGCCGGTCAGTCAACTCGGGGAGGTGGCGGAGAAGAAAAC
>CAIPYV010000064.1 GCA_903869365.1 uncultured Chlorobiaceae bacterium
AAAGGATGTCAATAATATTTACGGCAAGGGTGCCAATGAGCCCACTGGTGGGGAAAAGCCTATTGATCTTGTCAAGGCGGTGAGGCCCATTCTGATTATTGATGAACCGCAAAGTGTGGATGGTGGTCTTTCCGGTGCTGGCAAAACTGCGCTCAATGCCATGAACCCGCTCTGTACCCTTCGTTATTCCGCTACGCATGTGGACAAGCACCAGATGGTTTACCGGCTTGATGCGGTTGATGCGCACGACAAGGGGCTGGTGAAGCAAATCGAAGTTGCGGCCGCTACGGTGGAAGATGCCTTCAACAAACCTTATGTTCGTCTCTTGAAGGTCGAGAACAAGCGGGGCAGGATTTCCGCACTTGTTGAGCTCGACAAGCTGACGGCCAGCGGTGTCAGGCGAAAAGAGGGTGTTGTGGTTGATGGTGATAATCTTGAAATGGTTACCAGCCGGGCGATTTATGCTGATTGCTCTATCGGTGAAATCCGTGTTGAAAAGGGCAGGGAGTTTATGGAGCTGCGCTTCCCCGGTGGCGAGCAGTTCCTGAAACCTGGCGAGGCTTATGGAGATGTGGATGCTCTTGCCGTTCAGCGCCAGATGATCCGCCGCACCATCAAGGAGCACCTCGACAAAGAGCTGCGTCTGCGCCCGCAGGGTATCAAAGTGCTTTCGCTGTTCTTTATTGATGAGGTTGCCAAATACCGCTCTTACGACAGTGACGGTAACTCAGTGAAGGGCGATTATGCCCGCATTTTCGAGGAGGAGTACCGCCGGGCGGCAAAGCTGCCTGATTATTTCACACTGTTCAGTGAAGTTGACCTGACGCATGCCCCCGAAGAGGTGCATAACGGCTATTTCTCAATCGACAAAAAAGGTGGCTGGACCAATACCGAGGAGAACAATCAGGGAAATCGGGAGAGCGCTGAACGGGCCTACAACCTGATCATGAAGGAGAAAGAGAAGCTACTCTCACTGGAGACTCCATTGAAATTCATCTTTTCCCATTCGGCACTCAAGGAGGGGTGGGATAACCCCAATGTTTTCCAGATTTGTGCACTGCGTGAAATGGGCTCCGAGCGTGAACGCCGCCAGACGATAGGGCGTGGTCTGCGGTTATGCGTCAATCAGCATGGCCTGCGATTGCGTGGATTTGAAGTCAATACGCTGACCGTTATTGCAACCGAGAGTTATGAGCAGTTTGCCGAAAATCTTCAGAGAGAGATTGAGGCTGAAACCGGTATTCGATTCGGGATTGTCGAGGAACACCAGTTTGCGGCGATTTCCGTTACTATTGACGAAGGAAGCTCAGTTCCTCTTGGATTCGAGCAGTCGAAGCTCTTGTGGGAGCATCTGAAAGAGCAAAACTATATTGATAGCAAGGGCAAGGTGCAGGATTCATTGAAGAGTGCGCTCAAGGAGGGGACTCTTCTTGTGCCGGAGCAATTCAAGCCACAGCTTGATCAGATTACCGCAGTGCTGAAAAAGCTTGCCGGTCGTTTGGAGATCAAGAATGCGGATGAGCGGAGACATGTACTCACCCGGCAGGCAGTGCTGCACAGTCCGGAGTTCAAAGAGCTTTGGGAGCGTATCAAGCATAAAACGACCTATCGGGTGGAGTTCGACAATGAAAAGCTGGTGGAGAGCTGCATCAAGGCATTACAGAATGCTCCGGCCATTTTGAAGACACGCATGCAGTGGCACAAGGCGGATATCGTTATTGGCAAATCGGGCGTTGAAGCTACTGAACGGAGTGGTGCGGCTACGGTTGTGCTTGATGAAAACGATATCGAGTTGCCTGACCTGCTTACGGATCTGCAGGATCGCACCCGGCTGACCCGCCGCACGATTCATCGTATTTTGATAGGAAGTGAGCGGCTTGACGATTTCAAGCGCAATCCGCAGCAATTCATTGAGCTGACTGCTGAAGCCATCAAGCGTTGCAAGCAACTCGCTGTTGTGGATGGCATAAAGTATCACCGCCTTGGCGACGAACATTTTTACGCCCAGGAGCTTTTTGAGCAACAAGAACTTACTGGTTACCTCAAGAACCTGATCCCCGTCGAAAAGTCGGTCTATGAAAAAGTGGTCTATGACTCAGACGTTGAAGCCTCTTTTGCTGACCAGTTGGAGAAGAATCTGGCGATCAAGGTCTATGCCAAGTTGCCAGGATGGTTCAGGATTCCTACTCCTCTCGACACCTATAATCCAGACTGGGCGGTACTTGTTGAAAAGGATGGCGAAGAGCGAATCTACTTTGTTGTCGAGACCAAAAGCAGCCTGTTTACCGATGACCTGCGTGACAAAGAGAGTGCAAAGATTGAGTGCGGCAAGGCCCACTTCAAGGCACTCAGTGTTGGCGAAACGCCTGCAAGGTATGTTGTGGCCCGCTCTCTGGATGATGTGCTGGCGCGCTCCGCAACGCCCGACCCCTAACAAGCAGACACCCCGGGAACAATCCTATAGAAATGCTATTCTTGGCTTTGTT
>CAIPYV010000065.1 GCA_903869365.1 uncultured Chlorobiaceae bacterium
ATACAGTGTCCCGCATGAGTATATCGGCAAGCTTGTCAAGCTGATCTACGATGAAGCGGTTGTTGAGGTCTTTCTTGATTTCCAGCGTATTGCCCTGCATCAGCGCATCGTCGGACGCCGGGGCATCTACAGAACCATTGAGGAACACATGCCGGAAGCCCACCGTCGGTACCATCAGCAACAAGGGTGGACTGAGGAAGACTTTACCAGTAAAGCGGCGGCTGTTGGGCCATGTACCGAAGAAGCAGTCCTGCGGATTCTGAGTTCAAAGGCATTTGTACAGCAAAGCTTTGATGCCTGCCTTGGCATACTGCGGCTTCAGACGAAGTATGGAACAACCCGACTCGAAGCAGCATGCGGAGTAGCACTGCAGGTTCCCAGCGTCAGCTATCGTCTTGTCCATAACATTCTGGAAAACAACAGAGATAAAGCGGCCTCCGCAGCAGAATACCATGCGCCCATGCTGCCGTTTCATGACAATATTCGCGGCAAAGAAGTCTACAATTAACCTCAACCACCATGACCATGAATACACAGCTTACCCTTGACCAGCTTCGCTCCATGAACCTTTATGGTATGGCAAATGCCTATGAAGCAGCTACCTTGCTGCCAGTCCACGAACAGCCAGCGGCGGACACGCTGCTCGGCCAGCTGGTTGATGCCGAACAGCGTTTCCGAAAAGAACAGAGTACCAAACGATACCTCCTGCAAAGCAAGATCCGTTACCCAGCCATACTGGAACAGGTTCACTGCAACGCCGCCCGGAACCTGAGCAGGGATCAACTGCTGAGCCTTGCTGACTGCACCTTTATCGGGCGGGGTGAAAATATTCTTATTACCGGCGCCACGGGATGCGGCAAAAGTTACCTTGCCTGTGCTCTGGGAAGGCACGCCTGTTCACTCGGGTATCGCACGCTGTACTTTGGTATGAACCGGTTTCTTGAACGGATCGCCCAGACAAAACTTGATGGAACCTTTGTCCGGGTGCTTAACCAAATTGAACGAACCCATTTGATTATCCTTGATGATTTCGGCCTGCAGCCCCTCGACGCAACGACACGTATTGCCCTGCTGCAGATCCTTGAAGACCGCTACGGAAAGCAGGCTGTTATGATCACTTCTCAGTTGCCGGTTGCCCAGTGGCATGACGTAATTGGGGAGCCTACAATTGCTGATGGAATCATGGATCGATTAGTCGGAAATGCTCACCGGCTTGAACTGAAAGGAGAGTCAATGAGAAGAAAGAAATTGGATAAAATTGTGTAAGTTCTAACAGCAAATCTGGACTCAAAAAGGTGGTACACTTTGCCCCGGAATCGGTGGCACATTATATCGCGGAATACCTGGCACACTTTCACCCGGAATGGGTGGTACACTTTCCCCGGAATACTCACTTGGTGCTTGAAGCTGATACATCTATAAGGCGGCATATTAAAATCAAAAGTATGGCGAACCCACACGATCCAGCGTGGAAGCAATACTTTGAGGCCCGTCGGAACAAACAGAGAACCAAATTAACACTGCGGTGTTGTCGGGTGCCGCAAGGTGCCTTTGCAGAGGCTTGAGCCGTGTGCGGTGAAAGTCGCAAGCACGGTTCTTAGGGGACGGCGGTGCAGTAATGTGCTGCTGTTACCCGACTTTTATAACCGTCAACGGAAGCATTCATACTTAGGGTATAAATCGCCTGTTGATTTTTTGCAACAACAAACCATGGCTATGGCTTCTTAAGGTGTCCACTTTTTTGTTGCAAGTTCAATTCTTGCCTGCTACATGTATGAAGTCGGGAGCATGATGAATGGTTTCTCGGAGAGTTCGAACACCTTTTATGGAATTAATGTTTGTTGTGGGTAGGAATATGCAGTAGATCGGGATAGGGGCGGTCAGATAAACCTGACCGTTCCCCTCCCACACCACCCGGCATGCGGGTCCGCACCGGGCGGTTCGAGTTGTTGAGGTCATGAGAGACGAGGTACTCCGATGTGATCAAAGTAAGCTATCGGCATGAGCCGATTCAGTTCTAACCGGCTATTATGCCACCAGCGACGTGCATTGCCCGCCACCCTGGCTGCCTGAGCCTCACTTGCTCCTATTTTTCGTAGCTCTCGATACATCGTCGTCCCACACCGCCAGTGCTTGAGTTGCAATGCGCGTAAACGGTGCCGCAACCATTCATCCAGTTCCCGAAATTTCTTGGGCGTTTGCGCCAGATGGAAATAGGCCTTCCAGCCGGGCAGGTATTTCCTCAGTTCTTCCGAGACTTCGTTCAGGCTGCGACCGCTCGACCGGCGCGTCATATGCCGGACGCGCTGCCTGAAGGTTTGTATTGCCTTGGCAGCTACAGCTCGCTTTATTTCACCTCCGGGTGCTACCCAGAAATGATAGCCGAGAAACTTACGACCATAAACGCTTGCTACTGCTGTTTTGGCTTCATTCACCTTCAGATGAAGTCGATCGTAGAGTTTCCGCAACCCCAGCAATACTCGTTCGCCCGCTTTCCTGCTGCGTACATACACATTATTATCGTCAGCATAGCGCACGAACCGGTGACCGCGTCGCTCAAGTTCCCGATCAACTTCGTCCAACAACACATTGGCCAAGAGCGGAGAGAGTGGGCCACCTTGCGGTGTACCCTCATATCGCTCTATCACCACTCCGTGAACCATGATTCCTGCTTCAAGGTATCGACGTATCAGCCGTAACACGGCCTTATCGTCGATTCTTTTAGCCAGTCGATCCATGAGTACATCATGATTGACCCTATCGAAAAACTGCTCCAAATCAACATCAACGACTATCCGATAGCCTTCCTGAACGTAATGCTGCGCTTGAAGCACGGCATCATGTGCTCTTCGGCCCGGTCGGAAACCGTAGCTTGATTTGGAAAACGTTGGGTCAATCAATGGTTGCAGGACTTGCAACAAGGCTTGTTGAATCAGCCGATCTATTACAGTAGGTATCCCCAGTTCCCGCTTGCCCCCTCCAGACTTGGGTATTTGCACCCGGCGTAACGGTTGTGGCCGATACGTTCCCGTTTGCAGTTCCTCCCGTATCCGGGGCCACTCTGTTTTGAGGTACTCAATCGTGGCTTCGATCGTCAATCCATCCACTCCTGCACTGCCGCGATTGGCTTTGACACGTTTCCATGCCCTGACCATATTCGCTCTTGCGACAACCTGCGTGAGCAGGTCAGTTCGCCCTAAACCTTCCGGTTCATGTTGCGCCAATCCTGCTTCATCACGTCCAATGCCCGGCAAGGCTTCACCCTGCCCTCTCTCGGCTCGCTCCGGTTTCCCAGACTTCTGATGCATGGCATGATCAAGCAACATAGCTTCAGGTTTTCCTACTCGTTCAGCCCTTCACTCCTTTACCGGGAGCTACTATGGCCTCTGCTGACTTCTCACTCCACATTGCTGCGTCGCCCTTTCAGGCATAAGGCGAGATCTCCCCAGGTAAGAACGCAATCCTTCACCGCACAACCGCCCGATCTACGCTGCCGAAACCTTGACCACGAGAGCTTTGCAGTCTGTAGCCTGCTCGCTCTGTTCGACATCGCCTCATATCCGGTTTTTGTTCATCGGCTCACGGTTTCGCTCCACGCTTCCTCCCCACATGCAGTCACCCTTATGCAGTTGCGCTTCGCTTCGTTCGCTGTGGTCAACTTACGGGAGGACTTGCACCTCCAAGATTGCGCCCATGCTGGGCGCACAACAAAAAAAAGCCTTCCCTGTTATAGAGAAGGCTTTTTTTATAGAGAGTAGACCGAAAAAGAAAAGTTAATTCTCAACCGGCTTTTGTTCGCTGCTCTTTCTGTCACCCGATTTAACAGGAGGTTCAAGCTCAGCGGTAGCAGCCTCAATCTCCTTTTTCTCATTGGGATGAGCAAGCAGATATGCCTCAATCTCTTCCTTGTTCTTATCCTTGAAATATTCAAGAGCAGAAAGAATAATGCGTTTGTTTTCCTTGTCAAACTCAATGACGCGGAGAGGAAGTTCATCACCGATTTTAAACGATGAATGGATATCCTTGACACCGCCCTGAAGAAGGTGCGATACAGGAACAAAACCATCCACATCTCCAGGAAGAATCACAATAACACCTTTCTCGATAATCTGTGAAATCTGTCCAGGCGTTTCGGCTCCGACAGCATATTTCTGTTCAAACTCGTCCCAGGGATCCTGATTGATCTGCTTGTGGCCAAGAGCAATACGACGTGCATGAACGTCAAACTTCAGCACCTTGACTTCAAGTTCCTGGTTTTTCTTGACCAGTTCGCTTGGATGACGGATTTTCTTAGTCCATGAAAGATCAGAAATATGAACCAGACCATCGACGCCTGCCTCAAGCTCAACAAAGACACCAAAATCAGTAATATTGCTGACGGTACCCTTATGCAGAGAATTTTCAATGTATTTTTCTGAAAGCGCAATCCATGGATCCTCATTGACACGCTTCATGGAAAGAGAGAGCTTGGTATGATCCTTGTCAATATTCAGGATCACACATTCAACTTCCTGACCAAGCGTAACAAACTGACCCGGATGCTTGATATGCTGTGTCCAGCTCATTTCGGAAATATGAACAAGGCCTTCGATGCCCTTTTCGATTTCCACAAAAGCGCCGTAATCAGTAATGGAAACAACGCGACCTTGAGCTTTAGACCCAACGGGATACTTGATCTCGATATTTTCCCAGGGATGAGACTCAAGCTGCTTCATGCCGAGCGAGACTCTCTTGGTGTTTTCATCAAATCCGACAACAACGACCTTGATCGGCTGGTCGAGTTCAACAACCTCAGAAGGGTGATTGATTCTGCCCCAGGTGATATCGGTAATATGTACCAGACCATCAAGACCACCAAGATCTACAAAAATACCGAAGTCGGTAATATTCTTGACCGTTCCTTCAAGCACCATGCCGACCTTGATATTGGAAAGCATCTCTTCGCGACGGGCGGCATACGCCTCTTCAAGGATAACTTTATGACTGACAACAATATTCTGGGTAACAGGATTGATCTTGACAACTCTGAAGTCCATCGTCTGACCGACAAGAGCGTCGAAATCACGAACCGGTTTAACATCAATCTGCGAACCGGGAAGGAAGGCTTCAACACCGGAAAGAGATACGGTCATACCGCCCTTGACACGATTGATGATCTTACCGTTGATGATCGTATCGTTTTCAATTGAATCATAGATTTTATCCCAGATTCTGAGGACATCAGCTTTCTTCTTTGAAAGAATAAGCTGCCCCATCTTGTCTTCGATGTTCTCAAGATAAACCTCAACATCATCGCCAACATTGACTTCATCTTCGGCTCTGAATTCAAGCAGTGATACAATACCTTCAGATTTAAACCCGACATCAATCGTAACATCCTTGTTGGATATTGAGACGATGCGGCCCTTGATAATTTCATCTTCGGTAATTTCATTGAGGGTGCTCGAATAAAGCTTCTCCATCAATGCAAGTTCAGCGGGCTCGTAGTGCGCAAAAAACTTGAGTTTTTTTCTTGCAGGTCTTTCCTTGACCTTTTTTTCCTGTGTACTGAATGCTTCTGCCATTAATTTTTTCCTTCCTCTCTTGTAAGTTAGCCAGCTTGCCGTGAGAGATATCGGCATGCGGTTTTAGAGTTAATAAAGCAAATGCTATGAACTACCCCGGATCCTGTTACCGGCAATCCTTCTGTATGTCTAACGCAAGATTATAGACAATATCCACCTGACGCTCTATCGTCAAATCCGATGTATCAATTTCGTGTGCTTCACTATGTTTTTTTAACGGTGCATGCTCTCTTTCGGCATCCGCGCGATCCCTTTTCCTGATTTCATCTTCAAGCACGTCAAGATCAGGCAGTTCACCTCCATCCTGAGACTTTGCAATCAGTTCAGCATATCGCCGTTTTGCTCGTTCCCGGGGCTCAGCAACAAGAAAAATTTTCAGTTCGGCATCGGGAAAGACAACAGTTCCTATATCCCTTCCATCCATGACAACCCCGCGCTGACGTCCCAGCTCCTGCTGCATCTCTCTGAGCCTGTCACGGACCGGCTTGAGTGAACTGATAAAACTTACCTCACGGCTTACCCGGTTATCCCTGATCTCTGCAGTAACATCACTGCCGTTCAAAAAAACGCGGTCGCCCTCAAAACGTATTGAAATGTCTCTGACTAAATCGGAAACGCTCTCGGGAGAGCGTCGCAAATCGTCGAG
The DNA here is from genome assembly GCA_903869365.1 of uncultured Chlorobiaceae bacterium. GTDB lineage: Bacteria > Bacteroidota > Chlorobiia > Chlorobiales > Chlorobiaceae > Chlorobium. The sequence goes on from CAIPYV010000065.1 coordinate 6,211, forward strand.
TAAGCCCTGCTGCAGGGCTTTAAGGGTAACAGAGCGATACATTGCACCAGTATCGATATAGATATATCCAAGCTGCTGCGCCACTCTTCGGGCTGTTGTACTTTTTCCGGATGCTGCCGGACCGTCAATAGCAATAATGATACGCTTTGTCCCGATTTTCTGTTCCACACAAATTTTAATTAGACCTTCATTTTATAAAAAATATTTGCTTTTTCCAAACATATTAGTTACATGTTAAAACCCTTGTTTTTTGCTCACTCATATTTCAATATTTTCTTTATGTCACTTCGCTGCGGCATTGTCGGATTGCCAAATGTTGGAAAGTCGACCCTTTTCAATGCCATCACCGCAAAACAGGCTGAAGCGGCCAATTATCCATTCTGTACCATAGAACCCAATGTAGGAACTGTTCTAGTTCCTGACGAGCGTATGCAGCAGATTGCTGATGTCGTTAAGACACCTACTCTTGTGCCGGCAACTCTTGAAATTGTTGATATCGCCGGACTTGTAAAAGGAGCAAGCAAGGGAGAAGGCCTTGGAAACCAGTTCCTGTCACACATCAGAGAGGTCGATGCCATCGTGCATGTCGTTCGATGCTTTGATGATGACAACATTATCCATGTCGAAGGAAGAATAGATCCGGCTGACGATATCATTACGATTGAAACAGAGCTTATGCTGGCCGATCTGGACAGTATGGAACGTCGAATCGAAAGACTCCGAAAAAATGCAAAAAAAGAAAAAGAGCTCCTGCTGCAACTCGATCTGGCAGAAAAAATAGTTGCCGGCCTTGGTGAAGGTATTCCCGCCCGAAACATTATCGAATCTCCTGAAGAACAAATAATGGCACGGCAGTTTTTTCTTTTATCGTCCAAACCCATCCTTTTTGCCGCCAATGTTGCAGAAACTGACCTTCCTGATGGAAACGACTATACCAAAAAGGTTGCAGAAATAGCCGCAGCATCCGGTGCAAAAATGCTGATCATCAGTGCAAAAACAGAAGCGGACATAGCAGAGCTGCCCGAAGAAGAACGTCCGGAATTTCTTGAAAGTATAGGACTTACCATGTCGGGCCTTGATAGGCTGATTAAAACAGCATATGACCTTCTCGGACTTCAGACCTACTTTACTGCGGGCGAAAAAGAGGTTCATGCCTGGACAATACACAAAGGCGCTGCAGCACCGGAAGCCGCGGGAGCAATCCATTCTGATTTTGAAAAAGGATTTATCCGCGCTGAAGTAATGTCATACCGTGATCTTATTGAGTTAGGTTCGGAGCAGAAAGTGAAAATAGCCGGAAAGCTCCGTTCAGAAGGCAAGGAGTACATTGTCAAAGACGGTGATGTCATTGTTTTCCGTTTTAATGTTTAGTGTAGAGCGTTTTAACCGTTGAAAGTTGTCCAATATTCCGAACGGCAATGATTCATAATGTTACCTCTGAAAGTCCTATCGGTATTTTTGACTCGGGTATTGGCGGACTGACTGTTGTCAAAGCGGTTCAGGCCGCACTGCCCGCCGAACGGATTATCTATTTTGGCGATACCGCAAGGGTGCCTTATGGCCCGAAGTCACAGGTCACCATAAGAAAGTACGCGTATGATGATACCCTTATCCTCATGCGCTATCAGCCAAAGATGATCATTGTCGCCTGCAATACCGTTTCGGCACTTGCACTCGATGTGGTTGAAAAAGCTTGCGGCACTCTTCCCGTCATTGGAGTTTTGAAAGCCGGTGCCGAACTGGCGGTAAACGCAACAAAAAATAACCGTATCGGTGTTATCGGTACCCAGGCTACGGTTTCCTCCAATGCCTATGCCTGTGCCATAAACATGCTCAATGCGGAAATCGAGGTTATCTCGCAAGCCTGCCCTCTTTTTGTCCCGCTCGCCGAGGAGGGCTTTATCGATCATCCCGCGACAAAACTGATTGCCAGGGAGTATCTGACAGAGATAATACAACACGATATCGATACCCTTGTTCTCGGCTGTACTCACTATCCGATTCTTCGTCGTGTCATTGAAGAAACAATCGGCCAGAGCATTCGTATTATCGACTCTGCAGAAGCGGTCGCCCTCAGAACAAAACAACTCATGACGGAATCGGAACTGCTTAACCCAGCCAGAAGAGCTTACGCTCCACACCTGCTGGTCAGTGATTTGCCTCAAAAATTCAGCATGCTCTATAAGCTCTTCATGGGTTCAGAGATGCCGGATGTTGAACTGGTGGAAGTATAAGATCAGGGCACAACACTGACTGCGTCTCATCTTTGAAAAACCATACGCTTCGTTTCGCTTTTGTATCCATACTTGTTACTTTTGACTTTTCTCTTTTGACATTAAAGCTTACAGTGTGAAAGTAAACCTCGACAGAACTTCCTCAGGATTCTGCATCGGAGTGCAGGGAACCATATATGTCGCTGAAGAAAAACTTCAGACAGACGGATCTTTGTACTCTTTCGGCGATGTTGTCCATAATGAAGTTGAAGTGAAACGACTGGAAGCACTCGGTCTTAAAACCGTTGACGAAGCCGCTTTCAAGGAGCTGAAAAATACACAGGTGCTTATCAGGGCACATGGAGAACCTCCTTCGACCTACAGGATTGCCCGGGAAAACAATCTGACCATTACGGATACAACCTGTCCTGTCGTATCCAGACTGCAGCGGACGACCAGAATGCTCTATAAGCTTGGCTACCAGATTATTATATACGGCAAACATACCCATCCGGAAGTTATCGGCATCAACGGGCAATGCGATAACAGCGCCGTCATTATAAAACATCCCGATCTCAGTGATGCCGAGGAGACAAGGAGGCTTGACCCTGCAAAAAAAACTGCGCTTATTTCCCAGACAACCATGGATATTCCCGGGTTTTATGAGCTGAAGGGAAATCTTGAACGCTCTTTCGCACAAGCCTCTTCCGGCAACCCGGACCCATGGATGGCAATCCGAGATATCGACATTACCGCAGATAAAACCGGCGTGCTTCCCATGCCGCAGCATGTGTTCAAGGACACCATTTGCCGCCAGGTATCGAGCAGAAACCAGAAACTGCATGACTTCTCTCTTGCCAACGACACCGTTATTTTTGTGGCAGGGAAAAAAAGCTCAAATGGACAGGTACTTTTCAATATCTGTAAAGCAGCTAATCCACACAGCTATTTTATAGAAGACAGTGATGAAATCAAGGATACATGGTTGAGGAACGATGAAGGTAAAACGGTTGACAATGTCGGCGTATGCGGTGCAACCTCAACGCCAATGTGGCTTCTTGAAAAAGTAGCCCTGTATATTGAGCATAACTTCGAAAAAACTCCATGAGTCAACTCTCTCTTATCATCAACGGCCAGCACGTTACTGCATCGACGGATGCATCAATTCTTGAAGCTGCAACTGCCGCAGGCATTGAGATTCCTACTCTTTGTTTTCATGATTCCCTTCACGAGACAGGTTCGTGCTGGATGTGCATTGTGGAGATCAAGGGAAAAAACCGTTTTGTTCCCGCATGCCATACGCTCGTGTCGGAGGGCATGGTGATTGAAACCGACAATGCAACCCTGAACGCAATGAGGCATCAGAGCCTCGAAACAATTATTGAAGAACACAGCGGTGACTGTATGGGTCCTTGTGAGCTCTCATGCCCTGCAGGATGCGATATCCCTGACTTTGTTGCGGCAATTGCAGCACAGAATGACAGGAACGCCATAAAAATAATCAAGGAAACCATTCCCCTTCCCGGAATTCTCGGCAGAATCTGTCCTGCTCCCTGTGAAAACGAGTGCAGAAGACACGGTATTGACACACCGGTTTCTATCTGTTCCCTTAAGCGGTATGCTGCTGATCAGGACAGTGAACGAACCGACCGGTTTGTCCCGGAAATTGCCCCGAAAACAGGAAAAAAAGTAGCGGTCATAGGCTCCGGACCTTCCGGGCTGAGCGCCGCTTATTTTCTTCTCCGCAACGGACATGCAGTAACCGTTTTTGAATCCGCCGCTCGATCCGGAGGTATGATGCGCTACGGTATCCCCCGTTTCAGACTTCCAGACAGTGTCATAGAGAGTGATATTGCAACACTGCTTGCCATGGGCCTGGAGTTTTGCTTCAACACCACATTCGGAAAAGAGATCACAGCCGAAACATTGAAAGAGGACTACGATGCCCTCTTTCTTGCCGTTGGAGCACAAGGAGCATCATACATGAACATTCCCGGCGAACAGGAAGCCGGAGTGATAAGCGGCATTGAATTTCTTCGTAAAACAGCGTGCGGTGAACAACACAGTCCTGGAAAACGTGTCATTGTAACAGGTGGTGGAGATACCGCTATTGATGCTGCAAGAACCGCACTCCGTCTTGGAGCATCAACAGTAACGATCCTCTATCGACGCTCAAAACATGAGATGCCTGCTAACACCGCTGAAATTGAGGAAGCTCTTGCCGAAGGTATCACGCTCGTTGAGCAGGCAGCTCCTGCCGCAATCAGGACAGTAGATGGTGCACTCGAAATCACGGCCATACGCATGCAGCTTGGCGAACCGGACACATCCGGGCGCAGAACGCCTCTCCCTGTCGAAGGTTCAGAGTTCACTCTGACTGCCGATACCATCATATCGGCGATCGGACAGCAGATTGACCCTGCTGCTGGAAATGCCGCAGGTATAGGCAGCAAGCAGGGTGGAAAACTGCAAGTAGATCCCGATACCCTGCAGTCCGCAACACCATGGATTTTTGCCGGAGGAGATTGTGTGACAGGCACCGGAATTGCAATCCGTGCTGTGGCACAAGGAAAACTGGCTGCTCACGCCATCAGCCTTTTTTTACAAGGTGAAATCCCTGTGGCCCAGAAAAATGCTTTCAACTCCTCCTTTGGACTAAGGAATGAAGCTCCGCAGGCATTCTACGCGGAAAAAAAACCTGCTGAAAGAGTTCCTATGCCTGAACTCTCTCTGGAGAGTCGCCGAAAGAGCTTCATGGAAGTTGCCTTGGGGTATACAGAGAATTTAGCTCGTCAAGAAGCGCAGAGATGCCTTGAATGCCGCTGCAGCGCCATTACTGATTGCCGTCTGAGGCAGCTTGCCAGTCGCTACACTCCTTTTCTAAAAGGAGCAACTCATGATCATTCTGGCTTTTATAAAGCGGGAACAGCCGATTTAAGCATGGAAAGAGAAAAGTGCATTGACTGTGGCATCTGTGTCCGTATGCTTGAACAACTTGAAAGTGATCCGGTTTTTGACAATGCCCTCATGACAGAAAGCTGTCCTACAGGAGCGATCTCTTCAACCGGAAAAACAACATAACGAGTTATTTTTTGGGAGTTTTCAGGAAGTCAAACAGATGACCGAACAACGTGGTGACAACATGGAATAAGTTCTTGAACCAGAGCCCGATGTGCTGAAAAGCTTCATGCGTTGCGCCTCCTGTAAGCTGGAGATAGGCAGCATAGAGCACCAGAATGGCGGCTACAATAAGAAATAACCGTACGACCCTTCTCAAAAAAGAGAGGAGAATCATTATCGCCAGAATGACAGCGATAACAAACAGAAAAGGATGAGCGACGAGGTAGTCAACAGCTGTTACCATAACATACCGTTTGGTTTAAAAATATTCCTGTAATATAGCCGAGATTTTTATTGAGGGAGAAGAACTGGCCAGCGTATCCCGCGCTGCAAGCAACTCCACACGCATAGCATCAGCCAATGCAGCATCATCAAGAATCCTTCTGGCCTGCCGGTATATCTCCATGCCGTTAGCCTCATGCTGGATAAGTTCCGGCACTGCTCTTTCACTGCTCCCAAGTCCTTTCGCTACTATATTGGCCAAAGATATATTTTTCAGCTTTACAACGAGACGACCTATCAGGTAGTTAAGCATCCCCGTTTTATAGACAACAATCATCGGTACACCAAAACAAAGCGACTCAAGAGTTGCCGTTCCGGAGGTCACCAGTGCAAGATCGCTGAACTGCATGACCTCGTACGCTGAACAGGTGATAAGAGAGATATCTCTGTACTGTGACAACATAGCATAACTGGAGTCCTGAAGATGAGGAGCACGACCGAAAAGAAACACCACGCGGTAATCCCTGCTCAGAAGCCGGGCAGCTTTAAGCATTTCCGGCAGGATATGAGCGACCTCCTGCGAGCGACTCCCGGGAAGAAGCCCGATAAGCCTTATGTCAGATGCCAGATTATGCTTCTTTACAAAAGACTCTCTGGAAGGAAAAGAGAGTTCGGCAAGCTGTTCAATAACCGGATGGCCGACAAATTCCGCATTGATGCCATGCCGGTGATAAAATTCAACCTCAAAATTAAAAATAACAAGCAGTCTGTCAATATCTCGCCTGATAGCTTTTACACGCCCCTCTTTCCATGCCCAAACCTGGGGAGAGATATAATAGATAACTGGAATGCCGAGTTCATGAAAAAATTTGGCCATCAACAGGTTCATTCCCGGATAATCAACAAGAAAAGCTGCCAAAGGCTTTTCCCTGGAGACCGCTTCCTTGAGATCACGAATAACCCGTCGAAGAAATCCAGTATGCTTCAGTACATCAAGAAACCCCATAATGCTCGTCTGCGAAGCATCATAAAGCAGATCAGCTCCAAGGGCTCGAAGTTTCTCTCCGCCGATACCGAACACGGAGATATCAGGCCTTGCTTTCAACAGCTCAGCAATGACTCCGGCCGCATGCATATCCCCCGAAACCTCACCAGCTAAAACAAAAAGCTTCTTTGCCATCAAAAATGAAAGATAATTGGATGAACGACAGGGAAACCGTATTTTGCGATTTATTTATCATAACTTTGACTTACAACGTTTCGATTCCAATTATATCAAAATCAATAAAGAATGCAAGTTAAATTCGGTACTGACGGATGGCGCGCAATTATAGCAAAAGATTATACCTATGATAACCTGAAACTTGCAGCACTGGCTTCTGCCCGGTACTTTCTTAGCCATCCCAACAAGGCAAAGGGAGTATGCGTTGGATACGATACCCGCTTCATGTCAAAAGAGTTTGCTGAATATACCGCCGAAGTCTTCTCATCACAGGGCTTGAAGGTCTTTCTGTCAGACAGTTTTGTATCTACTCCGGCTGTCTCTCTCTTTACAAAAGAAAAGCAGCTTGCAGGCGGAATTGTCATAACAGCATCACACAATCCTGCTATCTATAGCGGTTTCAAGGTAAAGGCATCCTATGGAGGTCCAGCTCACCCTGAAGTTATTGCTGAAATTGAGAATATCCTGCCTGAGGTGGATCCTTTAACCGAGATTGTTGCCGATAAAAAACTGATCGAGCTGACCAATATGAAGGGTTTTTATCTCAGCTACCTGAAAAAAAGCATTGATCTTCCCCTGATTCGTGAATCAAGAATAAAAATTGCCCATAACGCCATGTTCGGGGCCGGTCAGGATCTTATCACCAGCCTCTTTGATGAATCAATGCTCAGTTGCTACCACTGCAGCATTAACCCCGGTTTCGGAGGCATTAATCCCGAACCGATACCTCAGTATATCGGAGAGTTTATAGAGTTTTTTAAAGAGGTTGAGCCTGATGTCGCCATCATCAATGACGGAGATGCCGACAGAATAGGCATGCTCGATGAAAACGGCTCATTTGTGGACTCTCATAAACTTTTTGCCATTATCCTCAAAGACCTTGTCGAAGAAAAGCATCAAACCGGCGAAGTCGCAAAAACATTTGCCCTGACCGATGTCATCGATAAAATCTGCCGGAAGCATAATCTTGTCATGCATGAACTGCAGGTCGGATTCAAGCATGTGAGTAAACTCATGACGACCAATGATATCCTCATCGGAGGTGAAGAATCCGGCGGTATAGGCATTACCTCATTCCTGCCTGAACGCGATGGCGTCTATATCGGCCTTCTGATCCTTGAAATGATGACCCGAAAAGACAAAAAACTTTCAGAGCTGGTTCAGGAGCTCTACGATGAATATGGCTTTTTCTGTTATAACCGGCTTGACCTGCGGGTAAGCGATGCAAAAAAACAGGCTATTATTGACCGTGCCTCAACAGGAGATCTTGAAAACATTGCTGGATACAAAATTCTGAAATTCAACAATCTCGACGGTTATAAGTATCACTTTGAAGGCGGATGGATGCTTATTCGGCCATCCGGTACTGAACCGGTACTCCGCCTGTATTGCGAAGCTGACTCAAAGGAAAAGGTGGAAAAAGTTCTTGCCTTTGCAGCAAAACTTGCCTGATAACCCTTTGGAAAAAAGGTAATCAATGACGATTTCCCAACTGACAATCCAGGGAAATCGTCATTTCGCTTTTACTCGAAAAATATTTTATGCATGCAGCTGCATGAATTCCAGTTTTCTGACGTCTTACAGGTAGGCAGTATTTCAAACACATTACCTGGGAGATAAGGCACATTGTATGAATTCACAGCTGATGCAAAAGAGGCAGCAATAGCCAGCGCAGCAAAAAAAAGTGCATTGCAAAAATCAGGAATGAGATCAAAAGAAGAGTCGTTCAGAACTCTTGTTGCTGAACACCAGGAGATGGTCATCAACACCTGTTACCGATTTGTTTTTAATCGGGAAGATGCAGAAGATCTTGCCCAGGATGTCTTTATCGAAGTATTCCGCTCTCTTGAGCAGTTCAGGGAAGAAGCAAAACTGTCAACTTGGATATACAGAATCGCCGTCACAAAATCCCTTGACCACCTGCGTCGTTTGAAACGAAAAAAACGGTTCAGCTCCTTAAAAAGGATAATCGGCATAGAGGATCCGTCAGCAGAAATAGCCGCTCCATGTAATAATCCTGCAGAAGCATTAGCGGCAAACGAGCAGGCTGTAATCCTGCAGGAGGCGCTCGGCACTCTCCCCGACAGTCAGAAAACCGCATTTCTTCTCAGCAAACAAGAGGGGTTCAGTAATCAGGAAATCGCTGACATTCTGAAAACATCAGTCTCAGCAGTCGAATCTCTTGTACACAGGGCAAAAAAAAACCTTCACGACAAGCTCTATGCATACTACACACAGCAATGATTTTTTCCGCAAAACCACAAGTTTTCCACCTGCCTGTCGTCTGATATAATGAAACAGGAACTTATGATGAAACAGCGTAACAATACCATAGAGGCACAGGTTGATAAAACCATGAAACTGCTCGATGAGATGAAACCTCTTGAGGTAAATCATTTTTTCAGAGCTCGACTGATGCAGAGAATAGAGCGGGAGTGCACTGCTGAGTCAGCAGATGCTGCCACGGGTTTCAGAATTCGATTTGATTTCAGGCTGGCATTCATGGTGTTCCTTATTCTTATCAATCTCGGTGCTGCTGCACTGTTCATGCCGTTGAATGACCGCCCGGCAACGTCCGGCATCAGCGAAATGCTTGACAAACTGAGTGACGACTATACCAGTCATGAATTTGCCTATTACGACCAGTCAGCGACCTATCCGATTGATACGGTTACCACTGAAAACCAGACACCTTGAACACGACCCTGTGTTTTGACGATAATTACTCTAATTGAATAATAAAAAAGGAGATACGATGAAAAAGACCATGATGATGTTCGTAATGTCGGCTTCACTGCTTGGCTTTGGCAGCGCTGCCTTTGCGGCAACTGATTACAACCGTTCAACAGACGCCGAACTGTCAGCTCTCTGTGGAAAGATGAGCAATGCTTCAGTGGAAGAGCGTATGGCTTACCGGAACGAATGCCAGAAAAGATTTGGAGCACCTGGGCCGGATGCACGAAGGTCATCCATGGGAGGACCAAGAGGCAGATGGCAGAATTGCGGACCGAACGGGATGCAGGAACGACTGGGACTGAACGACAAACAAAGCGCACAAGTTCAGGAACTGCGCAAGAAACATTTCAATGTTATGATGACAGAGAGGGAAAAACTGGTAGCATTGAACCGCGAGCTGAGAGATGAATCGATCAAAACGCATCCCGACAATAAAAAGATTGAAGGACTTTCCGAGAAAATCGGAAAACTGCACGAAACATTGGCCCGCATGAAAAGCACTCATCTGGCTGAACTTGCCTCCATACTTTCACCCGCTCAGCTGGAAAAAATGCAGACAAGAATGGATTGCAGACCGATGCGTGGAAACTGCGGTATGATGCCGTAATAAAACCCATAGTCTTGATAAATAAGCAGGCTCTCTTTCTTGAGGAGCCTGCTTGAAATTATGTTGAATACTATGAACTTGTTTACATCAAAACGTTTAATCACCGCTGCATTTGTGCTTCTTGTTCTGCTCAATGTGACGTTGCTCAGTGCTCTTTGGTTGCAGAAATCGCAAAGACCGGAACTTCTATCCGGAGGCCATCCGTTCAATCATGAGGGTTTTTTTACAAGGCATCTCGACCTCAGTGAATCACAAACCATCAATTTCGAAAAACTGCGACAGGAGCATTTTCTCAAAGTCAGACCCGAAATGGAGGCTATTGCTCCGCTGAAAAAACAACTGGTTGATGAGTCGTTGAAAGATATGCCTGATACTAAAAAAACAGATTCCCTCGTTACGGCTATAGGTGTCCATCAGGGAGCAATAGAACGGGAACTGGTGCTTCATTTTCATCAACTTTCCAGACTCTGTACACCTGAACAACGTGGCCGATTGAGAGTGATGCTGGAAAATATGTCAACACGCAGAATGCATGGCGGTAAAGGACGATGGGGTGAGACCTCTCATGGTATAAAAGGAGATTGCAATACCCCCACACGGTAAACGGAAAATCACTGCCGTCTGAATTTATTCCCCACCTTCCGGGCTATGAGAGTGACTTCTTCGCGGAAAAGCACCATGGCAAACACAAAATAGAGAACAAGCATGGATGTTTTTGCCGCAAGAAGAGCCCCCGCTTGAGGCAGCTTCGGCCCGATAAAGAACTGAAACCATCCCAGCGCGATACCCGCAAGAAACAAAAGAACAAGTTTCAGCCAGTCATAGTGAACGGGAAAGACTTTCAGGGAGTACCACGCCATAACAAGAGACATGACAACCGTACCGGCAACGATAGCATACGCGGCACCATCCATTCCGCTCACGGGAACAAGCCACCAGCAGAAGAACGCCGTTACAGCTGCGCCAGCAAACGTGACGACCGGCAGATATCGTGTATTTCCGGTAATGAGAATGCCTGCAGAAAGATTAGTGGATATCATGTCAAAGACATAACTCAGAAAAATCCATGGCAGAATAGAAAGACCTATCCAGTAACGAGGCGGAAGCAGGTAAAAACTTCCCGCATAGTGATAGCGAACAAGATCAGGCACAAAATAAGTAGCTGCAAGAGCCAGAAACATCGTGAAACAGGTTGAAATACTCAGCACATGCTGGAAGAGCCTTTTCGCATCAGGGTCTTTGGCATGCTGCAGAAAAAACGGCTGCCATGCAAAGCGGAATACCTGAATAAAAAGCTGCAGAACAACCCCGAAAGCAGCAATCCTGCCATAAATTCCTACAATATCGGATGGTTGATAGCCTTTGCCATAAATGTTTTCTATCTGTGATGCCGGAATACGGATCAAAATATTCCGGTCAATCAGATGAATCAAGAGTCCGGCAATTCCAGTCGGCACATAGGGTAACCCTATGCGAAGCATCTCTCTTAGCTGGACAGTTGAAAAGAAAATTCTGAACTGACTGAAAACAGGAATAACCAGCAACAGACTGATCAGAGAACCGAATGCCTCAGCAATAAAAACCCCCGCCAACCCAATATGGAAAGGGACAATAAGAATCACAGCACAGACAACAACAGCAATCACCCCGACTACTCTGGCAATGGCAAACTGTAGAGCTTTTCTTTTCAGACGAAGTTCTGCAAATGGAATAACCAGAAGCGTATCAATCCACAAAATAAGGGCGGCGTACCGGACAAACGTAAAATCGGAGGCCGACAAGCCGATTAATTGGGCGATAAGTGGCGCAAAGATCACAATACATAACGCAAAAAGCGTTGACGTAACAAAAAGAGTCAGAAAGGCCGTGGAGAAGAGCTGCGTTTCATCCCGACCTTTATGTGACGAATCTGAAACCACTTTGAGATATGAGGTCTCAAGCCCGTAGGAAAACAACACATTAGCCAGAGCTATGTTGGCATAGATAATGGTTTGCACACCATTATCAAACGTAGAGAGTTTATTGGCGTAAAGAGGAACCAGCAGATAATTGAGACTGCGAGCAAGTATAGTACTCGACCCGTAGATAACGGTATCTTTGAAAAGAAGCTTTAACTTTGAAAACATGCAGAAATTAAAATCATAAAAACTTAAACCGTACCCTTGGCAGCCCCAGAACCATTCGCAGCCGCCCGTTGCTTCCGTATCGCCTCCTCATCAATCTGAAACCTGCCGTCTTTTTGAATAACAGGTATTTTTGATATAACCTCCTTAAGATGGCGCTGGGCTTCCGCCTGCTGCTGCTTAAGTTTTTCAAGTTCTTCGCCCTGCAGACCCACAGGATTGTCTTTATCAATCAACGAATCTTTGAACGACTCTATGTTCAGGTCCTGCTCTCTTTTCATATACCCTATAAACTTGGAGAACAAAAAGACAAAAAGGGAAAACACAGAGAGAGATAAAGCCATAACAAGAACCCAGCTCATTGAATCAAAATTCATGGCAACAGCGTTATGATTAGTAAACCAAACAGTAATTCCCCAATTTAGCCGATATTACACTTTATAAAAAGAGTAACTGATTTTCTTTTCTTTCTTGAAGCATCAATTTCAAACGATACCATGAACGCAACCTCCCTGAACCGGCACATCACACAAACCGGCAAAACAATTCTGGAACAGGAAGCTCGAGCCATTCAACAGATAGCTGAACGACTTGATGACAGCTTTTCAGATGCCGTCATGCTTCTGGCATCATGCAAAGGAAAAATCATTATCTCCGGTATGGGCAAATCCGGCATTATCGCCCAGAAAATTGCAGCAACCATGGCATCCACCGGTTCAACTGCCCTTTTTCTTCACCCCGCAGACGCTGCTCATGGAGATCTTGGTATTGTCAGCCAGGATGACGTTGTTATCTGCCTTTCAAAAAGCGGTACCACGGAAGAACTTAATTTTATCATCCCTGCACTCAAACAGATCGGTGCAACCATCATTGCCATAACCGGTAATAAACGATCTTTTCTTGCCCAGAACGCCCACATCACCCTTGATACCGATATAGAAAAGGAAGCCTGCCCTTACGATCTGGCCCCGACGACATCGACAACCGCCATGCTGGCCATGGGAGATGCACTCGCCATCTCTTTGATGCAGCAGAAAAATTTCACCCAGCGAGATTTTGCACTGACTCACCCCAAAGGTTCACTTGGACGACGGCTGACCGTAAAAGTTACGGACATCATGGCAAAAGAGAGCGCAGTACCCCTCGTCAAAGAACAAGCCTCGGTTACCGATCTTATCCTTGAAATGACTTCGAAACGATATGGCGTGAGTGCCGTTATCAATGAAGAAGGATGTCTGACCGGTATATTTACTGATGGCGACCTTCGCCGCCTGGTGCAAAGCGGCAAAGAGTTCCTCACTCTCAGTGCAGGCTCAGTCATGACTGCAAACCCGAAAACCGTCTCAGCCTCCACCATGGCCAAGGAGTGCCTTGATATCCTTGAAACCTATCGCATAACCCAGCTGCTGGTCTGCGACAGTGAACAGCATCCCGTCGGGATGGTCCATATTCATGACCTGATCACCCTTGGGCTCTGACAGATTGGTAAAGGGAAAAGGCATAGGTAAAGACTGCCCGTTTATTTCTTCTGCATCTTCAGTGCTTTTTCGGTGATAATCTGCTCGACGTTCGAGGAAATTGAAAGGCTGCGCATGAGATCGAGCATGTTTTGTTCAACGTTGAGGTTCAGTTCTATTGGCCGTCCGCTCTGAAAGTCAGGGTTGGTTCCCTTGAGCTGAATGGTAATGGCTGATTTGCCATCCGGAGCCATATTGATCGAAGATAACAGCTGCACATAAAGAAAATTTGACAGCGCTTCGTAAGTGGTGCGAAGTCCCTGGTTTGCCGCAGCCCGCTCTTCAGGCGTGGTGGCATAAATAATCTGACCTGACTGCTCAGCGTTCATACCTCCATCCTTGATTTCAAAAAGATCGTTTTTCATCCTGACCGGAATGGTTCCTCTGACAGTACCGGTAGCATAAACTTTTTTTGTGCCCTGCAGGTCGAGCAGCTTCTGCAGAGGAATGTTGTTGAGCTGCAGCTCGGTTTCCCCCTCTTTTTTTTGCATATCATAATCGATATGATGGAGAGCGACCGAACCACCAAAAATTTCTGCGCTGCAATCCGAAAGAGAAGCTCTATCCGGGTTCAGACGATCATACCCGAATGAGAGAGTTCCTTTTGGTGAGAGAAGCAGGAGTTCGCCGCCTTCAGTTTTACGGAGCAGATTTTTCATGCTGAACCTGATAGTGCTGCTCCCGTTGTATGAACGGCTGATCCGAACATCAGGCTCGTTGAAAGTATAGTCGGCATCCGGCTTCTGCTTGCCAAAAATGCGTTCGCTCGAACTTTGCTGTTTTGAAGGCGGTGCAATGGTGATCGTTCCGCCACCTCTGGATTGCACATGGGCATTCCGGATCGAGAATCCTTTTTGTTCAATGGCAAGTGGAACAGTGCCGCTTACGGCACCTTTGAGTGAACCCTTGAAATCACCATGCAGGCGAACACGCTCCAATACCTTGATATTGTTCAGCGTCAATGTCAACATGGTGGTTGTAACTGAAGGGTCGAAACTGACTGGTGTTGAGGTGATTCTCCCTCCGAGCAGTGCCGCCGAGAGGTTGCTCATGGCGATGCCCGAAAGCTTATTGCCTCTGCTCCTGAGTATCACCTTTGCATTGATATTATGCAGCAGCTCACCAACTCCCAGATCGAGTGAGAGCATGGGCTTGTTTTCCTTTGTGTAGGCGATAATCCTTGTACCCTTTCCAGCAATAACGAGAGCATGACGCACAAGCAGCGTGGAGTCCTGAAATTCGACGGGAATAAAACCGCTGATCCTGCCAAGAGCTGAGGGTGTTTTGCTGCCGCCCCGGTTGAACCCGGGAAGTTCCGCGAGAGGGATTTCTGCTATGTTAAGCGTACATCGGGACTGTTTATCTTTCAGGTCGTACTCGATTCGCTGCGATGAAGCTTTCCAGTGAAACAGGTCGGCTGAGCAGTCGGTAAGCGTAATCGTACAGGGTTTGAGCGGATCGCGTTTCGAGCCGAAAAGGGCTTTGAAATTGGTCACCGGCAAGAGCTTTCCATCATTGAAAAGTTTTGCGACCCGCAGAGTATCCATGTGCTGCTGCCAGTTGTCTGCAGCATTGAGCCTGACCTTGAAGTTCACATCTTCAAGCCGGAGCTTTTCACGGGTAACCGTAGCACCAATAATGCTGTATCCTGCATTGAGCGGCCTGAAAGAGAGGATAAACCCATGCTTGCGGGAGAGCTCCATGTTGAGCATTATCCGCGGGTTGCGGTCGCCGAAAATAAATGCTTCCGGCTCCGGCTGTACATTGATGGAATCGGCATCTAAGGCAAATGCCGCATTGATAACTTGTGGCAGCAGAGATCGGGAACCAGAGCTATCAGGGTTTTCGAAATGCCAGGAGAGCGAACCGTTCGTGAGTGAAAGCATATAGGTGGTTGCAGCACTGCAGCCATCAGGTGGTGTGATAAAACGCAGTTTCAACGAGCGAAACCCTACACCGGAAAAATCCGGTCGTCCTAAACCGGAAACTTCAATGCGAAACGGTTTTCCCTCAAGCAAACGGTCCATCTGTGATGGTGCATACCAGGGAAAGCAATACCATGCTGCGCCCATCGTCAGCGTCAGCAGCAAAATCGCAGCAAACAGGATGTGCAGAGTCCATTTCACAGCCACTTTTTTTGCAGCATTACTCTGCCTTTTTGGCCCATTTCCCCTGCATCTGCACCCATGTACCGACTGGTAGACGGGCATAGATTTTCTGGAACATCATCCCGCCCACAGCGTCAAGTTCAAGATTATTCTTAGCAGCAACTTTTGCATACTCTGCCCTGCGGGAATTATTGATGGTTGTAATCAGTGCCTGGGCGTCAGCCGGAGCTCCGGGAGGTACGGAAAGCAGTCCGTTGTCAACCTCTCCGGCCAATCCCTTTGAGCGAGCTGTTTCGAGGTCAAGTGCAAAGAGAGGTGCGGCAATGCCAAGAAGCAGCATCATGGCTACCACTACTCTTAACGCTATGGATTGTATCGTTTTCATAGTTTCGTTTCTTCTGGTTAAAATAAGCCTTTTTTGTTGTCGAGCAGGGAGTCGAGTTCACGATCAACCTTTATCCTGATTTCATGATCAATTTTGATGTTCATGTTGATCACAATGGGTTTGTCAGGTGCTTCAACCCGAATAGTTGGACTGCACCCTGCCATAAGGAGACCGGCGGTCATGGAAACAAGTGCAAGAGTGCTGATGGTTCGTTTGTTCATAAATATTCCTTTGGTTTTTTATTAACTCAACGCAGGGTAATCGGTATACCCCTTCGTTCCAGACATATAGAATGTCGTCATATCAGGTTCATTGAGGGCCGCGCCCGACTCCCACCTCGCGACAAGGTCCGGGTTGGCAAGGAACGCTCTCCCCACAGCGATCAGATCGCACATGCCCTCTGCCAGATCGCTCTCCGCACGTGCAGCATCGTAACCTCCTGAGAGAATCAGCTTCCCCTTAAACTCCTTGCGGAACGCTGCCTTGATTGAGGCAGGTACTTCCGGCGCACCCATAGATGAGTGATCGACCAGGTGGATGTAGAGCAAACCAAGCGCATTGAGCTCCCTGGCAAGATAGGTGTAATCAGCCTCCATCGCCGGGTAGAGCGGCATGTCATTAAAAATGCCGTAAGGCGACAGACGTATGCCGACCCTCTCCTTGCCAATAGCCTTGATCGCCGCGTCGGCAACTTCAAGCACGAAGCGGGCTCGGTTCTCAAGAGCACCGCCATAGAGATCGTTGCGCTGATTGGAATTCGGGCGGATGAATTGTTCAAGCAGATATCCGTTTGCACTGTGCAGCTCGATACCGTCAAAACCAGCTTCAATCGCGTGCCTCGCAGCCTGTGCAAACTCTTCGATAGTGCTCTTGATATCACCATCCGTCATCTCCTGCGGTACAACATACGGTTTCATACCCTCGGCATCGGTGTATATCTCACCCTCAGCAGCCACTGCTGAAGGCCCCAGCACCCGCGCTCCTGCAGGTAAATTAAGGGGATGACCTATTCGCCCACCATGCATCAATTGAACAAACAGCTTCCCCCCTTTGGCATGAACGGCGTCAGTGACGAGCTTCCATCCAGCAATCTGCTCCCTTGAAAAAATTCCCGGTATCCGTGGATAGCCTAAACCATTGGGAGAAGGGGATGTTCCTTCAGTGATGATGAGACCGGCAGAAGCCCGCTGAGCATAGTACTCAGCCATAAGTTCGTTCGGAACATTGCCTGTTGCACGATTGCGAGTCATCGGTGCCATCACCAGATGATTCCTGAGCGTGAGTGAACCTATTGTGGTTGGTGAAAATAGCTGCGACATGATGTTTCTCTCCTGAAAAATAAACCGATTTTCTGAATGGCAAACAATGAACTTTATACCATACAAACTCTTGGAGCGAAGAAATAATTCAAAACTATAGTGGACCCCGATTTTTAGACAGCGGTTTAAGTTGTTAACTTGCCCCAAAAAGGAGCAGGTAATGACAAAAAGGACACGAAAAAATTTCAGCAGTGACTTTAAGGCCAAAGTGGCGCTTGAGGCTATTCAAGGGGTCAAGACGCTGAATGAAATCGGTCAGGAATTTGGAGTACACCCCGTTCAGGTCGGGAAATGGAAGAAAGAGCTGCAAGAACAGG
>CAIPYV010000066.1 GCA_903869365.1 uncultured Chlorobiaceae bacterium
CGATGGTACTGCTTTATTGCGGGAGAGTAGGTCGTCGCCGAGTTTTTATACACGAAAAAGCCCATCCCTAAAAGATGGGCTTTTTCGTTTCTACAACTTCTTACCCGATTTCTCTCTCCTCAGCACTAAAAACTCAGCACTCAATACTTTGTTTATAGCTATAGCCATGCAGAAAGAGTCATACGCCTTTACTTACGAAATGAGCGTTCGAGATTATGAATGTGATATGCAGGGGATTGTCAACAACAGTGTCTACCAGAACTACATCGAACATGTTCGACATATCTATTTAAAACAGGTCGGCATAGATTTCAGCGAATATACCCGCCAGGGCATTAATCTTGTGGTGGTGCGTGCGGAACTTGATTATAAATATTCACTGACATCGGGTGATACTTTTGTAGTAGGCCTCACTGTACGTCGGGAATCGGCACTGAAATTTGCATTTTATCAGGATATCTTCCGTCTTCCAGATTACAAACCTGTTTTGAAGGCAAAAATTATCGGAACAGCGCTTAACCAGCGCGGACGCCCGGAAATTCCCGAAGCATTTGCAGCTCTGTTACAAACCACAGTTGCATGAGATGCGCCCAATATTACTATATAAAAGAACACCATGAAACCACTGGTACAGGTAGGACAGGCATATCTGGCATTGAGCGAAGGGGAAGAAAAACTTCGCAAAGGCCTTTTTGAGGAAGCGGCAGCAAGCTACAATCGAGCAATGATAGTTTCCAGAACAATTCCCGAGGATGAGGCCTATGATCATCAGGGATTTGACGCCCTATGCCATACCGGTCTTGCCGAATCCATGGTGAACCTTCAGCATTTTAAAGAAGCGCTCGCTTCAGCCGATATTGCTCTCCACTATTTTAATCGCAGGGGCGAACTCAATAAGGACGAAGGGAAGCATTGGATAAACGCAGTGCGCAGCCGTGCAGCCGCCCTTGAAGGCACAGGCCGTCCTGAAGAGGCGCTCAAGGCATACCAGATGGTCAGCGAAATGATTGCTGAACGTAAAGCCGAAATCCCGGGCAGGGAGGAGCAGATCCGTATCATTGCACAGCATATCTCACGGCTTAAGGGGGCACAGTCCGGCAAAAAACCAGCCAGCTACAAAGCCTGGTGGGAGTTCTGGTCGTAATAAGGATGCCGCCCATCAAAAAGATACTGGTCATAAGACTCAGCTCCATTGGTGACATCATTCTTACCACACCACTTCTCAGGCGCCTTCATGCCGCCTACCCTGAAGCCAGCATCGACTATTGTACAAAACCGCCATTTCTCTCTCTCCTTGCCTCAAATCCCCGGCTTTCAGCAATCTATACAACCGAACAGCTTCCGACAGGGAGGTATGATCTTGTGGTTGATCTTCAGAACAATCACCGGTCACGAGCTATTGTCCGCTCCCTCTCTATGGCGCAGAAGGTGCACTATCGAAAAGAGAACTGGAAAAAATGGCTGATGGTGCAGTTTAAAATTAATCTCTCCTCATCCTCTCGAAGTGTGGTTGACCGCTATCAGGACTCACTGAAAGGGCTTGGTGTTTCAGACGATCTTCTTGGATGTGAACTCTATCCGTCACCCGCTGAAAAAGCGTTTGCCCTACCCTACGTTAAGGTGGGCGTAAAATCTCTCGCAGTTTGTTTTGGAGCGAACCACTTTACCAAGCGCTATCCTCCGCAGCGTTTTGCGGCTCTTCTTTCACTGTTGCTCGACAAAGAATCTTTACAGCTGTTTCTTCTCGGGGGGAAAGAGGATGCCCATCATGCATCTGAAATCCTGAACACCTTGCCGCCAGAATATTGTTCACAGGTTACCAATCTTGCCGGAAGCTGTACGCTCATGCAGACGGCAGCACTCATTGAACGATGTGATGCCGTGCTCTGCAACGACACAGGGCTTATGCACATGGCATCAGCTTTCGGTAAAAAGCTTTTTGTCCTCTTTGGTTCCTCTTCATCAGTATTTGGATTTCTTCCCTATCACTCCCCATTTGACCTTTTTGAAGTCGAAGGACTTCCATGCCGGCCATGCTCGCATATCGGCAGGGATCAATGTCCGAAAGGCCATTTCCTGTGTATGAACGATCTCTCAGAAACTCTTATCGCCCGAAAGATTCTCGATTTCTTCAAGGGGGGATCGAGGTTTTTGCCATGAGGTTGGAAAAATGGTGCAAATAGTTTACCTTAAATGTTCAAATTTGCAGATGGTGTTCGCCGGGAAACCCGTGAAGCCGTGGGGCTGGTCTGCGCAATGCCGGACCCTCGCCGTTTTGCAAGCAACTGAGGAGTAATAATGATTATCAGCTATTTGCGCTATGGAAACACACAAACTTTATGAATGTACAGTCATCATTGACGGCGGGCTTCAGGATGAAGCTGTTCTTGCCGCAATGGAGCTGGTGCAGCGGGTTATCACCGAAAAAGGCGGCACTATCAGCAATGTTCTCGAAATCGGCCGGCGCAAGACAGCCTATCCGATCAAGAAGAAAACCATTGGATACTACGCACACATCGAATTTACCGCAGCAACAACCGTTATTGCAGAGATCGAAAAAGTATTCCGTTACGAGGAAGCCCTTTTGCGTTACCTGATTATTCATCTTACCAGCGCGTTCCTTGAAATGCGTAAGAGGGTTGAGAAATACAGTGTAGTTATAGGTAGTCCGGAAGATGCTGCTGCCGCAGAGGCCGCTGCTGCCGATACCGTTGGAAAATGATCGTCAGGGTTAGTTGAATGCGAGCTAAGAAGTGATTCCTTTTGAGAATAAAACGGAGAAGATGCAATGGCTGAATTAAAAATGCCTGAGATAAACAGTGTAATCGTTGCTGGAAATCTGACAAAGGATCCTGTTTTCAGGCAAACTAATTCAGGCGGAACGCCTGTCGTTAATTTTTCAATAGCATGTAACAGAAGATTTCGGGACAGCAATCATCAATGGCAGGAGGATGTCTGTTATGTTGGTGTTGTTGCCTGGAACAAGCTTGCTGAGAGTTGCCGTGACAATCTGAAAAAAAGTTCAGCAGTCCTCGTAGACGGAGAGCTACAGAGCCGGACATGGAAAGCGCAGGACGGCTCTTCCAGGACCGTTGTTGAAATAAAAGCAAGACGAATCCAGTTCCTCAACAAGAGAAAGAAAAATGGTGAGGAGGATGAAGAGGGCTTTATCGAGGATGAATGTCACGATATCCATCATGGAGAAATTCATGAGGAAGATCCCGGTCATATTTACGAATACAAATACCTTTCCTCCGATTGAGGGGACAGGGTAAGCTAAATTTTGTAATGAACTTATGAGACAAAAATTTACACAATCACAAGGCCACAAATCGCAGGGCAACAAATCATTAAGCAACGCGCTGGCGTCAAAAAAGAAAGTATCGAAAAATCAGGTTGTATTTTTCGACTACCGCGACGAGCGTAAGCTGAAAAGATTTATCAACGATCAGGGAAAAATTATTCCTCGCCGCATTACCGGTCTCTCTGCCAAAGAGCAGAACCTTCTGACCCATTCAGTAAAATGGGCACGGTTCTTGGCAGTAATACCTTATGTTGTAGACGAATACAAATAACCAATTTCGTAATCTATTGAACGAGGAAGCTAAGCAGTGAAAGTCATTTTAAGAAAAGATGTGGCTACCCTTGGCGATGCAGGTGAAGTTGTTGCCGTAAAGAACGGTTATGCAAACAATTTCCTGATTCCGCAGGGTATCGCTATAAGAGCTACCGAGGGAACGCTCAAAGCTCTTGAAACAGAGAAAAAACAGCAGGCCAAAAAGGTCGAGCTGCAGCGCAAAAGTGCTCGTGAACATGCTCAGAAAATCGAGCAGCTGTCATTGAAGGTTTTTGCCAAAGCTGGCGAATCGGGTAAACTGTTCGGAACAGTGACCTCGGCTGATATCGCAGATGCCCTTAAAGCTCAGGGTTTCGATGTCGACCGCAGGAAAATCACCATTGAAGCTCCGATCAAGTCGCTCGGCAAATATGAAGCTGACGCAAAAATCTTTATGGATATCTCCGTAAAGGTTCACTTCGAAGTTGAGGCCGAAGGCTGAGAAGCCTGAGGATTCTTTTTCGGAATACCAGAGTACAGGATAACGGGTTTAACCGTGACCTAAAGCTCCGTAACAGTTATTTTGTTACGGAGCTTTTTTTTGCAGATCAGGTAAGTGGCTCGAAAGCAGAGCAGCTCGGACTAATCGCCTGCATCAAAGAGCTCAAAGCATGGGTAAGCGCTACGTATTAGACATAAGAAGGATTGTGATGGCGGGTGAGAGCTATGATGCCGCTCCTTTTGCAACCCATGTATAAACTGGTTTTAGTCTTGAAATTCCAGCCTCAAGATTGCCAATTACATTGTTGCTCGTATCAATAGGCGTTGATATGTGCAAGTGTGGGGTTACCCACATAGTCCGCGTTATTTCGCCATTTTTTGGTGGGTTGGCTAACGTTACCTCTTGTTTACCCCTGCCTCGATATTGTTTGTTTTCATTAAGGCAAGCAAGTGCTTCGGTCAACTTAGATGTCCATAGTTTAGATCCCATTTCCGACATGGGAGTTTCTTTGCCGTTTATATACTCCTCTATAATGTGCGGCCTTGATTGAACTTGCCATGCATCACGCATAAACTTGATAAATATAATTTCAGGATGCTGTAATTTAGTTTTCAGCTCGTTGATGCCTGGAGTTGCCAGCTCCGTTAGAATAAAGTTAGTAATCGGCCAGTTTGAGTACTCCATTCCCTCCAAATTAACACCTACTCGGATTTCTTGTGGTTCTGGGGTTATAACAATATTCCATTGGACGCCATCATTATCATCACTCATTCCAAAGAACGGCTTATTAAGCTGCCCGAATGGTCTGCCTTTAATCCCGAGTATTGAGTTAAAAGATTGAAGGATTTCAGCGTATTGACTGTCGATCTTTCGGATTGAAGAGTTTCTTGTTGTATTGGTTTTTTCTTTTTGCTGGATGTTAGTTTTCGGGACATAGGTTTCTTCAAAGGTGATTTCTTTGATTTCGGTCTGTGAAAAAACAATTGAGCGTAAGGCTAAATGCGCATCGTCCGGGCAAATGTTAAAAAACTCTCGCTTTTTCTGTCTGAGGGGCTCAAGCTTTTTATGAACTAAGGACTCCAGTTTGCCGCAATCGTCAACAGCGATTTGATGAGCAACTGCCCATATGAAGTCACCGGTTGAACTCCTGTTAATTTCCGCGCACCGGTCTATCGGATTACGGGAAGTCATACCTATTTTGCATACAGGAAGAACTATATCCTTCACTTCTAGGATATATACGTAGCCTTTGCTATTGGTTTCAATATCAGGCATTAAATTGTCAGGTTATTGAGTTGTTAACGAGATAAGACGTCAATTTTAAATTACATAAAATATTTTACCGAAGGGTGGAAATCAAGTACTCGTTATTGAATCGCGCAGCTTCACCCCCGCCTTCGCCTTGCTCAGCTCCTTGTCAATTTTCTCGATCAGATGATCATTCGGCAATGCATCCTGTAAAACTGTAGGCAAAGAAGATAAACCAGAATGTAAGCATCAGCATCAGCGAGATTTTTAGCACGATGAACGTTTCGAGTGCGAGATATTATAGGTACGAGGAGTTAGAGGTAGTGTCGCTCGACTCCGCGTTAGACAACAGATATAAAAGAGTAACCTTTTTTAAGGGGAATTCAGGGGTTACATGCTTAAAGCGAGCAAATTACTTTTATTTTGTATGATTCAGCTAACCGTCCATATTTTTTTTATAGAGTTATCATAAACCTATGGGTGTTGCATTCGAGCAGGGAAAGTCAGAAGCGCAGATACTCGAAGCTGAACAGTATCTGTCCAATAATGTTTTGGGTGATAATTTTGTCTGTCAGCACTATAATGCGTGTAAGTCATCGCACCCTGGTGCATTTTACGAGGGGCAACTTCACCACATAGGTAAGCATTACGGCGTTACACTCAATGGCTCTCCGCTTCGAGTCGTTGTCGTTGGACAAGAATATGGGCATCCTCCAGCTCGTGTTGATCTCCGAGCTCGTTACGCCATGATTATAGGTTCTGGTCTTGGCTCCCGGTTTACTAAGCAACAAGGTTATGAGGTTCGAAATCCTCATATGAAAGGCACGACAAGCGCTCTTCGATTGATTTTCGGTATTCCACTTGGTACCGATCACAATTCTGAATTTCTGTTGATTGAAGGCAAACGCGTTCATATTTTTGATGCATTTGCTCTTGTCAACTATTTACTCTGTTCAGCCGTCCCTGAAGGAACACGTAACGGGAAGGCTACGCCGACGATGATGAGCCACTGTCGTGGGCATTTTCGTAAGGTTATGCATATTCTTGAACCTTCGGTAATAATTGTTCAGGGAAAAGGGTTTTGGCAGAAATCAATCAGAAACTCGTTTGACTCGGTAAGTCAGGTGTCAGATTTTGTGTATAAGGCAAAACTTGCTTCCAAAGAGTCATTTATAGCTGCGTTTTCACACCCAAGCGCTCATTTCCCCTACAATTGGGGTATCAATGATCACACCGAATATTTGCAAAATACAGTAGTTCCCTCAATTAAAATCATTCACGATCATCTAGGAATTTGCACATGACCTTCATTAGAACATAGCATCTAGTGTATAGTCATGCTTCAATTGACGGATAAAGATGTAAAAGTTTGATTCTCGCCTTATCGGTAGTAAAACGCCAGTTGATTGTAGCCTTTTTATTGTTCCTTTCTTCGTCCCATGCAGTTACCTGGGTTCTGACTTCGGGGATCGTATCGATTCTCCGGTTCAGGCACTGGGTTGATAAAACTCGCAGTTCAATCTCTGCCATATTTAGCCAACTGCCGTGCTTTGGCGTGTATACAAACTCAAATCTATCCAGTAACGCCTTTGCTTTTTCAGGGTTAAA
>CAIPYV010000067.1 GCA_903869365.1 uncultured Chlorobiaceae bacterium
CGTTGTATAGCCGGGTGCCTGAAGGTGCCTTAGTCGAGGCTTGAGCCCAGTGCGGTGAAAGTCGCACGCTGGGTTCTTAGGGGACGGTGGCGCAGTAATGCGCTGCTGTTACCCGACAAATACGGGTTGCAGGATACTACTATCGAAAAAATCAACGCTCTCCTGGCTCGCTACCCAGAGGTAGAGCAGGCCACTACAAGAATGGATCAGATATCGACCTGACACTCTATGGTGAAGCGCTGACATTCAGTATGCTCAATACAATCATCGATGATCTTGATAGCCTTTTTTTCCCTTACACCATTGACCTCTCCATTTTTGCCAATATCAGTGACGCCGATATCATTGATCACATACAACGCGTTTGCGTTACGTTCTATAAACAAAAGAGCGAGCAAACTACTGAACGCCTTGGCTTCATGGCCGGTGAAATTACAGTCCCTGAAGATTTCGACCAAATGGATAGTGTAGATATTTGTCACTAATTTTTTTACACCCAGTGCATCGGCCATTATCCAGTCTTGTGTGGTGATAGAGAAATTTGTTTATCTGTTACTATTCGCTACATTTGTAGTAATGTTATTTATGGAGAAAAATTATGGGAATGCCAGTACGAATAGATGAGACCTTGTATGGACAAGCAAGAGCTCAGGCCAAGGCCGAGCATCGTACCATTGCTGGACAGATTGAGTTTTGGGCACTGATAGGACGGGCAGCTCTGGACAATCCTGATTTGCCTATTGATTTTGTTCGGGATCTTCTGATTGCTCAGGCAGAAGGAAAGTCGCACTCAACACCATTTGTCCCGGAAGGGCATCGTTCTTGATGAATAAAGAGGTCCAAGTTCATCAAAGCACTCTTTTCAGGCGTGCTTACAAGCGGCTGCACCCAAATCAGAAGGCTGATGTTGATGATGCCATTACTGAAATTATCAAAGACCCCACGGTGGGAGAGCTAAAAAAGGGCGATCTGGCAGGTATTTATGTCTATAAATTCAAGTGTACCGGACAGCTTACCCTGCTTGCCTACAAGTATGATGAGGTAAGCCGTCAGTTGCTTCTTTTGGGCTCTCACGAAAATTTTTACAGAACACTCAAGCGTTAAACCTGCCATACAGCGAAAAGACCCTGTCGAGTGAGTCACCTTTTATTGCAATCCGCCAGAGCCCAATGCCGCTTTGCGACGGGCATTCGACAGTTATACCGGATTGTTTGGTAAGGATCAATGACCCTTGTTGATCGAGGCAATTCCCCTTATCCGCAAAATAGCGTGGCCTTTCTTTTCAGGAAAGAAGATATCTGATATTTTTTCCTGGCGAAGAAAGAAACCAAAAGTTTGAGCACCATGGAATTGAGAACGGAAAAAAAGCAATCGAAATAAACGGAGAAAAAACTTTAACTTCAGCCTCAAATCCAGCCCGCATACAGCGGCACTTTTTCCACCAGAAATCAATAGTGCACTTTTGGCTCTCGACTACACTACCCTGAACCTGCTCCGTCAGAACCACCCTGCCTGGCGATTGTTGTGCGCCCAACATGCACCGTTAGTGGCTGGTTTTCTGCATCGGGTGTTTATTGTTCCCAATGTGCGGATACTCTCGCAGGCTGATCTGGTTGAGGCGCTGGAAGATGAACTGTTTGCCCTACGCCAGCAACAGGGTGCTGACCAGTTTCCCGGTACGGCACAAAGCTACCTGAATGACTGGGCTGATAATGAGAAGGGATGGCTGCGCAAATTCTATCCCGATGGGACGGATGAACCTCACTTTGACCTGACAGCAGCTACTGAAAAAGCGCTGGCCTGGCTGGAAAGCTTGACTGAACGTGCTTTTGTTGGAACAGAGTCGCGACTTCTTACCCTGTTTGAACTGTTGCGTCAGATGAGTATGGGAAGCCAGGCTGATCCTGAAGTGCGGATTGCGGAGTTGCAAAAGCGCCGTGACGATATTGATGCCGAAATTGCCCGTATCCTTGCCGGAGAGATATCGCTGCTCGATGACACCGCTCTGAAGGATCGTTTCCAGCAGTTTCTGCAACTGGCCCGTGAACTGTTGACCGATTTTCGTGAGGTGGAGCATAACTTCCGCAAGCTCGATCGCCGGGTGCGAGAGCGCATTGCCCTCTGGGAGGGAGCCAAGGGAGCGCTGCTTGAAGAGATCATGGGCGAACGAGATGCCATTGCCGATTCAGATCAGGGGAAAAGTTTCCGGGCCTTCTGGGATTTTCTCATGTCGCAGTCACGCCAGGAGGAGTTGAGCCTGCTTCTGGAAGAGGTGCTGGCTTTGCCACCGATTGTTTCAATGCGCCCCGATACCCGTCTGCGGCGCGTGCACTACGACTGGCTTGAGGCTGGAGAACATACCCAGCGCACGGTGGCCCGACTTTCAGAACAGTTGCGCAGGTTTCTCGATGACAAGGCGTGGCTTGAGAATCGACGCATCATGGATATTCTGCACGAGGTTGAAACCCATGCCCTCGATTTGCGCGACGATCTCCCTTCAGGCGGCTTCATGCCTCTCGACAGCTCCACTGCGGTCATTGAGCTGCCTCTTGAAAGAGCGCTCTATCGGCCCCCGTTCAAGCCATTGATTGCCGGCATCGCTCTGGATGAAGGTGATGCGGAGATCGATACCGCAGTGCTTTATGCCCAGGTAGTGGTTGACCGGGCCGAACTGTTGCGTAATATCCGCCAGGAGCTGCAGATGCGCAGCCAGATCACCATCGGGGAGGTTATTGTGCATCATCCGCTGCGTAACGGCCTTGCCGAGCTGGTTGCCTATCTGCAGCTTGCGGGGGATTGGCCCAAGACGGCGGTAGATGAAGGAGAGCAGGAAGAGGTGAGATGGGAAAGCGCAACGGGTATATCCCGGCTGGCAACCTTGCCGCGTATTATTTTATTACGAAACTGATGATGAACCATACAGAGATAGAAACTTCCCGTCCGGCTTATCCAGTCCAGGAGCTCTCTTCCATTGTGATTCCCCTTTTGAAGGGGGTGATCTACCAGGAGGAGAACCCGGCGTTATGGAGCGCTTTGCTCAATTTGCTGGCAAGCGTTCGGGATTACGTGGCGGTGCTTGGTCTGGAATTGATTATTGATGAGGCCGAAGGGTACGCTTTTTTGCGATCTCACTCTGAAAACGGTGCAGAGGGTGCGAACACCACTCCCCGACTGATAGTAAGGAGGCAGCTCAGTTACCCGGTCAGCCTGCTGTTGGCACTGCTGCGCAAAAAACTTGCCGAATTTGACGCCGGTGCCGGAGATACGCGCCTGATTCTTTCGCGGGATGAGGTGGTTGAACTGATCCGGATTTTTCTCCCCGCCGCCAGCAATGAGGTCAAGTTGATCGATCAGGTCGATGCCACTCTGAATAAAATTGCCGATCTTGGCTTTATCCGCCGTTTGAGGGGAGAACGGCAGATGATTGAGGTTCGCCGGATTATCAAGGCGTTTATCGACGCCCAGTGGCTGGCCGATTTTGATCAACGCCTCAACGAATACCTGCAGCGACCTGCGAAACTGATGGAGGGAAATGATGAGTGAAGCACTTGAACTTGGATTTGTTGCTGATGACAGCTTGGCTGGTTTTCGACTGCAGCGTCTTGAGGTGTTCAACTGGGGCACCTTTGATGGACGGGTCTGGACGTTGCGACTGGGTGGCAAAAATGGACTCCTCACAGGGGATATCGGTTCCGGAAAATCAACGCTGGTTGATGCCGTAACCACCTTGCTGGTACCAAGCCAGCGCATTGCCTACAACAAGGCGGCAGGTGCCGATAACCGTGAACGCACTCTGCGCTCTTACGTGCTGGGCTATTTCAAATCGGAGCGACAGGAAACCCTTGGAGGGGGTGCCAAACCGGTCGCCCTGCGCGATCTCAACGGTTATTCGGTGATTCTTGGGGTCTTTCATAACGAAGGCTACGACAAGACCGTAACCCTGGCACAACTCTTCTGGATGAAGGATGCCACACAGCCAGCCCGTCTCTATGCCGTCTGTGAGCGCGATCTCTCCATCGCCACCGATTTTTCAGCCTTTGGTACCGAAATAGCAACACTGCGCCGGCGTCTGCGCGGGTCGGGAATCGATTTGTTTGAAACCTTTCCACCTTACGGCGCCTGGTTCCGTCGGCGCTTCGGCATTGACAATGAGCAGGCGCTGGATTTGTTCCATCAAACCGTCTCGCTCAAGTCGGTGGGAAACCTGACCGATTTCGTACGAAGCCACATGCTCGAGCCCTTCAATGTTGAGCCACGCATTGACGCCCTGATCCAGCATTTCGAAGATCTCAACCGCGCACACGAAGCTGTCCTCAAAGCCAAGCGGCAAATAGAGATGCTTGGGCCTCTGGTGGCTGATTGCGACAATCACCAAACTCTGGCGCGAACAGCGGAAGCGTTGCGGGCCTCGCGCGATACTCTGCGCCCCTGGTTCGCTTCCCTCAAGCTTGCATTGCTGGAAAAACGCCATACCTCGCTTGATGAAGAGTTGAGCCGCCACCATATCGTCATAGAACAACTTGAAGGTGACCGCCGCACCCAGCATGGGCGTGATCGTGAATTGCGTCGAACCATCGCCGAAAACGGTGGCGACCGGATTGAGAGTATCGCCGCCGAGATTCGCCAGAAACAGGATGATCTTGAACGGCGGAATCAGAAAGCAACCCGATATGGGGAACTTGCACGCCAGCTTGGGGAGCTTCCTGCAACGAATGCTGAGGAGTTTCATCTTCAGCGTACCGGGCACGCAGCCATACACGAGGCCACGGCTGAAACTGAAGCCCGGGTTCAAAACGATCTCAATGAGACGGGTGTGCTCTTTACCCAGGGGCGCCATGAGCACGAGCAACTGACAGCGGAGATCAAGGGGTTGAAAGCCCGCATGAGCAATATCGACGAAAAACAGGTAGCCATGCGCCGCTCGCTCTGTAAGGCACTGAATATCGCGGAAGATGAGATGCCGTTTGCCGGTGAATTGCTGCAGGTTCGTGAGGAGGATCAGGTCTGGGAAGGCGCCATTGAACGAGTGCTCCGCAACTTCGGCCTCTCGCTGCTGGTTCCCGACAATCACTATCCGAAGGTAGCGGAGTGGGTGGAGCGAACCAATCTGAAAGGTCGCTTAGTCTATTTCAGGGTACGCCAGCACTCTCGCAGCGAACAGTTACCAGAGCAACCGGCTTCGCTGGCCCGCAAGCTCGCCATTAAAGCCGATTCCCCTTATTTTGAGTGGATGGAACGGGAAGTCGCCTGGCGTTTCGATCTGGTTTGCTGCATGAGCCAGGAGGAGTTCCGGAGGGAAAAAAAAGCCATAACCCTGGGCGGGCAGATCAAGTCACCAGGTGAACGGCACGAAAAGGATGACCGCCACCGGCTTGACGACCGCAGCCGCTATGTGCTCGGATGGAGCAATGCGGCCAAAATCGCTGCCCTGGAAGAGAAGGCTGAACTGCAGAAAAAAGTGCTTGCCGAACTGGCAGCCAGGATAATCGGGTTGCAGCAAGAGCAACGGGCACTCAAAGAGCGCCTGACGATACTCTCCAAACTTGATGAGTATCCCGATTTCCGTGATCTCGACTGGCAGCCGGTAGCATTTGCCATCGCCCGGCTGGAAGCAGAAAAACGTGACCTTGAAGCGACCTCCAATATTCTGCAAACCCTTGTCACACAGCTTGCCGAGTTGGAAAAGGAACTGCATGAAACAGAGCGGCAACTTGACGAGCGAAAGGATAAACGGTCGAAAATTGAACTGAAGATCAGCGTTATCATGGAGTTGCAGCAACAGACGCGCACACTGCTGGCTGAAGCGGGAGCAGAAGCTGCCGGGCGCTTCGCCATGCTTGAATCCATGCGCGGTCAGGCTCTCGGCGAGCAGACGCTGACGGTTGAGTCATGTGACAATCGCGAACGGGAGATGCGTGACTGGCTGCAGACAAAGATCGATGGCGAGGACAGGAAGCTCTCCCGACTTGGCGAAAAGATCATCAGGGCAATGACCGAATACAAGGAGGAGTGGAAACTTGAAACTCGGGAGGTTGATGTCAACATTGCCGCAGGGTTTGAATATCGTTCGATGTTTGAACAACTCCGTGCCGATGATCTCCCTCGCTTTGAGGGACGGTTCAAGGATCTGCTCAACGAAAACACCATCCGTGAGGTTGCCAATTTTCAGTCACAATTAGCCCGCGAACGGGAGACCATCAAGGAGCGCATTACCCGGCTCAATGAATCGCTCATTCAAATCGACTTCAATCCCGGTCGCTACATCACCCTCGAAGCGCAAATGAACCTCGATGCCGATATCCGTGAATTTCAGGCAGAGCTTCGCGCCTGCACCGAAGGGAGTTTGACCGGCTCGGATGATGCACAGTATTCCGAAGCAAAATTTCTGCAGGTGCGGCGGATCATCGATCGTTTCCGTGGCCGTGATGAGCATGCTGACCTTGATCGACGCTGGAGTGCCAAAGTCACCGATGTACGCAACTGGTTCGTCTTTGCTGCCAGCGAACGGTGGCGCGAAGACAACAGCGAACATGAACACTATGCCGATTCGGGGGGCAAATCCGGAGGACAGAAGGAGAAGCTCGCCTACACCGTACTTGCCGCCAGCCTTGCCTATCAATTCGGTCTGGAGTGGGGCGCAGTGCGCTCGCGCTCGTTCCGCTTTGTGGTTATCGACGAGGCCTTTGGACGCGGTTCCGATGAATCAGCCCAGTACGGCCTGCAACTCTTCGCCCAGCTCAACCTGCAGCTGCTGATCGTTACACCGTTGCAGAAAATCCACATCATAGAGCCGTTTGTCTCCAGTGTCGGGTTTGTGCACAATCAGGAGGGCCGCTGCTCGGTGCTGCGTAATCTCAGCATCGAAGAGTATCGCGCCGAAAAAGAGAAAATACCCGAATGAGCTGGACAAGCCCCGCTGATCTGAAGACCCAGGTGCAAAAACTCTGGGATCGGGGCCTCCTGCTCTCCGCCTTGATTAGCGGTGAAGAGGTGTTTCCCCGCCGCTTGACACTGAAAGGGCCCGATTCGAGGGAGTTGAGCGACTCTTTTACCGAAGTACGTGACTGGATTGCCCGACTATCTGGCGCAACCAAACCGTATCGGATCGTATGGCGCAGCATCAATCATCGCATTCTTGGAGCCAATGAGATTCCGGCGGAAATCTGGATTGATTCCCTCGATGATGCTCTTGGGTTGATTGGCAAACGACGAGCAGCCGAACAGTTTGCCGCCCTCGTCGCACTCACCCGTGAGCAGCAGCCTGCACTGCTCCCCTGGCTGGCAAAACGACCATTGCGCGCCCTCGAACTGGCCGAAGAGTGGCCCCGCCTGCTGGAAATCGTCTCTTGGCTGCAGAAACATCCCCGACCGGGCATCTATCTGCGTCAAATCGACCTGCCCGGGGTACACAGCAAGTTTATTGAAGGACAACGAGGTGTGCTGGGTGAGCTGTTTGATCTCGTCCTTCCACCGGAAGAGATCGATACAACAGCCACAGGAGCCGGAGGGTTCTGCCGCCGTTATGGCTTTCGTGATAAACCCCTGCGGGTGCGCTTCCGAATCCTCGATCGTAAACTGGCGCTGTTACCGACAGAGACCGACCAGGATATTACATTGACCCAGGCAACCTTTGCCCGAATGGAGATCGCAGTTACAACGCTCTTCATTACCGAAAACGAAATCAACTTTCTTGCCTTCCCCCAGGTTCCCGATGCAATGGTGATTTTCGGGGCTGGCTATGGTTTTGAGAACTTTGGCGCAGTAGAGTGGCTGCGTGACCGGAAGATCCATTACTGGGGAGACATCGATACCCATGGTTTCGCTATCCTCAACCAACTGCGCGGATTCTTTCCCCATACCGCTTCCCTTCTGATGGACCGCCAGACGCTGATGGAACATCAAGCGCTTTGGGGTGTTGAACCATCTCCCGAAACCGGTGCACTTACGCGCCTGACCGCTGAAGAGAGTGCTCTCTGTGATCAGTTGCGTCAGAATGAGTTAGGTCATCAAATCCGGCTGGAGCAGGAAAAGATTGGGTTTGAGTGGCTGGTTGAGGCTTTGGGAAAGATTTGAGCGGAGTGGTAACTCAGAGCTGCATGATTTCTTTCGCAAATTGACTGGCCGGAATGATTCTGGTCGCAACCAACGATTGCGCTTCAGAAAAATCACTGTCTCCGGTGATAAAGTAATCAGCACCAACTGATGCAGCACAACCCGCCGGACTTGCCTAATTTTATCATTTTGTTTAAACTTGTCCGTATCAATAGTACATGGTTTGCGGAGGTGACATGGTTGAAAAAGAGGTTGAAAAATTGATTCTCGGGGTCAACAACACGGCTGTTGTTAGAGTAACAGCTGATATTTGAACCCATTGCGGCGAAAGGTTATTCTCAAAAGAGACAATTGACTGGTTCGATGATATCCGTTCACGACTCGCACGCGGGGATGTTGCTGGCTTCCTACCAATGGGTAAAACCTATAGAGTTGCCGGATGACTCTCCCTACTCTTTTATGTGCTTACCCTTTAAGAGCATCCGGTTGTCATGCCGCAATCTTCGCAGACTTTGCAGGTACCATTCTGTTTAACACGCATTGACCCGCAGTTTTCACACTGTTCGCCGGTATATCCCTGGACTTTAGCCTGATAGGCCTGGCTTTGGCGGGCTGATATGTGCGTTGATTCGGTATGAACCAGCAGTGCAGGTTCTACAACATCAGTATGATCCGCTGCACCGTTGCTTTTCTGTTTTCCATCGATATCCCCATCCATAAGCTCGTCAACCGCTTTGACATGGACAAAATCCTTGCGGCCAAGGTAGTCGTATCCGATTGAGCGGAAGACGTAATCGAGAATAGATGTGGAATTTTTTATAGCATTGTGCCCCTGCACCGCACCTGCTGGTTCAAATCGGGTAAAGGTGAAGCTGTCGACAAGCTCTTCAAGCGGCATGCCGTATTGCAGCGCCTTAGAGGCAAGTACGGCGAAACAGTTCAGGAGGCCTTTGAATGAAGCGCCCTCTTTGTACATGTCGATAAAAACCTCTCCAAGAGAGCCGTCTTCATACTCCCCTGTTCTGAGAAAAACTTTGTGGCCGCCAACATGGGCTTCGCGGATATAGCCTTTCCTCCGTTTCGGGAGCATCCTGCGCTCGGAACGGTGGTAAACTCGTTCGACAATGCGTTCCTGAACCTCACGTGGCCCCTTTGTTTCATCAAGACTCTCTTCCGTGCCAAGCATGATGACCTCGTCAAGATCCTGATAGCTCGATATATTGAGCGGTTGGGAGAGTTTTGACCCATCACGATAAACTGTTACGGCCTTGACCATCTGCTGCCAGGCTGACTGATAGACTTCACCGATTTCAATGGTCGTAGCGGTTCCGGGCATATTGACCGTTTTGGATATCGCACCAGAAATAAAGGGCTGAACCGCTGACATCATGCGGACGTGTGCCATGTGCTTGATATAGCGGACTCCTTTTTTGCCACACCTGCTGGCACAGTCGAACACCGGCAGATGTTCAAGCTTCAGATGGGGAGCACCCTCGATAGTCATGGTTCCACAGACGTAGTCATTGGCCAGTTCGGCATCCTTCTCCGTAGCCCCAAGCGCCTGAAGCATATCAAAATCAGGATCATTGAGCTGATCGTCTGTAAATCCAAGTGCGGCACAGAAATCCTGGCCGAGAATCCATTTGTTGAAGGCAAAGCGAATATCAAAAACAGTTTCAAGCTGGGACTCCACAATTTCGATCTTGTCGTCGGTAAAACCACGGGTTTTCAGCCATTGACGGTTAATGGAAGGCGATCCAGCAAGTGTTCCGTGTCCCTTGCAGTAGTGTTCGATATCGTCAATCTGTGCATCGGTGTAACCGAGCCGTTCAAGCGCTTTATGCACCGACTGGTTGACAATCTTGAAATAACCTCCTCCAGCAAGTTTTTTAAATTTTACAATGGCAAACTCAGGTTCGATACCGGTGGTGTCGCAATCCATAACCAGACCGATCGTACCGGTCGGAGCAATGACACTGACCTGGGCATTACGATATCCATATTTCTTTCCTTTCTGGAGAGCTTCATCCCAGACCTTTCCAGCTGCATCAAAAAGTTCTCTGGAACAATACTCGGAATCAATACCGCGCGGTTTGACCGAAAGTCCTTCGTACTCCTCTTCAGACATGTTGCGGGCAGCCCTGCGGTGGTTGCGGATAACTCGCAGCATATCCACGGAATTTGCATTGTAACCGGCAAACGTGCCGAGATCATGAGCCATCTCCGCCGAGGTCAAATAGGCCTGACCGGTCATGACCGCGGCTATGGCACCAGCAATGGCAAGAGCCTTGGGTGAATCGTATGGAATGCCGAGCACCATCAGCACCGTGCCAAGATTGGCAAATCCGAGGCCGAGCGTTCTGAACTCGTAGCTCAGACGAGCGATATCCTTTGACGGAAAATGCGCCATCAGTACTGAAATTTCAAGCACGATTGTCCAGAGGTGGGATGCATGCTGCAGCTCCCTGACCTTCACTCTGCCGTGATCCTCGTCAATAAAATGGATCAGGTTGAGGCTGGCCAGATTGCATGCCGTATCGTCAAGGAACATGTATTCTGAACAGGGATTGCTTGCATTGATGCGCCCGCTCTCAGGGCAGGTATGCCATTCGTTGATGGTGGTATCGAACTGCAGACCGGGGTCAGCACATTTCCAGGCACTGAGCAGGATTTTTTCCCACAAGTCGCGCGCTTTGACACTTCTGACACTTTTGCCGGTTGTGCGCTCACGGAACGACCAGAGATCGTTGTTTTCAACTGCCTTCATGAACTCGTTGGTCACCCTGACAGTATTATTGGAGTTCTGGCCTCCAACAGTATGATATGCTTCAGACTCGTAATTAGAGTTGTATTCATCAAAATCAAGCGTTGTGTAACCCTGTTCAACAAGGGCTAGCACACGGACAATATAGCTCATCGGCACAGCTCGACTGAGCGCATTCTGTATCAAGCGATTAAGCTGTGGGTTTGCCTTGCGGTCAACACCATTGGCAAGAGCCTCTTCAACAATCGCCTGGAGAAAACGGGAACAGATCCTTGAACCAGCTACAAGCGAAGCTACCTTGTCCTCTTCTTTTGCTTTCCACTCGATAAATTTTTCCACATCCGGATGGTCGATATCGACTATCACCATTTTTGCTGCCCGACGTGTTGTGCCGCCTGATTTAATAGCCCCCGCTGCTGAATCGAAAATCTTCAGAAAACTCATCAGACCAGAAGAACTTCCTCCGCCACTCAATTTTTCACCGCCTGAACGAAGGTTTGAGTAGTTCGTCCCCGATCCGCTGCCAAACTTGAATACCCTGGCCTCTCGGATTGCCAGATCAAAAATACCACCCTCGTTTACAAGATCGTCACTGACGGACTGGATAAAACAGGCATGGGCCTGAGGCCGGCCATAAGCATCCTCCGACTCCCTTACTTCCCCGCTTTCAGAGTCCACATAAAAATGTCCCTGGGCAGGACCGGTAGTGCCATAGGCAAAATTCAGACCGGTATTGAACCATTGTGGAGAGTTGGGAGCACCCATCTGCTTGAGAATCATGAAGGCTACCTCGTCGTAAAAAGCCTGAGCATCATCTGGAGTATCGAAATAATGGTTTTTTTCACCCCAATCTTTCCAACAGCCAACCATACGATGAACAACCTCTTTAATGGAGTGTTCGCTGCCGGTCACCGGATGGCCCTCATTATCGGTAATAACATTGCCATTTTCGTCGCGCTGTGGAATCCCTGTTTTCCGGAAGTACTTCTGGGCAAGAATATCAGCAGCAACCTGCGACCAGTGTTGCGGAACTTCAATATCAGTCATCTCAAAGACCTTCGAGCCGTCAGGATTGCGTAATACTGAAGTGCGGGTTGTGTATTCAAAACGATCGTAAACATTTTCACCGGAAGTGGTGAACAGGCGGGTAATTTTCATGAGAACTCTCCGTGGTCAAATATGGAATATGAAAGGGCAACTCTTTTTTTCTTATAGAGTTACCCTTTCGAAAAACCTGAATATTTTTTATCAGTTATTAGTTGATATATCCAGCAATATAACCTCATCCGGCAATGAAGAAAAAAGAATTTTTTTGCTCAAAAAATGAGCAAGTTTAATGTTTTCCATCATGAAGGAAATTGTAAGTCCATACCTTTTTCGTCACCAGCGGCAACCCCGGCTCGGATGTCAAACTCCGGTTCCGCACAAGCTTTTTCCCCTTCACCGAACCATCAGCCGAAGTGGACGTCACCTGCTACGCCTTTGGTATGGGCGTTGACCGCACTGTGCTGCTCCGGTACAAGATTGACGATATACCGTTGCTGTTTGAGAATGATTTAAGGATGTTTAAGCAGTTTACGGCATGAGGGAAACCGCACACACTGCAAGCATATCAGCCTTTCTTCAGCTCCTTGATCACCTCATCGAGGGGTATCGATGGTTGACCCTGCCCTTCTGCTTTTGCTTCCCGTAGATCAATCAGATCCATATAATCTTCCATCAGCTCTTCTATTGCCTGATATTCTTCATAGGGCAAAACTACAAACTCTTTTTTTCCCCCTTTTTCTATAATCTGAGGATTAAGTCGCATGGCTTTTTTAGTGGTAATCATCGGTACGCCTCTTTTCTATGTTTTATTCGATAAACGATCACTTTTTGACCTTCAACTCCAAACAACACTCGATAATCTCCTACTCTTAAACGGTATTCAGGAATAAAGTTTGTTAGCTGTTTAACATTACCTGTAAGATTGTTTTCAAGTGCTTTTAATTTTTCGGTTATCCGTAATGCCTCTTTTCGATCTAAAGATTTTAAATATTTAATCGCACTCAGTTTAAGTTCAAGAGAATAACGCATCAGCAGAGTTTCATTGGCGATATCAAAAGTTTTTTCAAACCCGTAACTTACTTTGAATATTCATCATACACAACATTCCTCCCAGTCAATGCGAGCCTTGAGCGTAAGTGTTCATTCTTTTCCAATACCTGATCAAGTCAACCTTGCTGCCAAGCAATTGCTCCAACTCATCTTTAATGTACCTTGAGCAGAATTTCTGGCGACAGAACCGAAGATACCAACTTTTTTTAACCTTGCACGAACCCAGTCGCCATCCACAATGGTTTCGATAGGGTCTGTCGCAAAATCGTGGTGTTTGTCAAGGTTCTTTTGCGGCACCATATCGAGATGGCTTTGCACAATGACCCTTTGACGATGTTCCATGCCCGGTGAAGCAGGCTTGCGTATGATGACAACGTGTCTTGCTATCATCGACCAATCAAAAAGAGATAATCAGACCACCAATCGAAAGGCCTGCGCCTGTACCGACAAGCAGTGCTTTTTGCCCCCGTTGGAGCCTGCCCTCACGGACAGCCTGGTAAAGGGTGGCCGGAATGGAAGCGGCCACACAGTTGCCGAGCCAAGGGAGGGTATGGATGATTTTTCCCTCCGGCCATCCATAGCGCTTGAGAAGAAGCAGACCTACCTTACTCGATTGATGCGGAACAACAACATCAATATCGAGCAGGCTTTTCGATAGGCCAGGATAGAGTTCTTCGAGAAACTGTTCATCAATCCCACGCACCATGCGTAAAACTGCGGAACCGTCCATACGAAAAAGATCATCATCGGGATTGTGCCCTGGTTTAGCGGGATGGTGCGCCGAACCACCGCCCATGATAGTCGTCAGATAAGCTCCGTCCCCATAACTCTTGAAATGGGCATGGTGAATTCCTGATCTGTCACCATCAGAGCTTCGCGTAACAACGACAGCGGCAGCAGCATCCCCTACAAGCGAAGCGGATTCAGGCTCTTTGAGGTTAATGCCGCACGAGGAGATATCCGAGCTGGCGATAAGAATATTGCGGTATCGTCCGGAATTGAGATAATTGGCGGCTACATCCAGAGCGGTAATAAAGCTCAGGCAAGTATTATGGACGCTGAAAGCTGGAATACCCGATCTGCCAAGACCGAGCTGCCGTTGGATCAACGCGCCCGTATCAGGAATAGCCTGTTCAGCAGTACCCGAAGCATTGATAATAAGGTTGAGTTCACCTGGCGCAAGGCACGCCTCTTCAAGAGCTTCGCGAGCGGCCTCGGCAGCCATGAACGATGACGTCTCGCCGCTAACCCAACGACGTTCGCTCACACCATTGCGCTGCTCCACCCAACCGGTTGAAAGGCCGCAAATCGTTTCAAGTTCGGAGCTGGGAACAATGCGAGAGGGCAGATAACGGCCAAGACCGATAATCTTGAGGGGAAGAGTGACTTCCATATAAAATGTTATCCTTCCCTGTTGCGCATGTGTTCTAAAAGCTCTGCCGTTCGTGATGCTTGTTTTTCAACTGCTTCGGCCAGTCGCTCCATGTCACTATGCCGACTGCGTTCGGTTTCTGTATCAAACAGTATCGGTTTCTGAAACCCTTCGGAGAGCTTGAAAATATGAATGCAGAGCATGATCAGGATAGCAAAGAACAGCGGAAACAGATACTCTCCGAAGATAACCGGCATTTCCTGGTAGTGCTGTATCATGCCTTGCCAGTCAGCGCTGAAAAGCATATCCCATTTCAACAAAAAATAGATATAGACGACCGGATGAAACACAAGGAAGAAACGCATGACCTTCGATTGGCGCCGGTTTGCGGTTTTGCTTTCATATTTGGAAAGGAGCCAGGGAAAGTGGCCTACAAGCATGGCCGATCTGCGATCATTGAGATAGTGTGCGCCTTGAAGTGCTGAATCAATAAAGGAGGATACCTGGCTCAACAGTACGGTGGAGAGAATCGTGGCAAGAAAAGAGTAGCTGAGATCGTCGAACTTGAACGAACCGGCCAGGTATGGAAGCGTTATGGTTTTCGGCTTAATGACAATGAAAAGCATGGCAATCCCTGCAAGCAGAAGAGAAAAAGTATGGAGCTTGCGCGCATGACGAAGGCTTTCGATAACAGCATCAGCATTGGCACCCTGCATCGAGTTACCCGGTGGATCAATTCTCAGGAGAGCAGCGGAATCAGTGACAGGCGAGTAGAGACCATTGACGCCAATATCGCAGCCTTGAACATCGCGATAGATGGTAAAAATATCGATGGTGCTTTGACTGAAATTAACACCAGTGAGGTTTGTTCTACTGAGATCTGCTCCTCGAAGATCTGCTCCTCGAAGATCCGCTTCAGCGAAATTGGCCTCAACAAGATTCGCCTTTGAAAGGTTGGCACCGCTGAGATTCGCTCCGGAAAGGTTTACTCCACGCAGATCAAGTGTGGCGAGGGAGAGGTCGTGCAGATCAGGACGGACATCCGCATGCTCCTGACGCCATCGGTTCCATGGAATAACTCCCTGTTTGAGGAGCTTCAGGTGTTCAGAATCAGTCGTCATAAGGACTCTTTTCGAGCATAGTGCAGCACCGCTTTCAGCAGTGAAGCACTTTGGGTAACCTGAGTATAAGCCTCTTCCCGAGTCATATTTCTATCCTCTTTTCGTATTTTACTCCCGAGTCTGCGGGCAGTGTTGGCAACTTTTGCGATCTCACGGGCAAGATCGGATTCGTTCTTAATGGTGATTTCACTCATGTTCCGCTGAATATAGCCAATGTTGTTTCTGGCACTGCTTTCAATTATCCCATCATTGACTGTGTGACGTTTTTTGTTGAAATCGTCATACTCTGTGTTATGCAGAGGCATCGAAAGATCACCAATGTAATGCGCGCAGAAAACCAGTGGATATTCGGCATATTTACCGGCGGCACTCTCCGCCTTGTAGGCTCTCACTGCACCGATAACAGCACCGTAGAGGTGTCCCTGCTCATCTCCGGTTTTGTTGTACCGGGCTGCCTGTTCAAGAACCATAGCTTCATCAACCTCTTTTTGTGCATTGTTGTTGAAGTAGTGGTTTTTTTCTTCGATCGGTCTGAACTCACTTTTGGACTTCGCAACATCAGGGGCTGCAGCGCTGTACCAGAGCTCAAAACCAGCTGCCTCAGCAATCGATAAATGGGTCTTATCGTGCCAGGCATAAGCCTGAGCTGACGACAGTATCAAAGAAAACATCATGGAAAGAGTAGCAACTCCTCGATATCCGATGTGCATAAATGCCTTATACTTTTTGGTGATTAGACAGCCTCCCGGCAGTCGGTTTTGACTTTCGCTCATCCTGGGGACATTTCAAGCATTTTTCTAATGGAGACCAACGATGCAAGACGAAGTTTTTCGTCGATAACAATCTCTGGCTTGCGGTTCAACATGCACTTATAGAGCTTTTCAAGCGTATTCTGCTTCATCTGCGTGCAGACACTGAATGGATTGTCAGGATCCTTTGGCGCAGGAATGAAGGTTTTCAGCGGTGAACGCTTCTGCATTTCATAGAGAATACCAGGCTCAGTGGCCACAATAAACTGGTTTGCAGAACTTGAAACACTATAGTCGAGCAGTGCCTTTGTTGAACCTGTAAAAGCAGCATGACGAAGAACCTGCTCTCGGCATTCAGGATGGGCTATCAGTTCAGCGTCCGGATACTCACGACATGCCTCAAGGATATAGTTTTCGGCAAACGCATCATGAACATAGCAATACCCCTGCCAGAGAATCATCTCCCTCTGAAGCTTCCTTGAAATATAGCCTCCAAGGTTTCGGTCAGGACCAAATATAATCTGCTTCCCTTCGGGAATCTGACTGATGATCTGTTCGACGTTGGAAGAGGTGCAGGTTATATCAGAAAGTGCTTTAATATCAGCCGTCGAGTTGATATACGTTATAACAGTGGCTTCCGGATAGTGCTCTTTGAATTTTTTGAACTCTTCAGCTGGACAACTGTCGGCAAGAGGACACCCTGCATAGGCATCAGGCATAAGAACAAGCTTCTCGGGATTAAGAATTTTCGCAGTTTCGGCCATAAAGTAAACACCGGCAAAAACAATCACATCAGCATCATTTTTTTCGGCTGCTCTTGCAAGAGCCAGACTATCGCCCACAATATCGGCGACTTGCTGTATTTCAGGAACAGTATAGTAGTGAGCAAGAATAAGGGCGTTCATCTCTTTTTTCAGAAGACTTATTCGCCCGAAAAGCTCTTCATGAGCAATATTTTTGGTCATAATTTGATTAACAATCGGTTGCAAACAAAGGAGTGCAGCATGGCGGAAATCATTGAACTGGATTACTTCAAATAGTAGTCGAGTTCGTCATCTTCCCTGATCAGAAGCAGGATAGCT
The DNA here is from genome assembly GCA_903869365.1 of uncultured Chlorobiaceae bacterium. Classification (GTDB taxonomy): domain Bacteria; phylum Bacteroidota; class Chlorobiia; order Chlorobiales; family Chlorobiaceae; genus Chlorobium. Next base: position 17,238 of record CAIPYV010000067.1, read on the forward strand.
GAATTCGGGACAATGATATATCGCTCTCCTTCATACTCAATCTCATAGGAACTGTTCTGAATAAAAATAGCCATATCGCCGACTTTCGCCTGCAAGGGTATATATTGAGCGGTTGTAACGCGCTCTTTCCAGGGTTCGTCTGACTCTGGAGGTGGACCTATAGGGTAGCCTGGTCCGGTTTTTATAACATAACCGGTCTGAATTTTCTCTTTTTCCTGAACACCTGGCGGCAGATAAATTCCGGACTTGGTCCTTTCGTCAAAAGATTTTGGTTTGATTAATACTCTATCACCGACAACAACAAATTTATCTGTTATATTTACATTATGTGTCATGTGTTTTCTCTTGGCCTATTTACCATACGTAACGCGCATTTTATGTAGAAAATGTAACAAAAATTATGTAGCGGGCAAATCTGAGAGATTATACAGCAAAAAACAACAGGGGCAACCCCGACTGGAACATAACATAACTGAAAGAACCTTTACAACGTGATGCAGTATGCCTTTTCGGTATCATGAGAGAGCACTCATGGCTGAAAACGGCTTGTCACCTCTATAAAACTGGAACTTGAAACGTGCAGAAGTTTTTCACTCTTTTTATCAAGTACAACAGCTATCTGCTTTTTGTAGTCTACTGCAGTATCTCATTTCTTTTCATAAAGTTGGAGGATAAGGACACGCTTACCAAACTTCACTCCAACGTCGTTGAGTTAAGCGCCTTCATAGCCGATAAAATGATGAGCTTCAGCTATGTGCTTCATCTGAAACAAGAAAATGATCGGCTGATGCGCATTAACACCGATCTTCTTTCAAGGGTTTTGAACCTGGAAACTGCTGCTGTTGATAAACGAAATCATGAGAAAATAGTTGCCAATATCTCTGAAAACACTACAAAGTTTATTATAGCAAGGGTCGTGAACCGTAAATTCAGTGATCGGGAGAACATGTTGCTGATCAATATGGGATGGAAAAATGGCATTAAAAAAGACATGACCGTTCTGACTCCGGAAGGACTTGTGGGAAGAGTGACAACGGTGTCCGAGCATTTTTCAAAAGTGATGCCGGTCATCAATACAGATTTTAAAGTCAGCGTGGTATCTGAAAAAAGCAACAGCATGGGCCTGCTCAGCTGGAACGGCGGAAAGGAGTTCATCGCTCAGATTGAAAACATCCCCTTAAGCAGCAGCCTCAAGCTGAACGAACAGATCCTCACTTCAGACTTCAGTACATTTTCTATCCGCGGCATACCTGTAGGAAAAGTCGTAAGCATAAAACCTGATAAACTTTTTTTTACCGTTGATGTAAGACTTGCTGTTGATTTTTCGTCTTTAACCCAGGTACTGATTGCACCTCTGAAAATTGAACCGGAAAAAATCGAGATGATCAGAGAGAATACCTCAGGTGAAACATTTCCTTAATTTGAGAAACTGAATTGTGACCAAAAAATATTCGTTTTATATTGGCATCCTTTTCATTGTCGCACTGTTGCAGGAGTTCGGGTTATCCAAACTCACCCTTTATAACGTATCCCCCGATATTGTAACCATTTTTCTTGCCTTCATTTCAGTAGCCATCGGCCAGAGAACCGGCACAAGTTTCGGATTTTTTGCAGGATTGCTTACGGGCATTCTTTCGGGCAACTTGGGTCTGAATATGCTTGCAAGAACAGTTGAGGGTTTTATTGCCGGTTTTTTCAATGTCCCCGATGACAGCCATGCAACAGTAACACAAAAAACAAAACGGCTTTATGGAGCGATAGTGACTGCGGGTTTTTGTTCCAACGCTGTTCTGGTCACAGGATACAAGTCTATCGCCCTTTCTCCAGCTTACCGAATATTTGTGCTTGGAGCTATAGAATCTTTAATCACCCTCACACTTGCCGTTATCTTAACCCGGTTATTTTTGAGAAAATCACTTGCAGGGTGAACAATGGATCAACTTCAGCGAAACGTCAGTGCCATATCTCTTTTTGTAATAACTGTTTTTTCTATTTTGTTCGGTCGGCTTTTTTATCTGCAGGTCCTTAATTTTCAGGAACTCGGATCAATTTCAACCTCGAACAGCATCCGCCGAATCTGGGCTCAGCCACCAAGAGGGCGTATGATTGATAAAAACGGGTTCATTGTGGTCGACAATCAGGCGCTCTATACGGTCAAGGTCATTCCTTCTGAATTCAGAAAAGCAAAAACGAACTATCTCGCATGGATTCTACAAATAGATAAAAAAGAACTGGCCGAGAAAATCAGTAAAGGTTCTGAACTCAATGAATTTACATCAATAACCGTCAGCCGCAATCTGAACGCTATGCGGATAGCCCGGCTGAGCGAAAATCTCTGGCAGCTTCCAGGGGTACTTATCGATACTGACAACAAGCGAAAGTATCCTGATTCCTTTCATGGAGCCCATATTTTCGGTTATTCACGTCCCATAACCAAAGAGCAGATTGAGGAACTGGAAGATGATAGTTATGCTCCGGACGACAAAGTGGGATTCAGCGGACTTGAAAAGTATTATGAGGAGTGGCTGAGAGGAGAAAAAGGAGCTCGATTTGAAATGATTACTCCTCTCGGTAAATTCGCAGGGAAATACAACAATGGAACAAATGATATCCCATCTGTAAGGGGTGATGATCTTTATCTTGCGCTTGACGGGGGACTGCAAGAACTTGCCGAACAACTTCTGGCAAAAACCGGAAAATCCGGTGCTGTTGTAGCAATGGATCCTGCGACTGGTGGAATCCTTGCCCTTGCCAGTGCTCCTGACTACAATCTTGATACGTTCAACGGCTCGACTGACCGCAAAGGATGGAGCGATATTATTACCTCGCCCCAGAAGCCGCTGTTTAACCGAACCATTCAGGCGGTCTATCCTCCCGGCTCCATTTACAAGATGATTCTTGCGATGGCTGCGCTTGAAGAAAAAAAAATCGATCCTAACAAGAAAATACTTGACACTGGCGTTTTCACGTTTGGCAATAGACGATATCTCAGTAATGAAGGCAAGGGTCACGGATGGGTAGATATGAGAAATGCCATCACCGTGTCATCGAATGTTTATTTTTATAATCTGATTTTCAATGTCGGGTTTGAAAATTGGACAAAATATGGAGGCATGTTCGGCTTCGGAGAAAAAACCAGCATAGACCTTCCCGGGGAGCGGTCAGGCCTTCTACCATCTACCAAATATTACGATACACGATACGGAAAAAACAAGTGGACAAAAGGATATCTGGTGAGCCTTGCCATTGGTCAGGGGGAACTCGGCACGACACCTATCCAGCTTGCTGCTTACGCTTCGGCTATTGCAAATAACGGCACACTCCATCAGCCTCATCTCGTCAACGGATATCGTGATGCGGAAACCGGTCAATATTTCGCATTTCCCTTTGCACAAAAAAAACTGCCCATTTCAGCTTCAACATTCAGTCTGATCAAGGACGGCATGATTGGTGTTGTGCAGCGAGGAACAGGAACGCTTTCGAAAGTCCCCGGAATCAACATTGCCGGTAAAACCGGAACTGCCCAAAATCCCCACGGAAAGGATCATGCCTGGTTTATCGCTTTTGCCCCAGTCGAAAATCCGAAAATCGCCATGGCGGTACTTGTCGAAAATGCCGGTTTCGGTGGATCTATTTCTGCTCCGATTGCCCGTGAGCTTATAAAGTATTATTTACAAGGACGTGAAATGCCAGTTTTATCTTCTAAAAAAGGTATCAAATCCTCCGAAACGCCATTATCCCCGCAGGAAAGCACAGAAAACGATCTCCCGGTGATGACGCCTGAAAAAACGGAAATTTCCACAAAACCTGCACCAGCTCCATCTCTTGAGAATAAAAGCGGAAAGCCGCAGAACAATGATTTATAAGCATGACCCTGCATCCATCCAGGGATTCCTTGAGGATACAAGTAATCTGAAAACCGGCCACACCCCGGGAGTTTTTTTCCCTGAAACAACTGATGAACTTTCCGAATTGCTTAGAGGAGCGGTCGGAGAACACCGTCGTTTCACTATTGCCGGAAACGGAACAGGAACAACCGGTGGCAGAATCCCTCTGGGTGACTACGTCATTTCCATGCAGAAACTCGACAGAATCGGAAAGCCAGTAGAGATCTCCAGTGAAAAGGCCCTGCTTACCGTTCAGGCCGGAGCCCTCCTCGTCGATATTCAGAAAAAAGTCGAAGAGAGCGGCTGGTTTTATCCGCCGGATCCAACGGAAAAGCTCTGTTTTATCGGCAGCACCATAGCGAACAACTCTTCAGGCGCAAGATCGTTCAAATACGGATCCACAAGAGAGCATATTGCAAGAATTCTGATCGTTCTGCCCAATGGCGATCTGCTTGATCTTTCCCGCGGGCAGTGTCTGGCAGACAAAAACGGCATGTTTCACCTCAAACTTCCTGTTGCAGGTTCTCTTGTATTCCAGAGACCGCAATACCGTATGCCTGATACATCAAAGCATAATGCGGGATACTTTTCAGAGGAAGGAATGGACCTCATCGACCTTTTTATCGGTTCTGAAGGCACGCTCGGCATTATCGCTGAAGCCGATCTCATGCTGATAACCCTTCCGAAATCGATCATATCCTGCCTGGTCTACTTCAGGAAGCTTGATGACCTTTTCAAATTTGTCAGTTTGCTGAAAAATCCACAAAACCCTGTCATACCAAGGGCCATAGAGTTTTTTGATCAACATTCACTGGAGTTTCTCGCCTCAAAATATCCTGAAGTGCCATCCAGGAGCTGCGGAGCGGTCTTTTTTGAGCATGAAACAACCCCGGAAACTGAAGAGAACGATCTTGATGCCCTGTTTGAACAAATGGAGTCGTGCAACGCCATGACCGATGAATCATGGATGGCACTTGACCGTGATGAACAGACGCGATTACGTGAGTTTCGACATGCACTGCCTCTCATTGTCAACGACTGGCTCAGCAGGCAGCAAGAGAGCAAAATCAGCACGGACATGGCTGTACCCGAGGGAACGTTCCGTGAACTCTTCGATTTTTATCGTACTTCCTGTGAGGAACAAGGCTTTATCTATATCATTTTTGGCCATATCGGCAATGCCCATGTGCACTTGAACATCCTCCCCCGCAACAGGGAGGAGTTTTTAAAAGCAAAATCCCTCTATCGGGAATTTATCGCTAAAGTTCTTTCACTTGGAGGAACGCTCTCCGCCGAGCACGGTATAGGAAAGCTGAAAGCAGAATATCTTGTCGAAATGTATCATGAACACGGCATACAGGAAATGGTGCGAATAAAAAAATCACTGGATCACTCTCTTATCCTCAACATAGGAAATCTTATTCCTGTGGCATATCTGGCGGAATAAACACTTTAGTTTGCAATATATTGAGTGAGGTAGTGCATAGTTATGGCTTTTTAGAATAAGAAAGTATATAGTCCAGACCGGCGTAGACACTCTCTGCAGAACGATTCAATGTTAATTGTGCAAGAATTTTTGCAAGTGGATGCAGCTTGCCGACAAATGTCTGGTTTCTTGACAGATACTCATGTAGAGGTATATAGACTTCGTCACGTATTGATTTGATATCAATATTGACAAATCCGGCTTTGGAGAGTTTATTATTATAGGATGGGATTAAATAGTAGTTTTCATGCGGGATATTAAATTTTCCTGCGACAAGGCTCCATGAAATCCATTGCTCTATTCGCCCGAAGAGGTTTTCGGAGTTTTTTGTTGGCAAAATGTCCGCTATCACAAGCCTTCCGCCTGGACGCAAAACGCGGAACGCTTCGTTGAAAAAATCCTCACGGGTTCTATAGTGGAAAGCACTTTCTACGGAAACAACCAGATCAATGGACTCATTTTCAATTGGCATCTCTGTTGCCGAACCTTCTCTTAAATCTATTGATTTCTCGAGTCCTGCATCGACAACATTCATTCGGGCTCGCTCAACCTGAGAATTCGTAATATTCAGCCCAATGATTTTTTCGGGTTTCATGTTCCTTGCCCAGAGGATGTCCTGATCGCCAAAACCATAGCCACAATCCAATACAGTATCACCTGGACCCATGCCGCCTCTTTTCGCCACCAGAAGAGCAAGTTCTTCACTGGCTTCATCAATTGTATCCACATCACGCCAATAGCCAAGATTCAGATATAACGCATGTTCAGTAAGCGAAGAGGTGCCAATCAAATCGTAGACTTCCGTTGTCTTCAACCCATGGAATGGATTGAAGAGCCAATTCAGATATCCAAAAAAACGTTCTATTGTGTTGTCTGACATCATGATAATTTGTTTTCCGCTGAAGACGCCTGAATCATTTTCACCGTCCGTCGATGAGCATCTTAACTTTGCATGCGCTCAGATGATCGGGTGTAGATCGTTGTTAATATAGTCAATCTCATAAGAAACCATACCCAATCCAACCTGCATGGTGGTTGAACGGGGTAGCTTCCCATGCGTTTACAAGATGGAAATCTCTTGTAAAATTGTTACAATATCGATGACGATTGCATCTTTATTCCTGTTCCATCATATCCCCCATGGTAAAAAAAGCAGTAAGACCCCAAGCTCAGCAACTCACCTCTGATTACTCTGCATTCGAATCTCATCATAAACTGACCCGTGCTCTTCTGGCAACCAACAATTGCAATCAGGCTCTGCTTTATACGACTGATGAGATTGAGTTACTGCAGAAGATATGCAACATCATGGTTGATATCGGGGGCTACCGGATGGCATGGGCTGGCTATGCTGAACTGGATGAGGCAAAAAGCGTTCGTGCTGTTGCTTTGGCTGGGTTTGACGATGGGTATATCGAGGCTGTCAGGGAGGCTGATGCTTCACTTGGATTGGGGCCTACCGGTTTGGCTATTCGTACTGGCGAGCCTTGCATCATTCGTGATATTCGTCATGAGCTGCGGTTCAAACCGTTGTTAACGCAGGCATTGGAGCGTGGTTATGCATCGGTGCAGAGTGTCCCGTTGAAAACTGATCATGGGGTCATTGGTGCGATAACCATCTATTCAGCTACACCTGACGCATTTGATTCTGAAGAGAGCAAGCTTCTGAGAGCTCTGACTGACAATATCGCGTATGGCATCGCCATGCTGCGAAGCCGTAAAAAGAGTGAACTGGCTGAGGAGGCTTTGCGCAAGAGTGAACGTAACTTTCGATCGATTACGGAGCAAATTGCTGAGGTTGTTTATGTTGCCGACTCCAGGGGTATGTTAACCTTTGTGTCTCCGCTTATTGAAAAGGTTTTCGGCTTTCGTTCTGATGAGTTTATTGGTCACCATTTTTCCGACTACATGGCTGAAGAAGATATTCCTGAAGCATTAAGGCTATACAATCACACCTTGCTGCATCAGGAAAAGAATCTTGTTGCTGAATTCAAATTCAAGAAAAAAGATGGTTCACTTTTTGATGGTGAAGTTCATTGGCAATATTATGAAGATCAAGCGATATCCGGCATGATCGGCCTGATCCGTGATATCAGCGATCGAAAACAACAGGAACGCATCCGTCAAGAAAATGAACGGAAGTTGCTTGAAAACCAGCTGTTTCTCCAAAGTATTTTTAATGATGTTAATTTCTCTGTTTTTGTTGTTGATGTTCTGCCTGACGGCACCTACCGCTACAAGGAACACGAGGCTGTCAATGCCAAACTGATCGGCTTGCTTCATCTTGACTTTTCAGGAAAAACCCCTGAAGAGGCTTTTGGCGCCGAAGCTGCCAAGGCTATCCACCATAAATACGATGCCTGTATTCAAGCGGGTACGCCGATACAATACACCGAATATGTGCCTTTTCTGGGCAAGGATATGTGGTGGGAAACCGCCCTGCATCCTGTACGTGATGCCAGTGGTCATATTTTCAGAATTATCGGCACCACCAACGAGGTCACTGAACGCAGGCAGAATGTATTAAAAACCAGGGAATTAAGGGATCGCTACGAAGCCACCATTGAGGCTGCTCAGATTGGAACCTGGGACTGGAATGTGCAGACGGGAGCCGTGATCCTGAATAAGCGGTGGTTTACCATGCTTGGTTACCGTCCTGAAGAACTGGCGCCCGTGAGCATGCAGACATGGGTGGAGAGGGCTCACCCGGATGATTACAAAGCATCAATGGGTATGGTGGAAAAACTGTTCAATGGTGAGACGAACTATTATGAATTTGAATCCCGGCTGAAACATAAAAACGGTACCTGGGTTTGGGTCCATGTTCGCGGGAGCTTGCTGAGCCGGACTCCAGATGGTAAGCCGTTACGTATGCTTGGCACCAATATCGACATCACTGAACGGAAGCTGACAGAACATGCTTTGCAGGAGAGTGAAAAAAGCTTCAGGGTGATGTTTGAGAAGCATTCTGCCGTTAAGTTGGTCATTGAGCCCGGGAGCGGCAAAATCATCAACGCCAATCAGGCTGCTGCAGACTTTTACGGCTGGTCTCTCGATGAACTTCGCGGGATGAATATACAGCAAATCACCCAGCTTACGCCGGAGGAACTGAAAAGCAACCTCGAAAAAGCCAAAACCTCAAAACAGAACGAATTTCAAGTTCGCCATAAACGAGCGGATGGGTTACAACGTGATATTGAACTCTTCAGCAATAATATTGAGATTGACGGTAAAAACATTCTCTATGCCATCATTCATGATATCACGGATCGCAAACAGGCTGCTGAAGAGAGCGACCGATTAAAAGCGGCCTTTCTGGCAAATATCAGCCATGAAATTCGCACTCCCATGAACGGGATTCTCGGATTTTCGGAACTCTTCAAAGAACCTGATCTCACCGGTGAAGAAAAAGAGGAATATATCGATCTCATTCATCAGAGCGGCCTGAGAATGCTCAATCTGATTAATGACCTTATGGATATTTCAAAAATTGATGCCAGAGAGGTCAAACTGCAGATTACCGAAACCTCCGCCAATAAGCTTTTAAGAGAGGTTGAAGCTTTTTTTAAACCAGCTGCAAAGAAAAAAGGAGTTGAGTTGCGTTGCACCATGGCGCTTTCTGACAATGACAGCTTCATGACAACCGACTGCTTGAAACTGAACCAGATTATCACTAATCTTATCCAGAACGCCCTTAAATTCACGACAAAAGGTAGTATTGATTTTGGGTACAACAAAAAAAAGGCGGGGCTTGAATTTTTTGTGATTGATACTGGAAGGGGAATTCCCGCCGACAAAAAAGAGAAGATTTTTGAGCGTTTCCAGCAGGTCGATAACTCGCTGACGCGAGCCCATGAAGGTGCCGGTCTTGGATTAAGCATCTCCAAAGCATACGTCGAAATGTTGGGGGGAACTATCCATGTGGAATCAAAAGAGGGCGTCGGAAGCACTTTCACCTTCACCCACCCCTATAAACAGATCAAGAAGCAGCAAGCTCAAAGTAATAAGGATAAAGTACTCAGCACGTGCAACTCAGCACTTGCTTTCTGTCTTTTGATTGTTGAAGATGACGAGGTAAGCACCCTGTTGCTGAAAAGAAGCCTTAAAAACCAAAATATCTCGATTCTGTGCGCGGAAAATGGCTGGGAAGCTGTTGAACTGGTTCAGTGCCACCCGGAGATTAATCTTGTGCTTATGGATCTGAAAATGCCGGTCATGAGTGGATATGATGCAACAAAAAAGATCAAACAGCTCCGTCCCGACCTTCCGGTCATCGCCCAATCAGCCTTCACAACCAAAGAAGAGAAACAAAAAGCCCGGGAAGCAGGCTGCAGCAACTTCATCACCAAACCTATCAACAACACCGAACTCCACAACCTCATACAGGAGTTACTTCCTTAACTCTTTTCTTTCGCGGAGTTTTATGCAAAATTCGAATTTGGGCCAATTATTATTGAGAAGTGTCCCCAAATGTTGCGTGTCATGGTCGTCCCCTTGTAAAACTCAGGATAAAGGCTGATCTTGTCTGTACCGGTTGGCTTCAGCTGTCTCTGGTGGGTTGGTGGGGAAAAAAATAAAAAAGGATATTCAGCAATAACAAGCAACACCGTTCACATTGGAAACGGAAAATCATTGAAGGGCAAGGTGGCGAAAAAACAACATGTTCAGCAATACGTACAGGCCATTCAGAACAGAAAGGCCCGTTTTGAATTCGAGATTCTGGATACCATCGTTGCCGGTATCCAACTCTTCGGCAGCGAGGTAAAATCAGTACGCCTTGGAAAGGCCAGCCTCAGCGACAGCTTTGCCATGATCCATCATAATGAGGTATGGCTGGAAAACATGCAGATTACTCCATACGAGCATAACCACATCGAAATGCTGGAGCCGAAACGGAGCCGTAAACTGCTGTTGCACAAAGAGGAAATCCGCAAAATCCTTACAAAGATCAATGAGAAGGGATTGACACTGGTACCTCTGAAAGCTTTTTTCAACTCAAAAGGGCTTTTGAAAATTGAACTTGCCATAGCCAAAGGCAAAAAGCTCTACGATAAACGGGAAACGATAAAGAATAGGGAAAACCAGCGGCAGATGGAGCAAATAAGAAAGCAATATTAAACAACAAACCTGGAATCCATGCGTTTTCCGACTGTAAAAGAACAACTTGACATTATTGCTGGCAATGTGGTTGAAATTATCAGTGTTGACGAACTTGAACAAAAACTTCTCCAGAGCCTTAAAACCTGCAAACCGCTCAAGGTAAAACTTGGAGCCGATCCTTCACGACCTGACCTGCACCTTGGGCACTCGGTCGTTCTAAGAAAGCTCAGGGAGTTTCAGGATCTCGGCCATGAAGCCATACTGATTATCGGTGACTTTACCGCCATGATCGGCGATCCTTCGGGAAAAAGTAAAACAAGACCTCAGCTTTCAGCCGAAGAGGCCCGGGAAAACGGTTTAAGCTACTTTGAACAGGCCTCGAAAATTCTTGACCCTGAAAAAACAACCATCTGCTATAATGCTGACTGGCTTGGGAAAATGAGTTTTGCTGATGTTATAAAACTCTCAAGCCACTACACTGTGGCGCGGATGCTTGAACGTGATGACTTTGAGAGACGGTATCGTGCCCAGGAACCTATATCCATTCACGAGTTTCTCTACCCCCTTGCCCAGGGTATGGATTCAGTTCACCTGAGAAACGATGTAGAACTTGGCGGAACCGATCAGAAATTCAACCTTCTTGTCGGCAGGGATCTGCAGCGGGAGTATGGAATAACTCCGCAGGTCTGCATTACCATGTCGTTGCTTGTGGGCACTGACGGAAAGGAAAAGATGTCGAAATCGCTCGGCAATGCCATCTGTTTCAATGACTCCCCTGCCGACATGTATGGAAAGGCACTTTCAATTCCAGATACGCTCATTGAGACCTATTGCAAGCTTCTGTTACCAAAGAGTGAGGCAGGAGTTGCTGAAATTTTTGAACAGAGGGAAGCAGAACCGAGAACAGCCAAACGGGCTCTGGCAAAAAAAATTGTAGCACTCTACTATTCAGAAGAAGCTGCAGAAGGTGCTGAAACCCACTTCGATCAGGTTTTTATTCTCAAAAAAGCTCCTGATACTCTTGAGCTCCTTGAAGTTGACGAACAATCGCTGCCGATCATCGACCTTTTGATCACCCTCGGTGCGGCTGTTTCAAAAAGCGAGGCCCGCAGAATGATTCAGCAAAACTCCATTGTTGTCGATGAACAAAAAATCGCGGACATCCATGCAATAATCGAACTCGGCAGTGACCCGAAAATAATCAAGGCCGGGAAAAGAAAATTTTTTAAAGTAGCCACAAGAAAAACATTTTGAATACCACCTCTTTTTCCTATAATTCGGCAATTTCGAAACTGTAAACGATTTGAACAACAAATAAATCCGGAGGCACGGCATTGTCATTTGTCCCATCAAAAGTTTTTTTTACAAAAGGTGTGGGAAGGCACAAAGAATATCTCTCCTCATTTGAGCTTGCCCTGAGAGAGGCCAAAATTGAAAAATGCAATCTGGTTACTGTATCAAGTATTTTTCCTCCAAAATGTGAGCGTGTCAGTGTAGAAGAAGGCTTAAAAATGCTCTCCCCGGGTCAGATCACCTTCGCAGTGATGGCCCGCAATTCAACTAACGAATTCAACCGCCTTATTGCTGCTTCAGTCGGTGTTGCCATTCCGGCTGACGATACGCAGTACGGCTATTTATCGGAACACCATCCGTTTGGGGAGTCTGCCGAACAGTCCGGCGAATATGCTGAAGATCTGGCGGCAACGATGCTGGCAACCACCCTCGGCATTGAGTTTGATCCAAACAAGGATTGGGATGAACGCGAAGGAATTTATAAAATGAGCGGTAAAATTATTAATTCATACAATATCACACAGTCTGCCGAGGGTGAAAACGGCCTCTGGACAACGGTTATTTCTTGCGCCGTTCTCCTGCCATAATGAACACTTGTCAGGTTCACTGTAGCTCCCGCATAAAAAGCCTTGCTCGATGTGGAACAGGCACACTCTTGTCCTGTTCCACGTTTGTTGTCAGGGACATTCAAATATTCCGCACAATAACCTTTAATAAAGAGGTGCATCACAGTTATGACTGAATCACTCAAAACTGATGTTCTTGTAATCGGCAGTGGTATTGGCGGACTTTATTTTGCCATTCATATGGCCGATCACGCCAAAGTAACCATCATCACTAAAAAGGAAAGCTGCACCTCCAATACCAACTGGGCCCAGGGAGGTATCGCTGCCACTATAGATGACAACGACAGTGCCGAACTGCATATTGCCGATACTCTCGAAGCCGGTGCCGGGCTGTGCAATGAAAAAATGGTCTCCCTTATGGTTACAGAGGGCCCTCAGCACATAAAACGACTTACCGAACTGGGTGTCAACTTTACAACCTCGGACCATAACAATCTGCACCTCGGCAAAGAGGGTGGCCACTCGAGAAGCAGAATTGTCCACGCACAGGACTTGACTGGAAAAGAGGTTGAAACAGCACTGCTCAATAGTATCAACAGTCATCCCAATATCACCCTGCTTGAACACTATTTTGCCATCGAACTGCTTACCGAGCATCACCTCGGTATCAAAACAAACGATATCAACTGTTACGGGGCTTACGTTCTTGACTCATTGCAGCGCCAGCCAAAAAAAATCCTTGCAAAAATCACCATGCTCGCTTCCGGCGGTCTGGGGCATGTTTATCCATACACGACCAATCCTGAAATTGCAACAGGAGACGGTGTGGCGATGGGATACAGGGCTGGAGCTGAAATTTCCAATATGGAGTTTATTCAGTTTCATCCAACCGCGCTCTACCATCCGAAAGCCAAATCATTTCTGATTTCCGAAGCAGTCCGAGGATTCGGAGGAGTATTGAAACTGAAAAACGGTCAGGAATTCATGCACAAGTATGATAAACGCCAGAATCTTGCACCTCGGGATATTGTTGCACGGGCTATCGACTCGGAAATTAAAAAAAGCGGTGAGGATTGCGTCTTTCTTGATGTAACGCATATCGATCCCGAAAAAACAAAGGAACATTTTCCCAATATCTACGAGACCTGCCTTGGCTTTGGAATTGATATGACCAGGGAGATGATTCCCGTTGTTCCTGCGGCACACTATTCCTGCGGAGGTATCCGTACAGACGACAAGGGACAAACCACGATCAACCGCCTCTATGCGTGCGGTGAGACCAGTTGTACCGGGGTTCACGGAGCAAACCGTCTTGCAAGTAACTCTCTGCTTGAAGCGCTTGTCTTTGCATGGAGGGCATGCGGTAATATCCGCGAACAACTTGTCACATTAGATAATGCAATCGATTTTCCTGATTGGGACGATACAGGAACCGTCAATCCCGAAGAGTGGATTCTTGTCTCTCACAACAAGCGGGAAGCACAGCAGGTCATGAACGATTATGTCGGTATTGTGCGGAGCGATCTCAGGCTGCAGCGGGCAAAAAGGAGAATTGACTTTCTCAAAGAAGAAACAGAGTCGTACTTTAAAAAAACAAAGATCACGACACAGATCCTCGAACTGAGAAACATTATCAAGGTTGCCAGTCTTATTATTGAAAGCGCCATAAAACGACGCGAGTCAAGAGGATTGCACTTTACGACCGATTATCCGGGAAAAGATGACAAACACTTTCTGGTTGACACGGTTTTGAGATCTTTTTGAAGGTCTCATAGGCCCTTTATAACCTATTTTACTTCCTGCCAGTCTCTGGCATACCGAAAGTCTATGCCGGGGGTACGGCTTGAAATTTTTGCAATAACCGGCATCATACGCTTGTACTGGTTTCGGACAACCATCTTTCTGACTCGGTCATAAAATGGCTCAGGGATACCTTCGTCGAGAACAGCCTGTTTATCCATTCTTTTTTCAAGCATCATATAGAGGAGAAGATCAACAGCTTCATAGCTGAATCCGAGGTCGTCCTCATCACTCTGTCCTTCCCAGAGATCAGCCGAAGGTGCTTTGACAATCAGTTCATCAGGGATACCGAGATGACGTGCAAGACCCCTTATCTGGGTTTTATAGAGATCACCTATGGGATTGACTGCAGAAGCCATATCGCCGAACATGGTGCCATAACCGAGCATTAACTCTGTTTTATTGCTTGTTCCTGCTACAAGCCTGCTCTCTCTTGCTGAAACATCATAGAGAAATACCATTCTTGTACGGGCCATGATGTTCCCTCTTCTCAGCAACTGATCAGACGGTATTGTCGAAAAAAAAGCATCCACAACAGGCGTTATGGAAACCTCTTCTGCCCTTATGCCCAGCCTCCGGATCATGAGCTCAGCATGCTCGATGCTTTCAGGACTGCTGGTTGCATAGGGCATCATAAGCGCAAGAACATTGTCTGCACCCAATGCACGAACGGCAAGTTCACACACCACCGCTGAATCTATTCCGCCCGAAAGACCAAGGACAAGCGAACTGAACCCGAACTTATGTATCTCATTGACAAGAAATGCCTTAAGAATATCTTCAACAATGGAATAATCGAAATGGAGATCCTGAACCTTCATACTATGAGGTCATCTAAAAGTTGAACAACCGCATGACAGCCCTGATCAGCAGAAAGACTGAAGTATTGACCATCACTACAAATAAAGCTGTATTTCTCAGTGCATTGCCCGTAGCGCCGGAATGGAAATCAAGCATAACTGCCAGACCGTTTTTAGCGATCACAAGAGTATAGCTTAGTGCAAGAAAGGCGAAAAGCCAACTCCATCCGCCGGTAAAATAGAGAAGTTCGAAAAGCCAGACCGGAGTCATGGAATAACAGAAAACCGTCAATATGACATCCTTGATACTTTCAGAACGTTCACGAACAAGCAAATAAGCTGCTCCTCCCATCATAAGATAGAGCGCTGCAATATCGATCAGAAAATTGGCTATGGCAAAAATCATAGCCTGTCGGGGCAGACCTATTAAAGGAAACTTAGCGATCTGCACAAGGGCAATAACGGGAACGGCATAATCCCTGAGCACATTGAACTCATCGCCAGTGGCTCCTTCTTTAAGATTTTTCCAGAATTTCCGGTATTGGAACAAAAGCGAAAAAATCGCTGAAAAAAGTTCTTTAACTCCCATAATGGTTATTACCTAAGCCATTTTTCAGGATTCAGTTTGACACGACCCTTCCATATTTCAAAATGAACAACTGAGGCTTCGCCCGCCATTTTGCCCGAAAGCCCTACAAGCTGTTGTGATTTAATAAGATCGTCCTTTGCCACATGTAACTGGCCAAGATTAGCGTACACGGTAAGGTAAGATTTAGGATGCCGGACAATCACAACATTGCCAAAAGTAGGAAGAAATGCGATCTGAACGACTTTACCACCCGAGACCGCCCTTACCTGAGAATTGGCAGGAACCGTTATATCAATACCATTATTGTTCGTAACAATTTTAAGATCCTTATCCTCTACAGATCCAAACTTGTGAGCGATAACACCATTCCGTACAGGCCAAGGCAACGAACCGGCAGCATGATCAAAATCTGCTGAAACCTTTTCCAGCTCGTTTAAACCCGCTTCAGGCGCAATGGCAATACGCTCCTTTTCAGGGACTCTGGTCTCAATTGGTTCCGGCTGTTTTGTTTCTTTTTTGGCAGCTGCAGGTTCATGGATGGCAGGTTGTTCGTATGGCGTTTTACTCCGTCTGGCTTCACGGCGCTGTTCTTCACGCTGCTGTTCCTCACGTCGCTTTGCTTCTTGCCGCCGCGCCTCTCGTTGCATCGCTTCGGCTCTCTGGGCCTCACGTCGCTTTGCCTCAACTATTTTCTGCTGTCGGATCTTTGCGACTTCCACTGCCCGCTGTTCAGCAAGAATAAGAGACTCTATCCGGGATTGCAGCTGCATACGTTTTTTCTGGACATCAGCAAGTTGTGCTGCATATTCCTGCTTGTTTTTCTTCAGGCGATCAAGCACCACCTCTTTTTCTTTTTTACTTACCGACCAGCTTTTCAACTGCTGCTCCTGCTCCCTGACCATTTCAGCTTTGTGCTTATAGGTTTGCTCAAGCGCAAGACGGCTGTTTTCAAGTTTCCGGGCAACCTGCTGCAATTCATCAACATTGTGGCGCACAGCCCTGGTAAAAAAACCCATATATTGTGCACGCATAAGGGCCTTATTCACAGAACCTGAAGCAAAAACATGCTCAATATCCCTCGTTCCCCCATATTTATAGACTGACACAGCAGTTCTGCGAAAATCATCAGAAACCCTGCCGTAAATCTGGCGATTACTCTGAAGTTCATGTTCCAGCTGATCGATATCCTTGTCAAGCTTTTCAAGATAGTGCTGATTTTCACTGATAATCTTTTCAAGCATAAGAATCTGTGTACGGATATTCTCAAGTGCCTTGAATGACTGCGATTCCTTGCGCGTTGTCACGTTCAGTTTTGACTTGTACTCCTTAAGCTGTTGTTTCAGTACCGTGAGATTCTGCTCTATGGCTTTCCGCTCTTTCATGATTCTTGATATCTCACTGTTTACCCGAGGTGCAACTCCTGCTGTGAGAGGCATACAAGGCAGAACCAACAGCAACAGAAAGAGTAACTGCACGAACGACCTCCGCAGAAAAAGAGAGAGCCGGCCGGGTGAAACAATATCAATCATATAAAATCCTCGAGCTTATATTCAAACGCTTTACAAGAAAGCGGCTCCGCAAAACCATTGACAAACCTTATAAGAACTTCAGTTAAAGGTAAAGGATAAAAACCTTTTCTTCGCAAACGGTTCGAAAAAAAATAATTTGTTTTTCATGACCTGAAATAATTGTAAATATCGGTTTTTTCATCAGAGTACCATTACCCTTACATGGACAAGCTTGTCATAAGAGGCGGACGCAGGATCACCGGCTGCATAACTGCCTCAGGTTCAAAAAACACCTCCTTACCCATTATTGCAGCTACACTTCTTACCGGAAACGGCACTTTTGTTCTGCATCATATCCCGGACCTGAAGGATATCCTGACCTTTACCCAGCTCCTTCATCACTTGGGGGCTGAAACCTCCTTTTCCGGAAACACGTTGACGGTTTCGTCCCGAAATGTGAAAAGTCTTCAGGCTCCGTATGAACTGGTTAAAAAAATGAGGGCCTCCATCTATGTGCTCGGTCCCTTGCTCGCTCGGTTCGGCCACGCAAGGGTCTCTCTTCCCGGAGGTTGCGCATTCGGTCCTCGTCCAATAGACCTTCATTTAATGGCCATGGAAAAGCTTGGAGCCACCATCACCATTGAAACAGGGTTTATTGAGGCAACGGTCAAGGAAGGCAAGCTGCGTGGAGCCCATATCGATTTCCCCATTTCCTCTGTCGGGGCTACAGGAAACGCTTTAATGGCAGCTGTGCTTGCTGAGGGCACAACGACCATCAGCAACGCCGCAACGGAACCGGAAATTGAGACACTTTGCAACTTTCTCACATCCATGGGTGCCACCATCATGGGAACAGGAAGCACAGAACTTGAAATAAAAGGGTGCAATGCACTCTCCGCTACTGAATTTCATAATGTTTTTGACCGCATTGAAGCAGGAACCCTGCTTGCAGCTGCAGCCATAACAGGCGGAGATCTAACGGTAAACGGTGTTGATCCCGAACAACTGAAAGCTGTTCTGAAAAAATTTATTCATGCCGGTTGCCGTGTTGAAACAACCGTGAACAGCGTTACCCTGAAAAGCCCGGAAAAGCTTTTATCAACTGATGTCACGGCAAAACCATATCCCGCCTTTCCGACCGACATGCAGGCTCAATGGATAGCGTTGATGACCCAGGCAGAGGGAACAAGCCATATTATTGACAAGGTCTACCATGAGCGATTCAACCATATACCAGAATTGAACAGACTTGGGGCTCATATCGACATCCGTAAAAACCAGGCGGTTGTTAACGGGCCCCAAAAGCTTTCCGGCACTACCGTTATGTCGACCGATCTGAGAGCATCCGCCAGCCTTGTGCTTGCCGGGCTTGTTGCTGAAGGAACTACAGAGGTATTGAGAGTCTACCACCTTGACAGGGGGTATGAGAATATTGAGGCAAAGCTGAACAGCCTGGGAGCTGCTATCAGTCGCGAAAAGTATACCGAATTTTAACTGCCACGAAAAAAAAGATTATTGTTTTGGATATTATCAATGAAACGTTATATTAACTGCCTCTAAAGCCAAGCATTGAGGGCCCTTAGCTCAGTTGGTCAGAGCAAGCGACTCATAATCGCTGGGTCGTAGGTTCAAGTCCTACAGGGCCCACAGGTTGTGACAAGAAGAAGTACCTGGCGTGTTCGTCTAGTGGCCCAGGACATCGCCCTCTCAAGGCGAAGATCACGGGTTCGAATCCCGTACACGCTACATAAAAGCACCCGTAGCTCAACTGGATAGAGTATCTGACTACGAATCAGACGGTTAGAGGTTCGACTCCTCTCGGGTGCACACTTATTGGAATGATATTGAGGAGTGGCCAAATTGGTAAGGCACCTGATTCTGGATCAGACAATTGCAGGTTCGAGTCCTGCCTCCTCAGCAAAAAAAAGACACAGTTCAACAAACTGTGTCTTTTTTTTTATCTGAAATTTCGAGCAAAAAAAAAGAGACAGAACTAAAGTTCTGTCTCTTGAGCATAAGAACCCGGATAAACGGAAACTTATTTTGCAGGTGCTGCAGGAGCGGCTGGTGCTTCTGCTGCTGGTGCTGCAGGAGCGGCTGGTGCTGCGGCTGGAGCTTCTGCTGCTGGTGCTGCAGGAGCGGCTGGTGCTGCAGGAGCTGCTGGTGCTTCTGCTGCTGGTGCTGCTGCGGCAGGTGCTTCTGCAGGAGCTTCAGTTTTCTTAGCACAGCCTACGAAAGAAACTGAGCTTAAAAGAAAGAGGAATACGAAAAATTTTTTCATTGCTGGATATTTTTTGTTGTTTGATAATTGACAGCTTCTTCAGCTTTCCAATATTAAAAAAAAACAGCGACTTTTCAAAAGACTACTGTATGGCGGAATATGCAAAATATTTCGATATCCCGCCACAACAAATGTTATTTTTACTCTACAAGCATCTCCAATTCCGCTTTTTCAAGCTCATCAAAGTTCAGGTAGCGATAGATGTTTTCTTCTTTCTCACCTGAAAGATGTCTGGAGTAAACCTCCATATATTCATCCCTGTTTGGAAGATGACCAAGAAGTGCACACAATGCGGCAAGCTCTGCCGAACCAAGATATACCTGTGCACCAGTGCCCATACGATTATCAAAATTTCTTGTACTGGTTGAAAATACTACCGCATTATCGGCAACTCTTGCCTGGTTACCCATGCAGAGCGAACAGCCCGGAGACTCAATACGGGCTCCTGACGCACCGAATACTGAATAATAGCCTTCCTCGACAAGTTTTTTCATATCCATCTTGGTAGGAGGCACGATCCAAAGTTTAACAGGCACCGCCCCCTTATCCCTTAAAACCTCCCCGAGAGCCCTGAAATGTCCGATATTGGTCATGCAGCTACCAACAAACACCTCATCTATTACTTTAGGCCTCTTTGCATCACGAAGAACCTCAGTAAGCGTCATGACATCGTCAGGATCGTTAGGACAGGCCAGAATCGGTTCATTGATTTTACTCATATCAATCTCGATCACTTCCGCATACTGTGCGTCAGCATCAGGCTCAAGAAGAGATGGCTCTTTCAGCCATGCCTGCATCTTGCCGATACGACGTTTCAGGGTGTCAGCGTCGCCGTAGCCCTCTTCAATCATCTGCTGGAGCAAGGTGATGTTCGAACTGAGATATTCAATGACCGGCTCTTTATCAAGGCGAACGGTACATGCCGCCGCGCTGCGTTCAGCTGAGGCATCACTCAGTTCAAAGGCTTGTTCCACCTTGAGCTGCGGCAGCCCCTCAATCTCCAGAATACGTCCTGCAAAAACATTCTTCTTTCCTTTCTTTTCCACCGTCAACATACCCCGCTTGATGGCCTCATAAGGAATGGCATTGACAAGATCACGCAAGGTAATTCCTGGTTGAAGCTTACCTGAAAAACGCACAAGCACTGATTCAGGAACATTCAGAGGCATAGTTCCTGTAACTCCGGCAAAAGCCACAAGTCCGGATCCGGCAGGAAACGATATACCTATCGGAAAGCGGGTATGGGAGTCGGCACCGGTACCAAGGGTATCGGGCAATACCATACGGTTCAGCCAGGTATGAATAACTCCGTCACCCGGTTTCAGGGAAACACCTCCCCTGCTCTGAATAAAGTAGGGCAAGCTTCGGTGCATCTTAACATCGGAAGGCTTCGGATAGGCAGAGGTATGACAAAAGCTCTGCATCAGGAGATCTGCACTGAAACTCAACGCTGCAAACTCCTTCACTTCGTCACGGGTCATGGCACCTGTGGTATCCTGTGAGCCAACCGTCAAGGTTTCAGGTTCGACATACATACCCGGACGTACTCCCGGCAAACCGCAGGCCCTGCCGATCATTTTTTGAGCAAGCGTATAGCCCTTACCGCTATCTACAGGCTGTTCCGGTCGAATAAACACGGTGTCTTCACCTAATCCAAGAGCTTTTCTGGCTTTTCTGGTCAGGGTTCTGCCTATAATCAGAGGAATACGTCCCCCAGCGCGAACCTCATCAGAAAGCGTGTTCGGCGAAAGCTCGAAACGTGCAATGACTTCACCGTTCTTCTCAACTCTTCCATCAAAAAGGAAGAGATCGATAACATCCCCCATCTCCATGGCTGTGACATCAGTCTGGATCGGCAATGCTCCGGAATCCTCTGCCGTGTTGAAAAATATGGGTGCTATAATACTGCCAATCACCACACCACCAGTCCGCTTGTTCGGCACTGCCGGAATATTGTTGCCCAGATGCCACTGAACCGAGTTAATACCGGACTTGCGGCTTGAACCGGTACCCACGACATCACCAACATAAGCGAGAGGATGACCTTTCGCTTTCAAGGTTGCAATAGTTCCTATCGGATCGGTCATTTTGGAGCCAAGCATACAAAGAGAGTGCAGGGGAATATCACTGCGGGTAAAGGCCTCACTGGCAGGAGAGAGATCATCGGTATTGGTTTCACCAGGCACCTTGAAGACGGTAAGTGTCATTTTTTCGGGAAGAAGAGGCTTGGCGGTAAACCATTCGGCATCTGCCCAGGAGGTAAGCACCTCTTCTGCATAGGTGTTGGTTTTTGAAAGGCTGACGACCACATCAAACATATCATAGACGAGCAGAGTCTTTTTTAACACAAGCGCGGCTTCGCTGCATATCTCTGGCTCTTTATGACTTAATGCGTCGACAAGGGGCTTGACATTATAGCCTCCAAGCATAGTTCCTAAAATCCTTACGGCTTCAACAGTATTGATCACACTGCAGGCAATATCCCCTTTGAGAATACCGTCAAGAAAAGCTGCTTTTTCAAACGCAGCATCGTCAACACCCGGACTGATATGCTCACGAAATAACTCAAGCAGGTACTCCTTTTCCTGGACGAGATCCTGCTTCAGCAGATCGATAAGCAATCGTGCCTGCTCGGCAGTTAAGGGTAAAGGTGGAATACAAAGCTTTGCTCGCTCTTCGGTATGTGCACGATATTGTTGTACAAGACTCATAAGGTCAATCTCCCGGTGTTATGGATGTTGGAAACGAATGCTCTATAAAATAAATGGCAGGACATACCTGCGGGAAACACCCGCGATAATGAAAAGTAAAAATACCATCCCCTCCTTTTAAAACCAAAATAAGCAACCTTACGTCCCGCAAAAACGCCGAAGTTCTTTAGGCAGAAAACCTGGTTATACTTGTTTTCTTTACGTGGAAGGGAAAAAAGGCATCTTCTGAAAAAAAAAGAACTATACGATCAACATACTGTCACCATAACTGAGAAAACTGTATCCCTTTTCAAGGGCTTCTTTATAGGCATGTTGAAGATTAGCCTGACCGGCCAATGCTGCGGTAAGCATCAGTACTGTAGATCGCGGAGCATGAAAATTGGTCAGAAGGAGATCGATCAGACGAAACTCATAGCCAGGATAAATAAAAATATCAGCTTCTCCAGTGAGTGGCTTGCCGCCATCAGAGCCTGAAGAGATCATGATACGCTCACCAGCATGTTCGAGCGCTCTGGTAACGGTAGTTCCGACAGCAACAACTCTTCCTCCTGAAGCTTTGGTCTGCCGTATCTTTTCGGCTGTCTGCATTGGAATCGAATAAAATTCATGATGCATGACGTGCTCCTCAAACGACTCCACCCTGATAGGAAGAAAGGTGCCGAGTCCAACATGGAGAGCGAGGGTGGCAACATCCACACCCTTGCAGTGAAGCTTATCAAACAGCTCATGCGTCATATTCAGTGAGGCTGTAGGAGCAGCTACAGAACCAGGGAGTTCAGCAAACACCGTCTGGTAACGCTCCTGATCCACCTCTTCGGCATCCCGTTTGAGATAGGGAGGAATGGGCACTCCACCGAAATGATCGAAAAGATCTGTTAACGATCCCTCACCGGAAACTGAAATACGGGCAATCCCATGATCAACAATCTCAGCAACAAGCAGCTCACGATCGTACACGATAAGCGTATCGCCTTTTTTCAGCTTCCCCCGGTAAAGAACCAGACTTTGCTCATCCTGATGTTTTTCAAGAAGCATCAATTCGATCCTGCCACCTGTCTGTTTGCTCACAAACAGCCTTGCCCTGATTACCCGGGTGTTATTAAGCACAAGCAGATCACCTGCCTTCAAAAAAGCATCCAGACCGGCATATCCGGCATGAGCTATTGCACCTGAGTGACGGTCGAGTACCAGAAGCCTGGTCGAACCTCGCTCGATAGGAGGATATTTGGCAATCTTTTCTTCAGGCAGTTCGTAATCAAAGTCACCGACTCTCATAGCGCTCTCAATCTTGCCCTGACCGCTTCGGCATGAGCCTGAAGCCCTTCATAATCAGCAAAAGCAGCAATTTTTTCTCCACTCGAGTGCAGTTGCTGCTTCGACCAGGAGATAATCGATGTATGCTTGATAAAATCACGAACAGAAAGCGGTGAAAAAAATCTTGCGGTACCACTGGTTGGCAACGTATGATTTGGTCCGGCAAAATAATCCCCGACAGTTTCGCAGGAATAACTCCCCATGAAAATAGCACCGGCATGGTGGATTCGAGGAAGGATATCCCAGGGATGCTCAACATGGAGTTCCAAATGCTCCGGGGCTATCATATCCGAGACTATGCAAGCCTCTTCAAGCGACTCAACAAGCACAACAGCTCCATTATGCTGCAGCGAAGAGGCAATAATCTCCTTGCGAAGCATTGTCGGAAGGCGGGTTTCAGCGTAATCTCTTACTGAAACAGCCAGCTTTTCAGAAGTAGTGATCAGTACCGCAGAGGCATCTGGATCATGTTCCGCCTGGGCAAACATATCAAGCACGATAAATTCAGGATTGGCCGTTTCATCAGCAATGATAACCACCTCGGAAGGCCCGGCTATACTGTCGATAGAGACATGACCGAACACCTGTTTTTTGGCCAGTGCCACATATTTGTTCCCCGGACCGGTAATAATATCAACCTTGGGAATGGTTTCTGTCCCGTAGGCAAAAGCCCCTATGGCCTGTGCGCCTCCGATTTTGTAGACGCTGCCGATACCGGCCACCGCAGCGGCTGCAAGAATATTTGGATTGATCTCTCCCGTTGCATCACATGGAGTGGTAATAAAAATATCCTTTACACCGGCAACTTTTGCAGGGGCGGCATTCATAAGAAGCGACGAAGGATAGGAGGCCTTGCCACCCGGCACATACAGCAGGGCTTTTTCCATGGGTGTCACCCGCTGACCGAGAATCACTCCTCCTTCAGCTTCATAAAAAAAACTTTTCTCGACTTCATGCTGATGAAAACGAATGATATTGCTGTACGCCTCCTCAAGGACCTCAAGAAACCCGTGATCTGCATGTTTATAGGCATGCTGAATTTCATCAGGGGAAACCATCATATCCTTCAGGCGGATCCCCTGGAACCTCTCCGTGTAGTCCAGAACAGAAGGATCTCCTTTCTGCCGTACATCTCTCAGGATCTCATCGACAGTAGACTGAACCGAGACATCAAAAGTTACACTTCTGCTCAGTTGCTCTTTTAAAGCTGAATGATCTTCAGCAAAACGATAGAGGGGCAGCACTTCTCACTGATTTTTGGTTATCTGAATTCAAGAATTTGCTTGTAATAATGTACTCAATAGCTCTATTTATCGGAACCCCGACTATATGCAATGTGCAACAGAAAAAAAATTGCCTGAAAATAAAACCTTAAAACACCCTTTTAATTTGAAAAAATTTTTCTATTCCCTAACTTAGAGATCAAATTAAAAACCTGGGAATATAGCTTGAATAAGCTTCTTTCCAAGCCACTATGATACACATCGAACCATGTTAAGATGAGCTTTTTCAGTAATCTGTTCAGAGATGTTGCCATTGATCTTGGAACAGCAAATACATTGATTTTTATCCGGGGCCAAGGCGTTGTTTTAAATGAACCCTCGATTGTCGCCCGTGAACGCAATACAGGAAAAATTGTTGCTATCGGTCATGAAGCTCTGCTCATGCACGAAAAAACGCATCCCGGTATTCTTACTATCCGTCCTCTCGCAAGTGGAGTTATTGCTGATTATGAAGCAACCGAAGAGCTGATCAAGGGGTTGATCAATAAAACAAAAACTCAATTTTCATTCGGCATCCGTCGTATGGTTATCGGTATACCTTCAGGCATCACGGAAGTCGAAAAACGTGCTGTACGCGACTCTGCCGAACATGTAGGTGCAAGAGAGGTTTATCTGGTGACTGAACCAATGGCGGCGGCAATAGGGATTGGGCTTGACGTCAAGGAACCGATGGGCAATATGATTGTCGATATCGGTGGCGGTACAACGGAAATTGCCGTTATTTCACTCGGCGGCATTGCATCCGGAGAATCCCTGCGAGTTGCAGGAACCGATATCACCAACGCCATTATGCGTCACTTCAGGAAGGCATACAGTCTTGCCATCGGTGAACGCACGGCAGAAGATGTCAAAATAAAAATTGCATCGGCCTACAAGCTGGAAAAAGAAATGACCATGATGGTCAGAGGAAGAAACCTTGTGACCGCACTGCCCGAAGAGCGGGAGGTCAACTCAGCCACCATAAGGGAAGCAATTGCCACCCCGATCAGCCAGATCATCACCTCGATCAAAAAAAGCCTTGAGGTGACCAAGCCGGAACTATCGGCCGATATTCTGGATCGTGGTCTTTTCCTTGCCGGAGGTGGAGCACTGATCAAAGGGCTTGATAAAAAAATCAATGAAGAGACAAGACTCGCCGTTCATATCAGTGAAGATCCACTTACAGCAGTCGCAAGAGGAACAGGAGAAGTTCTCGAAAACCTTGAAAAATACCGTAGCGTCCTCCTTACAACCAAACGCTACTGACAAGAATACGGCACATTACTCTTCTTCAAGAAGCCTTGTATAATACTCTTCATACTGTTCAACAAGCGAAGCTGTCTCGAACTGCTTCGCTTGCAGGACACAGGCTTCGGAACACTCGATCCAGTGGTCATGGTCTGTAAGCAGAAGGAGGGCTTTCTCTGTCATGCCATCAATATCTCCTGGAGCAAGAAGATAACCATGAACCCCCTGAATAATAAATTCGGGAAACCCGCCCGCCAAGGTGGCCACAACCGGCACACCGCATGCCATAGCCTCAAGAGCAGCAAGCCCGAATGACTCCACATTGCTTGGCATCAGCATAAGATCGGCAATTGAAAGCAGTGGGACAATATCGTCAAGTTTGCCGAGGAACCTGACCCTGTCGGCAATCCCCAACTCTCGCACCAGAATCTCAGCTTCACTTCGTTCGGGACCATCACCGACAAGCAGCATCGTGGAATCAAGACGCTCGGTCAAGGCATAAAAAATCCGGATAATATCACTGATACATTTCACCGGCCTGAAATTGGAGATATGAATAACTATTTTTTCATCACCAATACCGAGCTGTTCACGAATTTCCTGTATGGGAGAACGAAAAAACAGTGAGGTATCAACAAAATTTGAAATCACCGTGATCTCCTTTTTCGGGCTGAACATCCTGACCGTTTCATCCTTCAGGTACTCGGAAACAGATGTTACCCCATCAGACTTGTTGATGGCCAACCGCACAACATCCTCCATCCCACGGTCAGCACCGACAACCGTTATATCAGTGCCATGAAGCGTTGTGGCAATCTTGAAACATTTTGAATGGGAACACTTGTCCTCAAGAATCTGTCGGGCAAGCATGGCACTGAGGGCATGAGGAATAGCATAATGGGCATGCACTACATCAAGCTTTTCATAATAGGCGACCTCAGCTATTTTTGAAGCAAGCGCAAGGGAATAAAAAGAACACTCAAAAAGAGGGTAATGTTTGAGTTCGACCTCGTGGTAAAAGATGTTTTTTGAAAAGGTGCCAAGCCGAAAAGGTACCGATTGGCTGAAAAAATGAACCATGTGACCTTTGGCAGCCAGCGCCTTGCCAAGCTCAGTGGCTATTGCACCGCTCCCTCCATACGTGGGATGACAGATAATACCTATTCTCATAATAAATAAAGTTGTATGTGTTTGCAAAATATACCAATTAAAGCAGGTAATAGTTGCCGTTGCACTGAACGAAATTTGCAGGGCGACACGCATGTCGGTACATTGAGCATCAAACTGATGTAAACAGAGAAAAATTATGGCCGCATAAAGAGAGAAATGGAAAACAGTCTTAAAAAACAAAAGGTAGCCCTAAGCTCGGTAGCTGCAAGTCTCCTGCTTACCGCCATGAAACTCGTGGTCGGTATCAAGACCGGCAGTATCGGCATTATTTCTGAAGCTGCGCATTCAGCACTTGACTTCGGCGCTGCAGGTCTTACCCTGTTTGCGGTCAGAATGAGCGACAAACCTGCCGACAGTAAACATCACTATGGGCATGCCAAGGTGGAAAGTGTCTCAGCACTCATCGAAACCGGTCTTCTTGTTGTCACAAGCGCATGGATAATCTATGAAGCAATCGTCCGGCTGAAAGGAGGCGCCATGGAAGTTGAGGTCACATGGTATGCCTTTGCCATTATGATCATTTCCATCATTGTCGATGTTTCGCGTTCAAGAGCGCTGAAAAAAGTTGCAAAAGAGACCAACAGTCAGGCGCTTGAAGCTGATGCACTTCACTTCAGCTCCGATATTCTCAGTTCGGCGGTAGTCCTTGTCGGTCTTTTTTTCGTGCGTATGGGCATTGCCTGGGCAGATGCTGTCGCGGGTATTACGGTCGCCCTTTTAGTTGGATGGGCAGCTTTCAAGCTCGGGAAAAAAACAATCGATATCTTGATCGATGCAGCTCCTGAAGGACTTTCAGAGAGGATTGAAGAGATAGCCATGACCATCGACGGAGTCATCTCCATTGATAAACTCAGGGTAAAACCTACAGGACCTCAAGTATTTGTTGAAATGGTCATCTGTGTAAACAGGACCTTATCAGTTGAAAAAGTTCAGCAAATCTGCCGTAATATCGAACAGAAAGTGCGTGAAGATTTTCCCGTGGCTGATTTTACCATCAATACCAAACCTATTGCACTCAACAACGAAACAATAGCCGAACGCGTGCACGTGATTGGTCTGAATCACAACCTTCACGCCCATAACATTTCGACAAACCTTACCGATAAAAACAAGCACATCACCTTCGATGTTGAAATTGACCAGCAGCTGACCATAAAACAGGCGCACGATACCGTTACCGCTCTCGAGGAGGAGCTGCACAGAGAGTTCGATGGAGAAATTGATATCTGTATCCATATTGATCCACTCCGCAATGATGAACATAGCACCAGCTCTCTTTCATCAGAAAAAGAAAAACTTGTGCGCAACATCATTGTCAATGTCGCACAACACATCGAGAATGTTCAGAACGTCCACGACATTCAGATCAGGAAAAATGAGAAGCAGAAGCTCTTTATAACCCTGCACTGCTCATTTAACGATGAGGTACTCCTGGAAGAGGTTCACTCACTCACAAGCAGACTGGAAGGTGCAATATACCAGTCACTGCCCGAAGCATACCGTGTCATCATCCACGCCGAACCGCTCTTTGCGCAATAGATACCGTCTATTATAATGGGCGGTTGAGAAAATCGATCAACGGTTTCACCGATTTGAACGTCCTGGACAGCGATGTTATCAATGCGGAATCGGTTACTTCATGATCGCTGAGAAAGCGTTGGGTGTAGTAGTCTTTGCATTTTAGAAACTCTATTGCGGGGTTTGTGCTTTCATAACCTTTTGGAGGCCTGACCAATTTACCGGAGGCCTTGACGCCTTCAGGGAAAAAGTGAAGAAGCTCTTTGTGGCAAACGATTGATTGCCACTCACTGAAAGAGTGGCCAATGTGCTGCCTTATCTGATCAAGAGTGGCAGCTTCGGGCATATAAATACCCCCGCCGATAAATGATGCTCCAGGTTCCACATGGAGATAATATCCAGCATAGGGACTCTTCCTGCCTCCCTTGTTGATAAAGGCAAAGAAGTTTGTTTTGTAGGGCGTTTTATCTTTTGAAAAGCGTATGTCGCGGTTGATGCGCATAATACATGTTTTCGGATCAAGATGTGATGTGGCAATATCGAAGTCAAATTCTGCAATCTCCACAAGTAACTGCACCACAGTATTCAACACATCACCCTGCGCCTTCTGAAACTCTTTTTTGTGCTCATCAAACCATGCCTTGGTATTATTGGCTTTCAGGTTCGAGAGAAATTCGAGTGTCGTGGTGGTAACCATAAGCTGAAGGGTTAGAGCGAGTTATAAGTCTTATAGGCCCTATAAGACCTATAGGACTTATAACATTTTTTTATGATCAGACAGATTTGGGCTTGAGGATTCATGATCACTGCCTTTTTTTTCTGAACTGGTCACCAATTTGTGCAGAATGCCGATGACGAGAAGGGAGGCAAGCAGAAGAGCATAATGCCATGGGTTGGTAAGCTGTTCTATATTCTGACCGGCTGTCGCTGTACGGACAGGTTCAACAATCAGCTGACGAAGAAGAGTTATCATGGCTACTTCAATGAAGACGACAACATGGAACACTCCGGTCTGCACGTAATTGATTTCAGCAGAAATCAGACTCGACAGAGTCCACACAATAAAAAGGGTACCCAAGGCCTGCAGAAAACCATGAGCAAGATTGTTTATCTCAAACGAATGGACAACCGCCATGAAAAACTCCCATAAGACCATCATGCTTGCCAGCACAAGTGCTACGGCCAGAAAAGCATGCAGGATATGATTAAATGCCCGCAAAGCACTTAAGAGGCGATCTTCAAAGGATGCTATCATGACCTGAGCAGGTTAATGATTATCATGAGCAAAAGTAACAATTAGCTTCTGAGTTTGCAAAAAAAGCAGGTTTATAAACAGCATCACCCCCTCGAAATTATTGGAGAGTCTCCCTGCCCAATGTACATTATTGCTACCGATTCAGAGATATTTCACATTGAAACGTAGACTGTTCCACTGGAGTTGCATGAACGAAACAGAATTAAAACAGCTGCAGAAAGGTGATATTCTTATCAACCTTACCTACCTGCCCGATGACGTGGTTAGTGTCAGCAGCAAAATACATATTGTCGCACCACCAGCAAGCGTATGGAAGACACTTACCGATTATGACAACCTGAGCAGTTACCTCCCCAAGGTCTTGTCAAGCAAAGTTGTTGAACGTCATGGCAATGAGATCACTCTTGACCAGATCGGAAAAACCGGTATTTTTATCTTCGAAAAAATTGTTCATTTTCGTTTGAAAATCACAGAAGAGTATCCAAATAACATCAGCTTCGGGCAGGTAGATGGAGATTTTGATGTCTACCGGGGAGAATGGGCGCTTGAAACAAGTCCTGCAATCCAAGGAACAGTACTCTCTTATCATGCGGAAATCAAGCCCCTTTTTTTTGCACCCCCAATCCTTGTCATTTTTGTGCAGCGACAGGATCTGCCAGGAATACTCAAGGCACACAAGCAAAGAGCTGAAGCCCTTTAGCCG
The DNA here is from genome assembly GCA_903869365.1 of uncultured Chlorobiaceae bacterium. Taxonomy (GTDB): domain Bacteria; phylum Bacteroidota; class Chlorobiia; order Chlorobiales; family Chlorobiaceae; genus Chlorobium. The sequence continues at coordinate 47,729 of CAIPYV010000067.1, forward strand.
AAAGAGTGACAGCTTTTTTTACCTGCAACCCTTTGACTCTTGAAACACTATGATTACTGATAAGCCTGTTTGCGTTACCGGAGCATCCGGATTTATAGCTGCCCATATCGTCCGACAACTCCTTGAGCAAGGGTATCGTGTCAGAGGAACGGTACGAAAAAGCCCGAAGAACTATCCTTTCCTTCTGGGACTTCCTGGAGCTTCCGAACGTTTAGAACTTGTTGTAGCTGATCTGCTGGCTGAGGGTTCCTATGACCTTGCCATTGCAGGGTGCGATTATGTCATGCATACGGCAAGTCCTTATGAGATAAACGTTAAAAATCCGCAAACCGATCTTGTTGACCCGGCAGTTAACGGAACAGAAACAGTACTTGAAAGCTGCCTGAAATCAGGCGGAGTTAAACGGGTGATTTTTACCTCTTCGATTGCGGCCATTACCGATGAAGCGGACAGTAACAAAGTATTTACTGAAAAAGACTGGAATACCATGTCCTCGCTTGATCGCAACCCTTACCACTACTCTAAAACACTTGCTGAACGTGATGCCTGGGATTTTATTATGAGAAAACGGCCAAAGTTCGATCTGGTTGCTATCAATCCCTTTATGGTTATCGGTCCTTCGCTCGGTCCTTCGCTCAATACAAGTAACCAGATCATCCGCGATATTATGATAGGGAGTTACCCTTGCCTCATGGATATTAACTGGGGTTTTGTTGATGTACGGGATGTAGCAAAGACGCATATTCTTGCCATGGAAACCAATTCGGCAAGCGGTCGTTATCTCTGCTCGGGCGAATCAATGAACATGAAAACACTGGTCGCACTTCTTGCGTCATCAGGTTTTGACACCTATGCATTACCAAAGCTTGATCTTTCAGGAAAGGCAGGCTCAATACTGATGAAAGTGCTTTCTTTCACACAACCGAGAGATACCGGCATGTATATCCGCACAAATATTGGCCGGACAATGCGCTATGACAATGCGAAAATCAAGCGGGAATTGGGTATATCTTTTAAACCGATTAAGGAGAGCATTATTGACGCCGTTAATGATATGATTCAGTGGGGTCATCTCCCGTCGAAAAAAATTAAAAACAAGTAAACAATTATTATAACTCTCTATGCATAGCTCCATTCGAAGGGCATACCGCTCACTACTTCCCATCATAGTCGTACTGATCTCTTTTGTTTCTTATCCGTCATGGGCACAGCCTACAGAATCCACCTCTTCTGACTCCTTATCATCTGAGAAAGCACAGCTTTTAAACGGCAAGGCAGTTGTTGCCCTTGCCGACCTTCCGGATGGGGTTACAGGAGTAGAGGGACATATCTATATTGCCGCACCTCCAAAAAAGGTTTGGGAGGTTGTTACTGATTATGACAATCATAAGAAATTCGTCCCGAATGTTCTTGACAGTGGTACAATTTCAGATAATGGCACAGAAAAAGTGATCTTTGAAAAAGGGAAATCGGGAATGCTCTTTTTTCAAAAGACAGTCAATATCAAAATGAAAGTATGGGGAGAGGTTCCGAAGCATCTTTTTTTTGAGCAAATCACCGGAGAGTTCAAAGTCTATCATGGGGAGTGGATTCTTGCCGATTATCGGCAAGGAACAGGAACATTCCTAACCTACAAAGCCGAAGTTAAACCTGATTTTTTTGCACCCCGGTTTGCTGTAAAAAATGTCCAGAAACGCGATTGCCCTTTAATGATGTCAGCTATGAAAAAACAGGCTGAATCATTGGTATCGTCAGAACTCAAAAAAGAGTGAACTACCGGCGGAAGAGTTGAGATATCGGTGAGGAGTGGAAAATGGTGCGGTCGTTAACAACCCTTGAGGTCTGAATAGTATTGCGCTTTTTGAGGGTAGAGGAAATCTTGGGGAAATTATAGCTTATTGCCCGAAACACCGCTCCGGATTTTTTTAGACTGCCAGTGCCCTGGAAAAGGTAAGATATTGCCGCGGCAACATCAAGCAGTAACCGAAGAGGAAGCAGCCACAACAGTGTTGCTGTATCAAGGTTTTTCAGCAGCATGGTCATATTGTTACGATGGTTGAAATAGATTTTTTCAGCAGAACCACCCTGCAGCGATGCACCTCCCTCGTGCAGTATCACGGACGATGGTACTGATCGCACACGATAGCCGGCAAGCTTCATTCGCCAGGAGAGATCAATCTCCTCCATCTGCATAAAAAAATCTTCATCAAACCCGCCGAGTTCTTCGACGACCGCTCTGTTTGCAAACATGGCAACTCCCGACGCCCAGAAAATATCCTGCCTGGTATCATACTGCCCCTTGTCACTCTCAAGTGTGGAAAAGGTGCGCCCAAGACACCAGGGATAACCAAGCCTGTCAATCATACCACCTGCCGCGCCAGCATAATCAAAAACTTTTTTGCCTTTACCATGAGCTTTCAGGGAAAGGATTTTCGGCTGCAAGGCAGCTGTCCGATCATCCTCAAGAGCTACAGAGACAAGCTGATCAAGCCAATGGGGATCATGAACAGTATCATCATTCATAAAGACAACGTAATCGGCTGAGGTGTTTTTCAGCCCTGCATTGCACCCACCGGCATAGCCTCTGTTTTCCGGCAGCCTCACCAGTCGTGCATTTCTGTAACGTTTAACAAGAAAAACCAGTCCAGCCTCTTTTCCGCCGTTATCAACCACGACAATGCTCATTGAGGGGTAGAGGGTATTTTCAAGCGAATCAAGACAGCGCTCAAGCAGATCACGCCGCTTGTAATATGGGATAATGATATCGACGGAAGGGTAATGCTGTTCGGGCAGGTTCATAAAAAAACTATCGCAGCGTTTTCCAGAACTCAGCAGCAAGTCGGGCACTCTCTTCGGGCGTTGCTGAAGCGGCAATATGCTGCAGCAGTGCCGTACCCACAACCGCCCCATCGGCCAGACTCCACATATATTTCACTCGATCCCTGTCCTTTATCCCAAAGCCGACAACAATTTTTTTCTTCGTGTGCTGGCGTACTCTTTTCAGGTAGTCATCGACCGCTGTATCGTTGGATGCATCGGAAAGTTTGGCGGTACCGGTTGTAGCATTGACAGCAAGGCAGTAGGAAAAATCAGTCGAAAGAGAGTCAATCAGCTCTATCCTTTCGGGCGGTGTTACCGGTGAAACAAGAAACACAACGGTAAGACCCAACCCTTTGGCCCGTTCAAGAAAATCAGCTGCCTCCTCGGGCGGAAGGTCAGGAATAAGCAACCCGTCAACGCCCGCTTCAACCGCTTCATGCAGAAAACAGTCAACACCATAGGCAATCATCGGGTTGCAGTAGCCCATGAGAATGATGGGGGCGGTAATTTTTCTGCACCCTATACCCCGTCGAGCCTTCCGGACTAAGGCAAAAAGATACCCTATGGTGACACCGTTGCGGATAGCGGTATGAGCTGCCTCCTGAATCACCGGACCATCGCCGATAGGATCTGAATACGGCATACCGAGTTCAATGATATCAGCACCGCTCTCCTCAAGCACCTCAAGCACGGGCAGCGTCGCACCAGCAACAGGAAACTCTGGCATGTAATAGGCTATCAGCAGTTTCTTATCCTGCTGCAAAAGGCTGGTAATTCTATTTTGAGTCATAAGGAACTTTGATATTTGTCAGAACACACAATTTCTACAAAATAATCTGAATGGCAGCTATCATGGATGTCATGACAATCATGTGCACAAGAACACTCCCCCAGACACTCTTAGTATTCGCAACAATGTAACCGCCCATAATGCCCAGTGGAAATGCCATCATTGCCATCAATGCTCTCTCCATCATATTGACAGGAGCAACGGCAAAATGGTTGAGAAGAAAAAACAGGGTCGTCAACAATACCGTCAGATGTTTATTGAACCCCTTTTCAATCATGGCGGAAAACATGATTCCTCTCCAGAGAAACTCTTCGGCAAGAACGAGGATAGGATAAAGGTAAAGGAGCGAACGATTCACAAGAAGATACTGCATCCCAGACATCATTGCAGCACCGTTTTGATTCTTCATCATGTTCACCGTATTCATCATGGCCATAAGCAACAGAAGAGTGCCGCCAATAAGGCCCCACAAAAGGGATGTACGGAGATTTCCGCCTGCAAGATACATCTCCTTCCATTCACCATTTTTTTTACCCCGATAAAGCACAAGCGCTATAGAACCGATAACGTAAAGAGCGAGCGCCGGCCACTCAAGAAGAGGTGTAAAGTGACCAAGAAGACCAAGCAACCAGATGGCTGCCATCAGACCAAACGAAAGGTTGAACCTTGCTGTAGAGGAGTCCTGTTCAAAAGAGAGCGCTTTGACAGATTTCATGACTGAAGGAGATTGATTGAAGGATGAATGGTACTATCGAATATACAGAGGACGCTCTTCATATTCAATCGGATCGCGTACACCCATCAACTCGAACGCCCGAAGCCGCCGGGCACAACTGTCGCAGAGACCGCATGCCCTCCCCTCACTTTTGTAGCACGACCAGCTCAGATTGAACGGCGCACCCAGCGCCATCCCTTTGCGGACAATGTCTGATTTCTGCATCTCAATGAGGGGCGTAAGGATTTCAATATTCGTCTCGGGTTTTGTGCCGAGTGCAATAACCGTGTTGAACGCATCATAGAACACCTTGCGGCAGTCAGGATAGCCGGACGAGTCCTCTTCGACTGCCCCTATAAAGATTTTGCCGGCTCCGATCACTTCCGACCAGCTTACCGCCATGGAGAGAAAACCGGCATTGCGGAATGGCACATAACTGGTGGGAATCGATGAATCCTGAAAGTCTGCCCCTTTCACAGGCATTGAATAATCGGTCAGCGAAGAGCCGCCTATCTGAGCAAGAAAATCAGCATTAACTTCAAGGCATTGCTCAATATTGTAGTGATTGCAGATAGCTCGAAATGACTCCAGCTCCTTCTGCCAGGTGCGCTGTCCGTAATTGACATGCATAGCAGCCAATGCAAAGCCCTCGTCATGAGCGATTGCAGTGGTGACAAGACTGTCCATACCGCCGCTCAGAAGAACTACGGCTTTCATGTTTCGTACATATGGTATTGATGCAAAAAATTTCTGAAAGGTATACAATTCTTTGATATTCAAACGGAAATGGTAAAAAAAAAGCCAACCCGAAGGCTGGCTTTTTTTAAAAGAGTATGAAGCGTCGAATTAATACATGCCGCCCATACCACCCATTCCGCCCGGAGGCATTGCGGGCATGTCTGATTTTTCTTCCTTGATATCGGTAATAGCAGCTTCTGTGGTCAGAAGAATGCTGGCAACTGATGCAGCGTTCTCAAGAGCACTTCTGGTAACCTTGGTAGGATCAACGACACCTGCCTCAACAAGATTTTCGTACTGCTCGGTTCTTGCATTGAAACCAAAATCACCGGTTCCTGCCTTGACCTTCTCCAGAACAACAGCACCATCAGTGGTACCGGTGTTTGCCACGATCTGGCGGAGGGGTTCTTCAAGAGCGCGGCGGACAATTTCAATACCGGTTTTCTGATCTTCATTGTCGGCAATAGCCCTGTCAAGACCCTTGATGGCGCGGATAAGAGCAACACCGCCACCAACAACGATACCTTCCTGAACAGCAGCGCGAGTTGCATGCAGCGCATCTTCAACACGTGCTTTCTTCTCTTTCATCTCAACTTCTGTTGAAGCTCCGATGTTAAGAACAGCAACGCCGCCTGAGAGTTTTGCAAGACGTTCCTGCAGCTTTTCAGTGTCGTAATCAGAGGTTGATTTTTCAATCTGTCCCTTGATCTCGTTGATACGAGCCTTGATCTCTTCAGCGGTACCTTTACCTTCAACAATGGTAGTGTTATCCTTGTCGACGGTAACACGACCAGCCTGTCCAAGATAGGAGATAGTTGCATTTTCGAGCTTGTAGCCCTTCTCTTCGGAAATAACCGTACCACCAGTGAGGATGGCGATATCTTCAAGCATGGCCTTGCGGCGATCACCAAAGCCAGGAGCCTTGACTGCACATACTTTCAGAGTACCTCTCAGCTTGTTCACGACAATCGTTGCAAGAGCTTCGCCTTCGATATCCTCTGAAATAATGATCAGGGGACGGCCAGTCTGTGCAGATTTTTCAAGAATCGGAAGAAGCTCCTTCATGTTGCTGATCTTTTTGTCATAAATCAGAATCAGCGGATCTTCGAGTTCGGCATCCATCGTTTCAGGATTGGTCACGAAGTAAGGTGAAAGGTAACCACGGTCAAACTGCATACCTTCAACAACCTTAAGCTCGGTATCCATGCCTTTGGCTTCCTCAACAGTGATAACACCGTCTTTGCCGACCTTGTCCATCGCTTCAGCAATCAGTTCGCCGATTTCAGGATCGTTGTTGGCGGAAATAGTACCAACCTGGGCAATCTCTTTCTTACCGGTAATAATACGGCTGATATTTCTCAGCTCCTGGACGACTTCCTTTACAGCACGGTCAATACCTCTCTTCAGATCAATTGGACGAGCACCGGCAGTGACGTTCTTGAGACCTTCACGATAGATGGCCTGTGCAAGCACCGTAGCAGTGGTTGTACCGTCACCGGCGACATCGCTGGTCTTCGATGCAACTTCACGCACCATCTGGGCACCCATGTTCTCGAAAGGATCAGAAAGTTCGATCTCTTTTGCAACGGTGACGCCGTCTTTGGTTGAGGTCGGAGCACCGAATTTTTTGTCAATCAGTACATTACGTCCGGCAGGTCCGAGCGTAACTTTCACAGCATTTGCCAATTTGTCAACGCCAACTTTAAGTTTGGCCCTGGCTTCAGCATCAAAAAGAATATCTTTTGCAGTCATTGTAACAGATTCCTCCTGTAAGTTTTTTTTAAAATTTTAGTAACGGGTCAGTCGAGAATTGCAAAAATGTCAGACTCGCGCATAATGAGGTAATCCTCACCTTCCACGTTGACTTCAGTACCGGAATACTTGCCGTACAGCACTTTCTTTCCTACGGTGACCTGCATTTCGAGCAGCTGGCCATTATCGGCAATCTTACCTGCTCCTACTGCCACGACTTCACCATACTGCGGTTTTTCTTTCCCGGTATCGGGAATATAAAGGCCGCCTTTGGTTTTTTCCTCTGCCGGTGCAGGTTTAACAATAACTCGATCAGCTAAGGGTTTCAAGTTCATTGTCTTCTCTTGTTTGGGTTTTAGATTAATAGTAAGATACTATTGACTTGTCTCATTGATTTTTATGTTTTTAGCACTCAAGCGTCCCGAGTGCTAAAAGAACACCTAATAATAAAAAAAATATTGTCGATTCCAAAAAGATTCTTTATTTCATGGTGTACAATTTTCATGTTTACCAACTGATATGCATAAGCCAGAGAATTTCAACAAAACAAACAACCACACACTCTATTACACCATAGGTAAAATTACCGTGGACAAGCTGACCAGTACCCTTTCGAAAATGGAGGATGACACAGCGACAGCCGAAGACCGGCAGCTTGCTGCACTTTTGCAGGAAATTTCCGCTCTTGCCAAAAACCGGCTGTCGGTAGCGGCAAACGAAACCGAGTTCAGTAAAGGGAGCTCTGTATGGGTGGAACGCACGGCGCAGTCGCACTTTCCTCATATCAGACTGCACGGCGGTGCGCTTGAAGATTATCCTTTGAAAAGCTGATCGTGAAAAATTCCCTTTAACGTTCAAGTGAAGGTTTGAGATAGCGACCGGTCAGCGAGTGATCCATGGCCGCAATCTCTTCGGGAGTGCCTTCGGCAACAATAGATCCCCCTTTATCGCCTGCACCAGGGCCAAGATCGATAATCCAGTCAGCCTGGGTGATAATATCCGGATTGTGTTCAATAATGACCAGAGTATTTTTCTGTTCAAGAAGTTTTTCAAAACATCTGATCAGCTTGTTGATGTCTTCGAAATGAAGACCCGTTGTCGGCTCATCAAAAATAAAAAGAGTATGCTCCACGTCAGCCCGGGCAATAAAGCTTGCAAGCTTCAGGCGCTGAGCCTCCCCGCCAGAAAGGGTACTTGACGATTGACCAAGCCTGATATAACCAAGCCCTACCTCATCGAGCACCATAAGTTTTCTTTCAATCCCCTTCTCGTTCCTGAAAAATACAATTGCTTCCTCGACGGTCATATCAAGCACCTCGGCAATTGAAAGGCCCTGATACTTCACCTCCAGAGTATCGGACTTGTAGCGCAGACCTCTGCAATCCTCACAAACAGCTTCGATATCCGCAAGAAACTGCATCTCAATATGCACACTCCCCTCTCCGGCACAGGTTTCACAACGACCGCCGGGAATGTTGAAAGAGAAATATCCAGCCTTCAAGCCTCTCACTTTTGCATCCTTAGTCTGCGAAAAAAGAGTACGGATATCATCAAATATCTTGAGATAGGTTACTGGGTTACTCCTGCTTGATTTGCCAATGGGAGACTGATCGACATGCTCAACTCGATCAACAAACCTTGTTCCAAAAATCGAGCGATGGGTTCCAACCTTCTCCTTCAACCCAACCTTAACCTTCATAATCCCCTTGTTGAGAATGTCGTTGACCAAGGTGGACTTGCCTGAACCGCTCACACCGGTCACACAGGTCATGACGCCAACAGGAAAACGCACATCGATATTTTTCAGATTGTTCTGCATGGCACCGATAATCTCAATGCAGGTGGTGAAATCCGGTGTTCTGCGAAGCTTCGGCACTGCGATCCGTTTCGTACCATTGAGGTACTGCGCGGTAAGCGAGGTGCCATGCTCCTTCATTTCGACGATGGAACCATGAAAAACCACTTCGCCACCAAGCCGACCGGCATAAGGGCCAAGGTCAATGACTTCATCGGCGGCTTCGATAATTTCACGGTCATGCTCAACCACAACGACCGTATTACCAAGATCACGCAGCCTGCGGAGCAGCGTGATCAAACGCGCTGAATCACTCTGGTGCAGACCAATACTCGGTTCATCAAGAATATAGATGGCTCCGACAAGAGGAGAACCAAGAGAGGTTGAGAGATTGATGCGCTGAAACTCACCACCGCTCAAGGTATGAGTCAGACGGTCAAGAGTGAGATAGTTCAATCCAACATCGAGCAGATAACCGAGGCGTTTTATAATTTCCTGCAAAATAACGTCAGCCACCTTGCGGTCAAAAGGCGAAATATCAAGATTCCGAAAAAAATGGTCAGCATCAGCAATATTCATGCGCGAAACCTCGCCGATATGTCGCCCAGAAACCCTCACAAGTCTGGCATCAGGATTAAGGCGGATCCCGTCGCAATCAGGACAGAGAGCATAACCTCGGTAACGGCTTAAAAACACCCTGTAGTGCATCTTGAAGCCAGCATCCTTCTCTATTTCAGCAAAAAAAGGCCGAATCCCCTTGTAGCGTTCATCCGACAGCCCTTTCCAGATAATCTCCTTATGCTCATAGGAAATTTTTTCATAGGGAACATCAAGGGGGATACCCAGAGTTGGGGCAACAGCAAGAAGCTGCCTGAGATTCCATCGGTACTTTTCAGAGTTCCAGCATGCAATTGCACCTTCTGCCAGCGTCAGTGACTTGTCGGGTACAACGGCATCCTCATCAATTCCGGCAATCCGTCCAAACCCCTGACAGGTTGTGCATGCACCTATCGGCGAGTTAAACGCAAAAAGCTGTGGTGAAAGCTCCTGATATTCAATACCATTCAATTCAAGACGGTCGCTGAACAGGTAGGTTTTTCCTCCGACAACCTTCAGGGCCGCATACCCTCCGGATTCATTGAAACAGCTTTCCGCGGCCTGTGACACACGGCTGAAAACCTTTTCATCATTCTTCGCCACAAAACGATCAACAAGAACAAGCAAAGAAGCGCGTTCGGATGCCGGCATCTCCAGCACCCTTTTGCAGATCAGCTCATTGTTCAGATCAAGCACCTCATCCCCTGCAACCACTCGGAAAAAACCTTTTTTCAAAAGATTTGCTATTTCATCCTGAGCCGAACAACTATGGTGACCAGCATCCTGATGAGCAGGAAAAAGAAATCCTACGTAGAACTTTGTACCCTCTTCAAAAAAACCGGCTTGCAAGCTCACATCATCAGGAGTATGCTTCAGAACAAGCTCGTCAGTATCGCGAGAATAAATTTTGCCGATCCGGGCATAAAGCAGTCGGAGATAGTCATAAATTTCTGACACGGTACCAACTGTGGAACGAGGGTTTTTCGGTATGGGTTTCTGCTCGATAGCAATTGCAGGGGCGATTCCTTCAACACTTTCGATATCAGGCCGAGGCATTCGCTCAAGAAACTGCCGCACATACGCTGAAAGCGACTCCACATAGCGGCGGTGCCCTTCAGCATAGAGAGTGTCAAACGCAAGACTTGATTTACCCGATCCACTGACGCCAGTCAGCACGACAAAGCGGTTACGGGGAATACAAACCGAAATATTTGCAAGATTATGAGTATTGATGCCTTTGAGGACAATATCCGGCAGACTCGTTTCAGCAACTGCTGAATTGCTGAGTCTAAGAGTGGTCATGATTCAAAATATTCTTGTGCATTAATTGATTGGGCATCTCGTTGCTCACTTGGCTATCTGCTGCAATAAAGAGTGAATAGTCGTCTGCGCCAGAAGATCCTGAATTTTTCCCTGAAGCTTGTTCATATAGACTCTGTGGCTGCATGAGGAAAATATTTCACAACTGCATGGCTCAACGCCACAATGCACAATATGCGGCTTTCCCTCAATAGCTATCGCAATATCAGCAATAGTGATTTCAGCAGTCGTCCTGCCAAGTTTGTAACCACCCTTCACACCCTGAACAGAGGTGGCAAGACCGGCTCTTTTGAGACTCTGCATGGCCTTTGAAAGGAACTCCTGTGAAAACCCGATCTCATCGGCCATTTCCTTAACGGTAACCACCCTGTCCTGACCCTTGGTTGCCAGATAAGTAATAGCGTGAAGTCCATATTCAAATTTTCTGGAAACCTGAAGCATAGAATTTCATTCTGATAAATAGGATAAGTTTAACCCTATTCTTCAAATTTACCAATATTTTTTACTATTGCCGTGTATGGGATATATTGTTTTACAAGTTTTAATCGTCCAAAAATTTTACTTTTTTCCCCATGAGTAACACGGCAAAAGATCAGTATTTTTTGTGGCAATTCTCACCTCAAGATGAGGCAAAAATACGATACCAGGAATTCGGTCAACCTAACTCGGAAAAAACTCCTATCCTTTTCATTCACGGTTACGGCGGTATGATTGAGCACTGGAACCTGAATATTCCAGAATTCGCTCATGAGCATAAAATTTATGCCATGGATTTGATTGGCTTCGGAAAATCACAAAAACCAAATGTCCGCTACAGTCTTGAATTGTTTGCCTCACAGATTGAAGCTTTTCTGCTGCTGAAAAAAATAGATAAGATCATTATTGTCGGCCATTCGATGGGCGCAGCAAGCGGCATCTTTTTTGCACACCATAAACCAGAAAAAGTAAAAGCCCTCATCCTTGCAAATCCTTCCGGGCTTTTTGGAGACACCATGGAGGGTATGACCAGTGTTTTTTTCGGGCTTGTAGGTTCTCCTTTGATTGGCGAGGTGCTTTTTTCAGCTTTTGCAAATCCCATGGGAGTGAGCCAGAGCCTTATGCCAACCTACTATAATCAGAGCAAAGTTGATGAAAAGCTCATCAATCAATTCACCCTTCCGCTTCAGGACAAAGGAGCCCAATGGCCTATCCTTTCTCCTTCCAGAAGACCGCTTGATTTCAGGCTCGATCACCTTCCAAAACCGTGCAATTACAAAGGGCCAGCCTATCTTGTCTGGGGTGCGGAAGACACAGCTCTTCCTCCTCACAAGATCATACCTGAATTTCAGCAGTTACTGCCACAGGCAGGAGCATATATCATCCCGAAAGCTGCACACTGTATCCACCACGATGCCCATGAAGAGTTTAACAACCGACTGAAAATAATTCTCGATTTGATTCAGTAAGCTGCTTGAACAGAGTTAATACGTTGTTCCCTTCACAGTTCTGACGCTGACATCGCTCCATGGGGCTTTAAGGCCTATCTGGACAGCATAGCTTCGGAACTGCCCGAAAGGAATCCACTGAAAACTCATCTGCCAGCAATGAAGATCCCGATTGAGCTGCAGCATTGGAAAAACAACCTTATTGTTCTGAAGATCATACCCTGTATTCAACACCATCTGCCACTCTTTTGATAACGACTCCTTGGCTGATGCGTTGATCAGAGTGGTCGTCACTGGCTGCAGTGGATTGCTTTTGTCTGATTGCAGAAAGAGGGAGAACTGGAACTGCCAGGGCTGGCGGTAATCAATGGTTCTGAAATACTCCGTATTGAAGCGCTCAAGGAACATTGATTGTGCGTTATTGGGAATATAAGGTGGAACGGGAGGTGATAGCAGAGGCTCGGACGAAGAAGAGGCTTCACTGCTGCCCTGAATACTCAGACTCATGTTGAGGAATCCCTTGATAAAGCGAAACACGCCTGTTCCAACCTCACTGTTGAGACGGTTGATCCTCTCACCGGTCAGTGAATCATAACTGTAAAGATCATACATGGTACCTGCACTGAAAAGAAGGCTGGGCGACAGGACATTGCTCGCAGCGGTCAGGGTCAGTGGTGCAAAATGAATGGCTTCGGCATTAAAATTATACGATGTCGAAGCGTTTACAGAGAAAAGCTGCAGCGTCTGTTCTCCCCTTACTCGGCCTTGAACAAGATTTTTCAGAGCAATACCAACCGTACTCTGCCCTGCAGGCTCACCGGCATAAGGGGTATTATTGAAACGGACAAAGAGCTGAGAATCGGTCCAGTCATAGACATTCCCATAGGAGTTATAAACGGTGCCTGAAAACGGCGGATTCCAGAGATAGCTGATGGCTGGAATAAAGGTATGGCGCAACGCGTTGAGGCCGAAAAGAGAATCAAGAAATCCTGTTTCAAGAGTACCGTAGAGCCGTGTTGTTGCATCGACAGCAAAAACTGTTGTTGAAACATCCTTATTCGTAACATCCGAAGAGAGCGAATGGATAAAGGTCAGGCTGGGATTGACATTGAAATGATGAAACAGGGTTGATTGCATCCGGAACGGAATAACCACGCTTGTACCACTACGGGTATAGGTATAGAGTCCTGATACAGGATCTGAGGCCTGCAGGATGACCCCTTGTGTAAAGAGTACCTTGTATCCATCGGAAAATTCACGGTAGTACCCCAACTCAACATTGGCCTGTGCTGCATATCCGGATGAAGTAACCGCACTCTGCGAAGTAGAAGAGCCGCTGAAGGAAGCACCGGTGGAGAGTGAAACATCCGATCTCCAGTCATCAGTTGCGAATGCGGAACGAAAAGGATAGAGGCGATTCTGATAGAACGATGCGTCAAAAGTCTGCGTTGCGTCAAGAGTACTCAAATCTTCAGAACGATTGTAGGTCAGTGCCGCTATGCCGTTCTCATCGTTGAAAGTTTTTGCCAGAGCAGCACGGGCATTGGACTGCTGGTTCAACATGGTAATCGAATTCAGTGAATTCAGATCGTAGCCCTGCGGCGGACCCTGCAGCTGAACGTTGACATCAAGCCGGGTTGAAGAATCAAAAACCTGGTTGTGCATGAATTTTGCATTCCAGTCACTGTAGAGTGGATACTCCTTGTACTCCCCCGATATCTCCCCTGAAAACATATTGCTCTTTTTATAGCGAAACCTTTCACCGAGGCGCCAGCTTCCATTGACCGATATGTCCCCATCAGACCTGAAATCTAAAAAATCGTTTATGGCCCAGAAATAGCCGAGATTCGACAATGAGTAACCCGTATCACTGTTGTTGCCGATACGAGGCATCAAAAAACCTGACGATCGACTCTCCTTTAAGGGAAAAACCATATAAGGCAGCGCCAGAATGGGGATGGCAGGGAGACGCCCTGAAAAAATCTCCGGCCTGATATACATGATCAACGGTTTTGCAATGATCCGTTGGTCAGGAATAATGGTCATCTGAGAGGAAGAAAACCAGTAATGAGGAGAAAGATCATCGCAGGTCGTAAACGTACCATCCTGGATGTTCATCTCACCATTTTCCATCCTTGTTACATGCTCTCCACTGAATATGACCTGATTGGAAGAGGATAACACATTGGTCGTCTCTCCCCGTTTTGTTTTAAAATTATAGCTCATGGTTTCCGCATTGAAACTCCCCTGCCGATCAGTGAAAACAGCAGGTTCTGCAACCTTTTTCGACGAGTCGGCAATGCCGTAGGCATGAAACAGCGAGGTTTCAAGATCAATAACTATCTTCGGGGCTTTTACATTGGTCTCTTCATTATCAATACGGGCTTTCCCCCACAACTCCATGTTCCGCCTGTCGAGATTATAGATAACCGAATCCTTTGCCGTATAGAATACGGTGCTTTTGAGGCTGCCTGTCCCGGAAAGCGAATCGAGCGGTACGGTTTTGTTACTGGCAGCATGACCCACCCCCACAAAAATGAGAGAGAGTGCTACAATAAAGAGACAGAAAATGGACGCTATCAAGGTTTGTCGCATAGTAAACGTCAAGGCAGTAATACTCCGCTAAAGTATTGTGATGGTCAGTATCAAAAGAGATTTTGAGAATTTACAACGAAAAGGAAGAACATACTCAATGAGTTTGCAGAGAGCAAAATATAGAATCCTACTCTAACAAAACGCAGTATTTCGATGAGGTTCCTCAGGTGACACAGGAGTTCTATATTGGAGGATACCAGCCGGCACAAAAGTGGCTGAAAGACCGTAACAGGTTCTCAGCTTTGAAGATGTGCGGCACTACCAGAGAATCATTGTGGCTTTATGTGAGAGTGACCGGATTATGAAGGTGATTGATGCTGTGGATTTTGAATAGGAGTGGTGGGGGGAAAAATTGATCTGGATGATTTTTGAGAGCAGGCGTAATGGTTTTTCAATTGTGTAACATTTTATACTGAATATTATTTGTAACCTTAATCATGAGTTGGTGATTACGCCAGAGTCGCTCATACGTGATATCTGTGAATATTTTTTGTTACAGGATTTTCTACCCTAAACTCTGTTACATATTATGCCTGATACAGCGCAATGGCCAAAGACGATTGATGATGCGGTTGAGCGTATTCTTGCCTCCATGAGTGAAGAGGAGAAAAGTGATCTCAGAGACACACACAAAAGTGAATTGATCAATTGGCATAATGCTTTTGAAAGCCTTTTTTTTCTTAATGACCCTGATGAGGCGTCAGGGTTCATCATAGAAGAGGCATGGAAACGGCTGAATAGCACCAATTGACCTTGACCCTTTTCCCTGTCATCCCGACCGTTCCCCTCTATCATCCCGAAGAATTGAGGGATCTCTTTTTAACAACACTCCATCGTCCTTTCAATTCACCACAAAGAATCGAGCAGATTATGGCAAAGCAACAGATTGATGCAGCATTCAGCAACATCCTCCATGTTCTGAAAACCATATTTCCGCTTACTATTGGCATGTTTATTGGCGTCCTTGGTGGAGTGAGTTTAAGTTATATAGACGACAAAGCAAAAGTATCAAATCACCCAAAACCATTTTTACAATCAAGACCATCCGTCCGTCACCCCGACACCTCCAGCAGTAATAATCCTCTCATTTATCCGCCAGTAATTCAGGAAAAAAGCTCTTCATCGGTAATGAACAGGAAAAAGTTACATAATTGAATTTTCTACGCTCATCATATTTGTAATGACAAGTATGAACGATAGAATTGTATTGAATATTTACAATTCCGCAACACTTCTGTAACAATTTCTTAATAAAGCACTTTGTATCTTCACTGAGTATTTTTCTAATACAAAGAGTTATTCATTTGTTGTATTTCTACGACATTAAAAATTCACATTATCTTCACAAAAAAAGAGGTTACGTTATCGGTATTATAAACGGACAGTAAATGTATTGCAGAATAATACATCTAATAAAGACATAGTAATTAGTAAATATAATTAAACTTTAAGGAGGTGATTAGTGCAGCGGGCAAAAGTAAATCGTTTTAAACAAAAGTGTACCCAGGCTAAACCATTTGTTTTGGCAGCAGTCTCATTAAGTCTTATCACTCCCTTGAATTTGCATGCTGAAACAGCAACTGATTTGGGGACTGTTGGCACTCAAGGAGGAAATGGCACTGTTTCTGCTGTTGCTCCTGCTCAAGCCTCTCTTCAAGCTACTCAGCCACAGGCAGTTATTGATCGGACTTTTTTTGAAGATGCAAAGTCGCCTGTTGCTGATTTTACAGCCATAGCAGTCATTGCTCCGGGTGTAAGCGGTGGCATTTCAGCGAATGGCCCGGGATTGAGTGAAGCAAAGAATACTATTCGCGGCTTCAAGGATGGAGAGTATAATGTAACATACGATGATATACCGTTTGGCGATACCAACGGACCAACTCATCATTCAACAGCATATTTTCCTGCATCAATTATCGATCATGTAACGGTTGAGCGCGGTCCGGGAAATGCAAGTACTATAGGTCAGGCAACGTTCGGTGGCTCTGTTAATTTATATTCACTGGTACCTTCAAACGATTTTGGCGTTTCTACTTTTTATTCACAAGGATCATGGAATACACAGGTCGCTGGAGTTACCATAAATTCCGGCTCTCTTGCTGATCTTGGTGATTCTAAATTGATGGTAACCGCATTAGACATGAGTAGTGATGGGTATCTCACGAACTCCAGCCTTGGTTCTAAGAACTTAACTTTTAAATACGAACAGCCAATTGGTTCCAAAACGTTACTTACCCTGTTTTCAAGTAACAATAGCAACTACTACTATCAATCGGATGGGAGTAAAGGTATTACTGATGCACAAGCGGCAATCTATGGCAAAAACTTTGGCCTGTCCAGCGATCCGTCAAAAGCCCTTTACTATGGTTACGGCAGAGTTGCAAAAAGCACCGCCCTTGACTATATCCGGCTTCAGAGTGACGTAGGTTCAGGGTGGGGTATCGACAACACTTCATACTACGTCTGGTACGGGAATAACACTCTTTCAGCTGACAGTTCAGTTCCTGGTGATGGTCTTGGCAGTGTGATTAACACTCAAGGAGGAAGTAAAGGTCCTGCCACTCAAATGCCTGGCTATATCAAGATAAACTCATATTCGATCTATGGGGATGTCGTGAGAATTACGAAGCAAACTGACCCAGGCTTGTTCAGAATGGGACTTTGGTTTGAAACGACCGACACTTTCCGCAGCAGATATGATTATAACTTGTTTGGAATGACTCCAAACTATAAAGAAAAAAATGTTGCTGGTATTGGATCGAATATTCTCTATGATCAGGGATCGAGCTGGAAAAATTATCAGCCATTTGCAGAGTTTGAATGGGCAGCGACGGATAATTTAAAGGTCACGCCGGGAATTAAACTGATGAAGTGGCAACAGTCGATTGATGCTGCAGTGTTGGATAAATCTGCTCGTCAACCTGCAAACATTGATAATGAATTCAATGCCACGCTGCCGTTTCTTACGTTGAATTATAAGATTGACAAGACCTCTTCTGTATACGCTCAGTATGCTCAAGGTATGCTTGTTCCTGATATTTCGTATTATTATTCGCCTTCATTCAATAAAACCAACATTACTCCGCAAACATCTACTAATTATCAGGTTGGGTATGTTCATAAATCGAGTAACATCACCTTCGATGCTGATGTTTATTATATCGATTTTGCCAACAAGTTGACTCAGGATCTCACATCAGTCGATCCTGTCTACTATAACGGTGGCGGTGTTATCTACAAGGGTATTGAAGGGCAGGTTGCCTATGCTGTAGGTAACGGTTTTTCACTCTATACCAACGGCTCCATTAATTCCGCAAAAAACAGGGATAGCGGCTTCGTCATAGCGAATGCTCCGGAAACCACAGCCGCACTTGCTCTTTTGTATAAAGAGAGTGGCATATCAAGCTCTCTTGTGTATAAATATGTCGGCAAACAATTTGCGGATGCATCTGAGCTACTTGCGATCAACCCATACAGCACTCTTGATTACAGCATTGGGTACACCTTCAAAAGTCCGGGTCTTGGGGTTAAGAGCATGAAAGTGAACCTTGGGATCTACAATCTTCTGAATCATACGGACGTTATTACTGCATCAATGACATCTAAAACCGGCCCATCTGCTGCAGACCTCTACACATGGCAACCTGAACGCAGTTTTATGGCTACAGTAAAACTTGATTTTTAGGCACTGCGTTTGCCTGCCACGACGAGAGAAGAGAGGGTTCACCCCTCTTTTCTCTTTATACCGATAATCTATAACCACTTTCTTTCTATGTCATTTGTCCATCTTTTCAAATTAGCCAACGAATCGGGTGGCACGTTATACCTGATGCTGTTTCTTTTATTGCTCGCCTTAACCGTCATTATTGAGCGGTGGCGATACCTTGCCAATATGCACAGGGTTGGTGAGAAAGCTATTGAGTTGTGCCGCTCAAAAAAGGTCATTAATAAAAACACCATCAAAGAGTTTCATCAAAGTCATAATGAAGTTCCGGTTCTGAGGCTGCTTGAAGTTGCCATTGATGGTGAGCACGATCATTTGAATCAGGAGGAGCTGTCGGGAAGTCTGGAGGAGGCGCTTATGCATGAAGTGCCAAAGCTTGACCGTTCACTGTGGCTTCTTGACACGGTCATCACCCTGGCGCCGCTGTTAGGGTTGTTTGGTACAATTATCGGGATGTTTAATGCTTTCAGCGTTCTTGCCGATATACAAGGGGGCATCACTCAAGTTACAGGCGGCATTGCGGAAGCGTTGATTGCAACAGCCTCAGGACTTGTCATTGCCATGATCGGGATATTTTTCTTCAACAGCCTGAATACACAGATCAGAGAGGTTGTTCATCAAATGGAAACCCTGAAGGTGATGATTCTCAATCGTCAACAGTTATTCCAGTCGGTCTCTTAAGCCTAATACAGAATAATAATGCGCTATTTCACACAACGCAGGGCTCGTATTGAGATCATTCCGATGATTGATATCATGCTCTTTTTATTAGTGTTTTTTGTCATGTTCTCATTACGCATGATACCGGCCAGTGGTCATGTCACCAAGCTGCCGGCAAGTTCCAGTGCGACACAAATACCAATGCCCAAGTTATTAGTTGAACTTGAATCAAGCGGGAGGCTTTTTGTTGAAGGAAAACGGATAACCTATGCGCAATTGACCGCGCTCTTGAAACAACGGGATGCTGAAAAAACTGCAGTTACGCTTGCAGGAACGGAAAGCGTATCGCTTCAGGAGGTGTTGCATGCGATCGATGCTGTAAAAGCAGGAGGTGCAACTCAAATTGCATTGGCTGCGCGCAAAACAACGTTTTAAGCCAGTGAGGAAGCTATGATTTCAGTCAGGTATCGTGAACATAAAATGCTTCAGGCGTTTGGGTTGGCTTTTATTGCAGAATGTATCCTTCTCGTATTGCTTGGTATCGGTTTTGCAGGTTTACAGCGATTGAAAGAGAGTGGGATGACAACTCCGGCAATTATTCAATTAAGCAGTTCACCGGATGAAAAAAAACTGCTCAATGCTCCGATTGCGCAAAAGAAAGCTGCACAGTCATTGCCAAAATTGAGGAGTCTGGCTAAGCCGAGCCATACGAAATATAAACCGGTTACGCATGATCTTGCCGCTGAAAAACCGATAGCGCAAAGTTCTGCAGCTGCCCCTCTTCGATCGGAAGTGGTTTCCGGTGATGCAACAGGAACTCAAAATGGTTTTGTTGAGCAGGTGGCAGCTCCGGGCGGTGGAAATGGTAAAGCAGATCCGCTGACAGAATATGCGGCAAAAGTTAAAGCTGCCGTTCAAGAGGCTGTTGAATATCCGGCGGCAGCGAACAATATGAGAACAAAAAGCAGGGCTCGAGTGGAATTTTCGTTGCTGGACGGCATTCGGCAAAATCCACATATCGTCGTAAGTAGCGGATTAGATGTTTTTGATCGTGCCGCTATTCATGCGGTGAACATTGCTCACTATCCCCCACCGCCTGCTTTTTTACGTGGACAAACAAAGCTGTTTCAGGTTTGGGTGGAATTTCATCGTTAACCATCAATAAGGTTTAACCTCATTCTATGAAAAAATTATGCATCACCCTGGTATCATTACTCTTCACTGTATCTGCGTCATATTGTGCACATGCTGAAGAAACAAACAGTCCGGTTGCGTTTCATTTCGCCACAGTTGGAGATTGCCGGGGAGAACCTTCAGCCGCCGGGGCAACAGAGCAGGATCTGCTTTGGCTTCAGAATACCAAAGTACTGGCCCGTATGATTCGAGAGATGCAGATAGAAAAACCACAGGCATTGTTTTACAATGGCGACATGATCTATGGTTATTCGTCGAATAAAGAGAAAATGGAACGATACTATGCCTATTGGCGGGGTATGATGGCCTGCCTGATGGAGTCGGGCACCTATGTTGTTCCTATTCCCGGGAATCATGAAGTACAGATAAAAATAAAAAATGCTGAGGGAATGGAGAAGAAAACAGCTGTTGTTGAAAATGAAATACTATGGCGTGCCAACATGGGTGATCTCATTGTTGATCTGGATCGATGGAAGTCCATTACTCATCAGGAGACTACAGCCTGGAATATTGAGAACAAGCCGAAAATCGGAACAGACGGCATTACAACTGACCAGAAGCAACTCAGTTATTCATTTGACGTTGGAAAGAGTCATTTTTCGATGATCAATACCGACCCTGTCGGGTTCGACAATTCAGCGCCGGTGAAATGGCTGGAAGCTGACTGTAAGGCTGCAAAAAAAAGAGGAGCAAAGAAGTTCTTTATTTTCGGCCACAAAATGGCATTTACCTATGTGCCGGAAAAGCTGAAAGATGCCAAACAAAACAAGGAGAGTGGATTTGATGCAAGACCTGAAGTCAGAAATGCATTCTGGAATCTGGTAGAGGCTTATCAGGCTGTCTATTTTACCGGGCATGAGCACACCTATCATGCTGAACAGCCACGAAAAAATCAAGGCGGTAAAGCGTGGCAGGTGATTGTCGGCGGTGGCGGCTCTCCGTTTTCCATTCCTAAAGAGTTCATTGAAAAAGAGGGTGAACGGATGTATGCCTGGGCTGATGTGCGGATCCATGAAAATGGAAGAGTGAGCATCAGGATTTTTGGCTTTGATGAAGATTTCGGGCCGACAAGAATTATTGAAGCATGGGATATTGCAGGGTGAGAATGTGTTGTGATACCTCTTCTGCAAATCGGACTGATAAAGATACAATTGCTTACCCCGCCTTCTGCAGCATAGCAGTACGCCACTGATTGTCTGAAACCATGTTACTGATGACTCCAAGTATCTTGATGTGGCCGTTGGGATCTGAAATCGGGGTAAGCACGAGGAAAAGAATACGGACGCTGTTTTTGGACTCCTTGTCATACAACCCGTTTTTGCTTACTCCAATAATAACCGCTGGGTGTTTTAGCCCATTGAGTCTGGCATGAGGGATGCCAATCTCTGACCCCGCATAGGTTCCACCCTGTTTTTCACGCTCCAATAATCTCTTCCATGCGACCTCTTCATTGATATCGGGACGAGCCATGCAGCATTCATGAAGCAATCGCTTAAAAGCTTTTTTTTGTTCAACAACACCATCAAGAACAACTACTTTTGCATTCATGATCAGCTCTTTCCATGCATTGTGCGGCAGTTTATCGAACAGGGGAATCTCCCTTGTTATGACAGGTAGTTGCCCATTGCTCTGTAATGAACGGGGCTCCCCATCCTGCCGGGTATCAAAAACCGTTACACTGATATCACGACATTCATCGATCAATCGTTCAACAATGCTTTTTTTCCCTTGAATGCGCTGCCAGAACGGAAGTGTTCCGCCCGAATTACCGATAATGATGTGTCCAATTCGATATTCCCGAGCAAACTGCAGCATTGTTTTTACCGCATCATCACCTTTATAGATAAATACTGCTGCGCCAAGCTCCTTTGCAAGCGCCATAGTATCAGCAACACGGTGCACTGGTGTGGTCTCGGCGAGAGTCTGCACATAGACGGCGTACCAGTTTTTATTCAATCGTCCAGCTATTCTTGATGCATGACGAATAAGTGCTTCACCGTTCAGACTTTTTGAACTGATGTACACCATAATCTGATCAGGGTTTGATGGGTACTCATCAGGGATTTGGGTTCGCCGTTTCAAATCAAGGTGTGACGCAAGTTCACGAAGGGTCAACTCTCGAAGCTGTTCGAGACTTTCGGGTTTGAAAAAGTCTGATACAAGCGTTCCCGTGTGTCCGGGTACAAAGATTTTTCCCTCAATCAGGCGCTGACGCAGGTCATCAGGGGTAATGTCCACATTCACAAGCTCTTCTGCATGCGACAGAAGCCGATCCGGCACCCGGTCTTTCACTTTTATACCTGCTACCTGTTCAACCGTTTCGTAAAGACTTTCAAGATGCTGGATATTAAGTGTCGAGATTACATGGATACCGGCAGCAAGAATCTCCTCCACATCTTCATAACGTTTGGCGTTTTTACTTCCCGGTACATTGGTATGCTGCAGTTCGTCCACAAGAACAACCGATGGCTGCCGCTTCAGGATGGCATCAATGTCCATCTCTGTAATTTTTATCCCTCTGTAGATCTGTTTTTTTCGGGGGATACTCTCAAGCTTCGACAATAAAGATGCGAACTCCTCTCGTTCATGAGTCTCTACAAAACCAGCAACTATATCAATACCACTTTCATGGAGGCGTTCCGCTTCCTGAAGCATCGCGAGGGTTTTGCCTACACCCGAACAGTAACCGAGATAAATTTTCAGTTTGCCTTTTTGCGATCGCTGGATAAGATGCAAAAAACTGTCATTCCTGTTACTTCCCAAGGGCTTCTCCGTTGTTAATGATCAACGTTCACAATTTCCGATCCTCCTTTGCACCAATACTCCGAATTCTCAGATTATCTCTTTTCGGAAAGGAAGGGTGAAATAAAAAACAGACCCTTTTGTGTAGACGCTCTCTGCGCTTACCTTTCCGCCATGAGCTTCAACAATCTCTTTGACAATGGAGAGCCCCAGTCCTATGCCGCTTTTCTGCTGCTGACCGGGAACCCTGTAAAACTGTTCAAAAAGGTGCTCCATATGTTCCGGTGAAATTCCTTCGCCGGTGTCTTCAACGGAAAACCTGATGTTTTTCTTATCTTCAACAGCGCTTATCGTCACAGTTCCACCAGGTGAAGTAAACCTCAATGCATTCGACAACAGATTGGCAAAAACATACCTGATGCCGTCAGAATCAGCCATAACATCAGGTAACCTTTCCGGGATAGCGTTGACAATGGTCACTCCTTGATCCTGAGCCTGAACAAGAAACACCTCAGCTCCTTCAATACCAAGACGCGATGGCGAAACGGCTTGAATGTCCAAATGAGCCATTCCAGATTCAATACGATTAATATCCAACAGATCATCAATGATGTGCACAAGGCGTTCGCTTTCGTCCCGTGCGGCCAAAAGCAGATCCGCCTGTTTCTCATTCAGCTGACCGATACGCTCCTCAAGCAGGAGGTGGATGGACATTCTCAATGATGTCAGGGGAGTTCTCAACTGATGGGATACTGTTGAAATAACACTCCGTTTCAGCTCCAGTTGTTCATGCTCTTTTGTAACATCCTTAAAAATCAAGGCTGTTCCTGCAAACCCATGATTTTCTACACCTGCAGGAATAGGGAGTGCCATTGGTTGAAAAAAGTGTTCCTGACTGTCAGCGAAATGCTGAACAAAACCATTACCCTCTTCAGGTTCCGCCAGAGAACCTTGTCGAAGAGCTTTTTGCCACAACACAACCAACCATTCCTGTCCAATATCTTTTACATTTACTCCCGCTTTCAAGCCGAAATAGTGTTCAGCGGATTCCGTTGAAACTTCAACTTCCCCTTCAGAACCCAGCACTGCTATAGGCGAAGGGAGTACCTTGAATACTTCCTGTGTAGCTTTTCTTGTCCGAACGAGAGCTTCCCTGTCACTTTTACGCATTTTGCGCAGAGTCGCAGCCATTTCGTTGAACGATCCTGAAAGCTGCCCGATTTCATCTTTGGAGGTGGTGTCAAGCACAAGATCAAGGTTCCCCTTCCGGATTTCCTCAGCCGACGCAATGAGTTTTTTTATCGGCATAAGAATCCATCGATGCGACAGATAGCTGAACAACAAGGCAACAAACGCACTGGCAATGATGGCGATAAGCACGTTGTTATGGGCTGAAGCCGCCATCTGCCATGCCGTATTGTTTGCCCGTTGCATCGTGGACTGGTTCATTTCAAGCACTTCGCCGATAAGCACCTTCATGCGGTGAACCAAGGGCAGGAGATCGGAAAAATATCGGTTTTGTCTTTCCGAAAGCAATACTGCCGGATCAGTAACCCGGGAAATAACCCTCGAATATTCCATGAACAGTGCCCTTATCTGCATGGCTTTCTGATGTTCACCTGGCAAGGTAATATTGCCAAGTTCGACCTGTAACGACTTGAGAAACTCCTTGTTATGCTGCCGGATATTATCCATTCCCTCATGATAATGCCCGGTAAAGGTAAAAAGCACCCCACTGTCAATATGGTCAAGGGATTGCGTCATCGCCTCACACGCAACAACACTTCGATAGTTCTGCCTGAGAATAACATCTATGGCGCCTCCAAGTGAGTCGATCTGGCGAATGGTCAAGAGACCCATTGCGGCCACAATAGTGAGCAGACCCCCAAACCCAAAAAAAAGTTTTTGTCGTATGCTGATCATAGGCATCTTTCAGCTATACCTTAACCGGCAAAATCACAAAGGGAATTCCGTGAACATAGAGGTTCTGCTGTATGGCAAACACAGTGTAATTATGCAGCCAGCGATCCATCATAGACTCTCTGGTAAAGACAAGCTGCCCGCCAAAAAACACAATATCAGGGAATTTTTCCCTGATGGCAGGAACAAGCTTGTTTACCTCATCAACGACATCAGTTCCAAGAGAAAAGTATGCCTCGGCATAGTGTCCATGATCATTCATGTAGTCAACATACTTGGACGTTTCGTTGCGAACAAAACTGCCAAGATTTTCTATTTCATCAGCCCCTTTAAAGTTTCCTGCATCGATCGAACCGATCTCAACAAAAACATAATTTTTATAGGTAGAGCCAAAAAGACGGAACACACTGAACAGGGTATGCAGACCGAGTCCGTTAAAACCGTTCACAAGAATTGCTGCAGTTTTAGCTTTCTGATCATAAACCGGAGCCGGACTGGTGCTGTCAGATACATCCGAGCCAGTAAGTACTGCAGCCTCAACAATAACATCAAGACGTTTGAGCGTGGCATAGGTCTTGTTGTAATGGTTTTTGATAAAGAATGCACCAAAAACCAACACACCAGTTATCACCATGGTAACCCACCCGCCCTCATTAAACTTGAGAATCAGTACCGAAATCAGAATAAAAGTGGTCAGTGTCAGACCTATTCCGTTAATCATGAGTTTTTTCAACCACTGCTTTTCCGTCCCTCTTTGCTCCCACCAATGCTTTACCATGCCAAGTTGCGAGAGGGAAAAGGTTATGAACACGTTGATACTGTAAAGAACAATCAGAAAGTCAACTGATCCATTTGACGCCAGCATCATCACAAGAGAGGCAACTCCCATAACAAGAATGCCCTTTTCAGTTACCAGCCTGTCACTCAACATGGCAAAACGGGTCGGCAGCCATTTGTCAAGCGCCATATTGGCGAGAACCCTCGGCCCATCAAGAAAACCGGTCTGCGCCGCAATAAAGAGAAGCACCGCTTCAGAAAACAAGGTAATCCAGACAAACCCGACTCCGTAAAAACCACCCCACGATGCCGTTACGCTTTCAAACAAAATAGCGTTCAGTGTCTTGCCAGGGGAATCACGAACATCGAAAAGGATGTATGCCAGCATAAGCCCCATGACCGTTACTGAAAGAGAGATCGCCATATACTTCATGGTTTTCTTCGCAGTGTCAACTTTAGGCTCTCGCAAAACAGGAAGACCGTTACTGACCGCCTCAATTCCGGTAAACGTACCGGCTCCAAGACTGTAAGCTTTCAAAACAAGAAAGAGCACCCCGAACAAACCAAGGGTATGAAAAGAATTGGTAAGCTCACGACCCGTTTCATGATAGACCGCGCCAAAAGTCCCCATATGTGATATCACGGCATAGACAATGACAACGGCGTGGGTGAAAACAAAGAGAAGAAAAACAGGGACAAGCGGCATTACAGCTTCCTTAATGCCTCGAAGGTTAAGTAAGAGCAGAACCAAAACGCCGAAAACTGCAAACCAGAGTTTATAGTCAATATAACTTATGGGCAAAAAGCTGAAGATTGCGTCAGCGCCACTGGCTATTGAAATGGTAATAGTGAGGATGTAGTCAATAAGGAGTGCGCTGCCTGAAATTACACCCATCTGAGGGGAAAGCAGTTTGCTGGCAACCAGGTAGCCTCCACCTCCATGCGGGAACAGTTCAATGATATGCGAATAACTTGAGGCGATAATGAGAATGGTGATTCCTGTGCCTATCGCGACAAAAATACCGAGTGTCGGATGGCCCTGGAGTGCTTTAAATGCTTCCGGCGGACCATAACAGGATGAGGAAAGACCATCAGAACCAAGCCCTACCCATGCCAGAAAAGCCGAGAGTGCAAGCTGATGAAAAATCTTGTGATCCGTAAAATCCCTTGCTCCGCCAATAAAAAATTTTTTTATCTGCCTGAATACTTGATTAACTGCCATAATACCTGTTAGAAAGAGTTACCGGGAAAAGAAGCGGTTTTTTTGCCAACCACCCCCGCTTGCATGAATTTCCATCACACCGTTGTCAGGTTGCCTTGATTTCACCAAACATAACGAAAGAGTAAGAAAGGGCATCTTGCGGAACACAAGACTTCTATAAATGGCGCATTGAATTATGCAAGGTGATGGAAGGAGACTAAATTTTGTACTGTTTCCTTTTTCTCCAAAGGGTTGCCTGATCAATACCGAGAATATCTGCGGCTTCCTGCAGCGATTTTGTTGAGGCAAGAATTCGACGTATATGGGTTTCTTCGATCACATCCAGTGGCAAGGGATCTCCAAGCCGAACCGGTTGAGCTTTTATGAAAATATTTGCAGGGAGATGTTCCTCACTAATCAGCCCGTTTTTACTGAGAATTACTGCTCGTTCAATAACATTGCGCAATTCCCGAATATTGCCCGGCCACAAATAGGTTCTGAGCGCCAGCATGGCATTACCGGCAAAACCATCAAGAGTTTTGTGGTTTTGGGCAGCAAAAAATTTCAGCATTGTTCCCGCGAGTTGCTCGATATCGTCAGGACGACCTGCCAGAGGTGGCAACTCAATTTGTATTCCATTCAGGCGGTAGAAAAGATCTTCACGAAAACGACCTTCTTTTACACCCGTCTCAAGTTCTGAATTAGTGGCAGCAATAATTCGGACGTCGGTTTTCCGTGTTTGCTGTTCACCAAAACGCTCATACTCACGATCCTGGATAAAACGGAGAAGTTTTGGTTGAATAGAGAGCGGCAGTACCCCGATTTCATCAAGAAACACCGTGCCACCTTCGCACACAGAGATTTTGCCGGGATTATCTCTTACAGCACCCGGAAATGAACCCTTGCTGTATCCGAAGAGCTCTCTTTCAAGCAGGTCATCATGCAATGAGGGACATGAAATAACAGTAAACGGTTTTTCTGACCTGCGACTCCAGTTATGAATTGAGCGGGCAAAAAGATTTTTTCCGGTTCCACTGGAACCCCGCAACAGTATAACTGCTTCGGAATCGGCAACCTGACGGGCCAATGCTATGGCACGCTGCATTGACGGGTAACGGGAGGTAAGATGTTCTTCGGGGTTCGTTCGGTTAAGGCTCTCCTGCAGTGATACAATACGTTGTTCCATCCTGCACACTGCCGCCAGACGTTCTGTGACAAGTTCCAGTTGATCAGGCGTAAAGGGTTTCGGGATATAATCCACTGCACCTCTCTTCATTGCTTCAACAGCTGTCTCAATAGAGGCGTAAGCAGTTATAACAACAACTTTTGTCCATGAATTAGCCGACAGAAGAGACTCCACCAGATCCAATCCATTTTCAGAGCCCAAGCGCACATCAACAAACGCAAGCTCAAAAACCTGCAATTCCGCCTCAGCCAAAGCGTCACGGGAGCAACTTACGGCTTTGACTCGGTGCCCGCGTGATTCCATAAAAACCGTCAGGGTTTTACGAATATTGGGCTCATCATCGACAATCAGGACATTGAGCTGGAACATTGGCTGGAAGATATGATGAACTTCGTTTCAATACCTTCACCCAATATACACAAGTTGCTGAAGATTGATTTTCTTCTCCAGGCTTGAAAATCAGGAATCAGCTGCCTGAGTGACTTTGCTTACCTAGCAAACCTTGCTGCTGCAAAATTGCCATTGTAATTTATGACTGCCCAAACACTTTTCTTGCGCTGGTCGATGCCGTAGGTGCCTAAGGCATAACCTTTTTTCCAGGAGCCGGCAACAAAGGTTTTCGTTCCTCCAGAATTGTTATCAACGGCATTGACCCAATTGCCGTCACCATCTTTGGTTGCCAGAGTAAAAAGGCCTTCTTTGAAATCGTTCGGCTGTAACTTATCCGGATGATAACTTATCGAAAGGGTGTAAACATCGGTCTGTTCCCGGCCAAGATCACCCATGCCTGTCAGATACAAAATATTGCTCGCAAGATATGTATCATGCTCCGATTGCAAGGAAGCCTGCTTCTCGTGCCAACCTGTATCCACAGTCTTTGTCAACTTTCGCCCAACTCCACCTTTGGTATCAAGACTACCATCCCTCTCTGTGCTGTTATTCGTTCCATCAAGTATTCGCGCAATGGTGCCTTTGAAAGTGTCTGACACCTTCGCATAGCTTGTTCCCTGAGGTATAAGAAATTCCCGGCCGTTCGTGCTGTAACTCCAGCTCTCTTTTTTGACAAAGTGGAATAAAGGGGTTATACCGGTATCCGTCTTGCCTGCTCCGTTTGGAAAGTTGGCATCAGACATCCAGTTGCCGTGATCATCGGAGTAATAATCGACCGTGACGCATGGTCCGTCGACCGTATAGATAGAGTAACCAACCGAATGCCGTTCCTGTGCAATGGACGTTTCACGGTCTTTCTGGCCAAACCACTTGGGTTCGTCTATAGGTTTTGGAGTGTAAAACTTGCTACTGTTTGAAGCGCAGATTATCTCTTCTATGTGAGATGTACCGTCCGGGCTGGCGATAATCGAGCGCTGGTGAATATGGTCATGTCCGCAAATAAAAAACTTCACACCGTTATGCTGCATACTGGCGAAAAATTTGTTTTGCCAGTCTGGATTTGCATTTGCAGAGCCATTGAACATGGTGTCCTGATGGCCTTCTGCTATAAGCGGCTGATGTGAAAAAACAAACACCTGATCCGTCTTTCGACTTATTTTGTCAAGCCTGCTGCTTATCCATGCCTGCTGATCATTGACGGTATAGCCGTATGCATAACCATTTTGATTTTTATCAACTTTTGATGGCATGGCCCAGGTATCAACAATCACAAAACGAGCCTTGTTTTTTATATCACCGTAGTCAAAGGAGTAACTCATGCCATTCAGATCAGCGCTGACGTCGATGGGGCTGCTGAAACCATCGCCGACCGTGAAATGCTGTTTGTCTGTTTTGGTGAAATTTCCTGTTTGGGTCTGGGGGTAATTGGAGCGAAAAATGGATAGGCCGTAACTATTGTTCAAACCAACAGTCTCATGGTTGCCACGAAACGGAAAAAAACCTATGCCGGCATCAATAAGTGGTTGCGCAGCCTTGGCACGGTTTATTTCGGATATATCATTGCCGTCATCGCTCAGGTCACCCACCGCAATGACAAATTTCACGCGAGCTTTAATGAATTCCTGGTTGACCTGATTAATAATAGAGAGTGGTACAGTATAAGGATTTGCGTTGCCTGGATCGGCAGTGGTCCACTGGGAGTCCCCCATGACACCGAATTTCCAAGGCTCCGCTGATGCAGAGATGGCTCCGCACAAAAAAGCAAGCAACAATGATAACATTGATGCAGTTTTTACCATATAACGGTTTCTCATGAGATATAATAATCGGTTTTTTTCAGGACATTATGTTGCCAATCAATAGTGGCAAAAGTGTGGATACAACAAGCTCACACAACTGATGCAATGAATTAAAGTTCGAACGGCATAAGCTGAATATGATTTATAGTTGGAATTTGAAGAACCTTGTTAACAATATACCGAGAAGCAACCTTATATTTTGTTGGGTTCAGTTTTGTTTACAATTATTTAACAGAAGTATCGAAGGCCATCAGGCTTATGAGGTGTTCCGAGTTCTTTTAACCATGACTTGATGTCAATGGCGTTGTTTCCTCAGATGAGTCGCAGCTAAAGTAAAAATCTTTGGCGCCGCTCCATTCAATAATAATGTTAAAATGGTTTAACTCTATTTATGACCTTTTCTCTTTATTGATTTATTTACTTGGATTATAGCCAGCAGGTATCTTGGGAGTTCATTGATACCACCTTTTTGTTTGTTGAGTTTACTCAATGTCCAGCTGTTTTATACCGAGTAACACGTTAAATCATTGTAAATTCTTTAAGAACTCTGTCTTGAATTTCCCTGAATTCTTTTTGAATTATTGACGGATAAAGAGAAGAAAAGGGTGGAAGAGAACAGAGATCCCTCACTGCGTTTCGGGATGACAGAGTGAGGGATGTTTGGGATGGAGGGAAAAAATACACTGGTTGTGTTTTAACAAAAACTGGAAGTTAACCTTGGTGAGAAAGAGTGTCGTACTTTTTTTCAGTTCAAAGGATAACGCTTCTTCATCAGCAAAGTAAAGCCCCAGGCTGTGTTCATCCTATGATTTATACTGGGACATGTATTTCCGCCTGCAGACGTTGCCAGAGTGCTTCGATAATGATCGCGGCGGCCTCTTCCGGGTCGTTGAGAAAAAGAAGCCGTTCCAACTCTTTCTCCCGGGTAAGAGCGCAGGCTTCAAGCAGGGTTTTGTTACCGTTATAGAGCCCGAACCATCCGCAGATGAGCATTCCGAGAGAATAATGAAAGCGGTAGAGTTCTTCCTTGTTAGTGTTCAGGAGTTCCTGTTTATCTATTTCGCTTATTGTGTCGATCATCAGCTCTACGGCTTCATTGATCGTCTTAGGCCATATTGACAAAACAGTCATGGTTTGAATATTTTAGGTTTTTTAGGGGCTGGAAATAATGAAGTGCAAATATATCATGCAGATTCATTCTTTTGTTCCCATAACTCTTTTGTTTTCAAACATGTAACATGACTGGTGACCATTGGATTGTCAAAATAATGGTCAAGAGGAGATCCCTCAATTGCGTTCGTCGGCTACAAAGTTTCCTTTTATCTTGTAAATCGCTCGAACTTGTTCTTCAGTAACAGAATTCGCAATATCTGCACAAATAAAATCTCCGCCAACTCTCTTCAGACTGCACTCAAGGGTTGTCAGCTGATTACCGGAGCAATTAAAATGCCCTTTTATTTTTTCAGGGACGCCCTTAAGAGAGGTTATCTGGTTCGATGAGCAATTAAAATCCCCTTTCACTTTATCTGGAGCCCTTTTGAGAGAAGTAAGCTGATTGAGTGAACAATCAAATGCCTTCACAGCATCCGGAGCACCTTTGAGCGAGGTCAACTGGTTGCCCGAACAATAAAAATCTCCGTTAACCTTTTTGGGAGATCCCTTAAGGCTTGTAAGTTTATTCATTGAACAATCAAAAGTTCCAGCAACTTGTTGTGGAGCGCCATCAAGTGACAGAAGCTGGTTTCCAGCACAAGAAAAATCTCCAGCGATAACAACCGTGCACTTTTCAAGAGAAGTCAACTTATTGTTTGAACAATCATAATCCCCACCTACGATCTTTGGCGAACCATCAAGGGTTTGCAGTTGGTTCCCGGAACAATTGAAATCTCCCTCAACTATTTCCAGACAACTTTCAAGTTTGATCCCTTTTGTGGAATAGATCTCGCCTTGAAGCGATGTCAGCTGATTGGAGGCACAGGAAAAATCTCCCATCACAAAAGCGGGACAATACTCCAGAGTTGTCAGTTGATTGTTTGAACAATCATAATCACCTTTAACCTCTACAGGACCTCCTTCAAGGGTTTTCAGCAGATTGCCCGAACAATCAAAATTTCCTTTAATATGTTGGGGCGCCCCCTCAAGGGTTGTAAGTTTGTTCCCCGAACAATTGAAATCTCCTTTAACTTTCTGAGGACATCCCTCAAGCGATGTTAATCCCATATTGGAACAATCAATCCCATCCGTTCCATCAACACTATCCATAACCTCAGCAAAGGTTAGTGCCTTAACTTGTTTGCTCATTACTACCTCCTCGGATAATTTATTTCCTGCAATTTCTTAACATACATACATATTACATACAAACCGTGATTCACGATGGCCTGATTTACAGGAGATTATCATGGGAATGCTTGTGTGTGACCAATTGACCAGTCACCAGATACACAACCTCTTCCGCAATCTTTGAAGCATGATCAGCCATACGCTCAATATCCCTCGAAACGTTTAACGCATTGATAAGCTGGTTCACATCAGCACCAGCGGTTTTCATCAAAGCAGTCACTTTTTTAAAGACCGTTCGATGCATCGCGTCCACCTCATCATCATGAGCACACACCTCATGCGCAAGATCATGATTCTGTAACACAAAAGCATCAATAGACTTTTTAAGCATCTCCCCGGCCAGCATAACCATCGGCTCAAACTCCAGCAACTCCAACATGGCAGGAGTTATTGCAAGCATGGAATCAATAATACCAAGCGAGATTTCACCGATACGCTCAAGTTCATCACTGATCATCATGATCGCGACAATAGTTCGCAGGTCTTTAGCTACCGGTTGCTGCAGGGCTATAAACTCAATACATTGCTTCTCAAGATCAATCTCCTCCATATCCAGCTCGTTTTCCACAAGTTTAAAACGTGGAACACTATGCTCATCCTGATACTTAACTGCACATAACGCGTCAAACAAATTTTTAATAAGTCGGGCAGAAATGTCAACAAGAACCTGCGAAAGCTCTTGAATATGTACATGAACCGGTCGATCTGACATAAATATAAAGTAGTTTGATTACCTTTAAATTAAGGTTTCACCTCAAGGTAAAAGAATAGCGCACGAAATGACGGTTGTCCAGACACCGTTTTCACCCTCTGCAGACTGGGTGATGTTATAGGAATTAATAATTTTACCACTCATTTTGTAAAGACCCTCACGCTCATCCCAATCCTTGTTGGGATCAAATTCAATACCAAGAGTAGTTGCAAGCATCGTTGCAGCCAGATCCTCAGCATACTCCCCCGACTGTTCAGCAGATTCCCCTAAAGGCTGATGTTCCGACATATAACCGTACTGGGTCTCATCTGCCGGAATGGCAACACCAACTGAAGCCGCAACAAGACGATTATATTCATTGGTAGCATTGCGAGCCATAACAGCAAAAGTAATCTGTCCGGGACAAAGAAGTTTCACCCCCTCTTCGACGCTGATGCGCACACAATGAGGCGGAAAAATACTGGATACAGTCACCAGATTACACCCTTCAACCTTAGCATCCCTCAACGCAAGCTCGAACGAAGATAGATATTCTCTATGCCTTCCCACCCCTTTTGTGAAAAAGACTTTTGATGGAACAAATGACAATGCCTAACCTCCAAGGTTATATGATTACTGCTCTGACTACCACTTCAAATTTACCCAAAAGAACAATCAAAACAACAATTTTGTCTTGAAGGCTTTTTCCTGACCAGCGACGATATCTCTATGCAGAATAAATTTTTATAAGCTTAACGATCTTAAAAGCACAAAAAATTTTAGAAAAAAAGGCCACCGCAATGTTGGTGGCCTTTTCGGAATAACGATACCGTGTCGGAGATCAGTCGTTTACAAACTCCTCTGCTTCAATCCAGTCCTCTACATCTGAGCCATTTTGTCTTCCTTTCAATTCCCACAGGTAATACGCCGCAAGTCTGACCTCTTCTTCCTGTTGTTCGGGTGTTGCAAGATCGTCTTCATAAACCCCCTGTGCTGCTGCTTCCTCTTTTTTTGAACCTTTTGCCATGGTAGCTCTTGATTTATTGGTTTGTCAGTAAGTAACATAACGATAGTTGTAACACACACATCGCTTGACTCCAAGCAGTATATTTTACTCATTTCTCCTGACCATGACAAGAGAGCCCTTGTTACATCTCTGTAAATTAACCTTGTCTCGTCAAGCCAGATTGTCAATAACTGAAATATCGTACAGCCATGACTCTATTTTATGAAGCAGTTCGTCACGAACCTCTCGAAAAACGGTCAGTTGTTCTTCTCTCGTACCGGATATCGCTGCCGGATCGTTGACAGGCCAGTAATAACGTTTTTCATCTGGAAGTCCCGGCCAGATTCTTGGACAGGTTGATTGTGCCTTGTTGCAAACAATCATCAGATAATGAATCACTGTTTTCCCAAGATAGAGATTTACTGATTTAGGTTGCTGAGCTGTTATATCAATGCCAATTTCAGCCATAACCTTTATGGCAAAAGGATGGACTTCATTGTTCGGCTCAAGTCCTGCACTTAAAGCTTCAAAACGATCCCCTGCAAGGTGTCGAAGTAAAGCTTCTGCCATCTGGCTCCTGCAGGAGTTGCCGGTACAGAGGAACAGAACATTTTGTTTTTTTTGCATGATGTAATCAAAATAAAAAGTTGGATGCGTTATACGTCTCTGTATCCGGGGTTTTTAATGAGATTCAAAATTTTGACGAGGACCCTTGTAAGGGGAAGGATAGAGATGTCAATAATTATTGGTGCTGTGATTTTTTTTATGTGCAAGTTTACAATAATTATGGCCCTGTTAACATGACAGTATTGTTACGTTTCTGTTAACTTTCTGAAGGATGCCGATGATCTGACTGAAGAATGGTGCCTATTGTTACAATCTCGTAAAACACCACTCAAAAAGGCTTTTGATGTGTATTATGATTTCTGGAGCTGGGTCGTCAACAAAACACTGCTGTGTCATTGTCTGTCCTTTCCTTCTTACAAATCAATGCCCAAGTTTCGTTAACGTCCAACCCAACGGATATGGATATCTTTTCCGTTCTCTACTTCCGGTTTAAAAAAGCCTGGAAAGCGATTCGACTATACCTTGTTATTGCAGGGCCGGGCTTGGTCGTGATGATTGCTGATAATGATGCCGGCGGTATTACTACCTACGCAGCTACAGGAGCCAAATACGGTTATCATCTCATCTGGTTTTTACTGCTTCTTATTCCTGTCGCATATTATGTGCAGGAGATGACCGTTCGGCTTGGTGCAGTGACCAAAAGAGGGCATGCCGAGGCGATTTTTGAAAGTTTCGGCGCATTCTGGGGATGGTTCTCGCTCATTGACCTCATGTTCGTGGACTGGCTGACACTGGTCACTGAATTTGTTGGTATGACGGCCGCATTAAGCATATTCGGTATCCCTGCATGGATAACCGTGATTCTGGTTGTGCTCCTTATGAGTATTATTGTTCTGAACGGTCGATACTGGACCTGGGAAAAGATTGCCTTGGGATTCTGCCTGCTGAACCTCATTTATATTCCAGCGGCATTCATGGTCAACCCTTCCATTGCCAGTATCGTTGGTCAGGGAGTGATTCCTAATTTTCCGGGCGGCTTCAATAATGAGCTGTTTTTTCTGCTCATGGCTAATATCGGTACGACCATTGCACCGTGGATGCTGTTTTTTCAGCAGAGCTCTGTTGTTGACAAAGGATTGCAGGA
>CAIPYV010000068.1 GCA_903869365.1 uncultured Chlorobiaceae bacterium
AAGGGTAACGGCGCTTAAGAATATCAGGCGACTGCCAGCATGCTTTTTCGGCTTCTTTAAACCAGGCTTTCAATGGCTGCTCAGCATCTTTATGCCTCGTCCAGAAATCTACGAGTGTTTTACGTGAAATGACTCTCAACGTTTCATGTGAATATCGTTTGCCTCTAATATACAAAGTTCCCGAATCGGGAACAACGGCATTCAAGGGAAATATTCAAATACGTCAGGAAATTGGAAAACTGAGGGTTGCACAGTGCAGAGAAAGATTGAGTTCGGCGAGGGGTTTCTTGAAGAAAGTGCTCGTTATGAATGTCTCACCACTTGCATCAATAAGGCATGTAACTATCATAAATACAGATAGTCATGAGCGATATATAATGTTTGAACTCAGATGGGCACTTTTTTTATCAGGAATCGGCAAGGTTTGAGAAGTTGTGGCGATAACGAATTATATTATTTGATTTAGAAGATCGACCACTATGCCGCTTTTGCACTGGCTTACCAGAGAGCAGGATATTCAAACCGCTATACATACTCCCTACCGCTTGATAGAGGAGGTAAGAGAGTTTTCTTGGGGCGACCGTGACACCCAGAATATGTTGATACAGGGTGATAACCTCGATGCGCTGAAGGCTTTGCTCCCTTACTATGCCGGAAAAGTGAAATGCATCTTTATAGACCCACCCTATAACACCCGCAGCGCTTTTGAGCATTATGACGACAATCTTGAGCATACTCAGTGGCTTGCCATGATGTACCCACGCCTTGAAATGTTACGCGAGTTATTGGCAGAGGACGGGAGCATTTGGGTAACGATTGACGACAACGAAGCTCACTACCTGAAGGTTATAATGGACGAGATTTTCGGGCGGAAAAACTTTGTCGCCAATATCCTTTGGCAAAAATCACATACAAGAGAAAACCGGACTGATATTTCAGCAGTCCACGATCATTTGCTTGTGTTCGCAAAGCAGCGAGATATATGGAAAAATATTAGAAATCCATTGCCAGCTTCAGATAGCCAATTGGAACGTTTTACCAATCCAGACAATGATCCAAGAGGCGATTGGGCCTCATTACCCGCGCACGCAAAAGCAGAAAAAGGAAGGAGACAAGCGCAATTTTTCACTATAACAACACCCTCCGGCAGGCAAGTTGATCCCCCTGCAGGACGTTGTTGGCTCTATACCGAAGAAAGATTTTTTGAAATGGTTGCAGATAACCGTATTTCGTTTGGTCAAGACGGCAAGAATGCGCCTCGTGTAAAAAAGTTTTTATCGGAAGTACGAGCAGGTTTAGTTCCTTCTACAATTTGGTTTCATTTAGAAGTTGGAACGACTGGAAGCGCAAAAACTGAAACCACCAAATTATTTCCTGGAGAAACGCCTTTCTCAACACCTAAGCCCGAACGTCTGATTGAGCGCATTCTGCAAATTGCCACCAATGAAAACGATCTTGTGCTCGACTCCTTCCTTGGTTCCGGCACGACTGCAGCCGTAGCCCACAAAATGGGAAAGAGGTATATCGGTATTGAAATGGGCGACCATGCCATGACTCATTGCGCCCCTCGCTTGCGTAAGGTTATTGAAGGCGAACAGGGCGGCATTTCCGAAGCTGTGGGCTGGAAAGGCGGTGGAGGATTCCGTTTTTACCGTTTGGGCGTTCCTGTGTTTGATGAAAACGGGCATGTTACAACAGGTGTTCGGTTTGCGCCCTTGGCGGCTCATATTTGGTTTCTTGAAACGGGCATTCCCTATTCCGGTCAAGCAGATTCCCCTTACTTAGGAAGTCACGAGGGAGTCGGATACTATCTTTTATTTAACGGCATCTTGGGCGACAAGAGACCGAACGGTGGTAATATTTTAACCTCAAAAGTTTTGTCCGGTTTGCCCTTCCATGACGGGGCAAAAATCATTTTCGGGGAAGGTTGCCGCTTGAGCAGAGAACGCTTGAGCGTTGAAGGGATTACCTTCCGGCAAATTCCCTATGAGATTAAAGCGCGATAGGAACCAACATCTATGGAACTCAAAGACTTTCAACGAAACGCCCTTGATACCCTTGCTGCTTATCTTGATCGTGCCCGTATATCAGACGACCCAGAGCAAGCCTTTATTCAGTCCCTGCGGGAGCAGAGACCAGACAAGCCCCCCCCACCCTATCGCACCATTCAGAACCTACAGAGTGTGCCGAATGTTTGCTTCCGCTTGCCGACCGGCGGTGGAAAAACCCTGTTAGCAGCGCACGCTATAGCTGTTGCAGGTCGCTCTTATCTTGAGCGAGATTTCCCCGTCGTGTTGTGGCTTGTGCCAACCAGCACCATCCGCAAGCAGACGGCAGAGGCATTGAAGAAACCCTCTCATCCATACCGTGCCGCAATTGACGATGCTTTTGACGGGCGTGTGTCTGTGTTCGATATTAGCGAGATTGACCAGATCAGGCCGCAAGACCTTACCGACAGAGTTACCGTGATCGTTGCCACGATCCAGAGCCTACGCACGAGTAATCCCGACGGACGAAAAGCATATTCGCATTCTGAAAACTTTGAACCGCACTTTGCCCATATACCCGAAAACATGGCAGGGCTGGAACGTCGTGAGGACGGCAAGATCAAGTTTTCCTTCGTCAACCTCATGGCCTTTCACCGTCCCCTTGTTATCGTGGACGAGGCGCACAAAGCGGGAACCAATCTCTCTTTCGATATGCTTGCCGCTTTGCGACCATCTTGCATTGTCGAATTTACCGCAACACCGAACACCGATCCGAAAAATGGAAGCAATGTTTTGTTTCGGGCTTCCGCTGCCGAGGTGAAGGCGGCGGAGATGATTAAGCTGCCGATCATCCTGACCGAGCACCCCGACTGGCGTTCCGCCGTGCATGACGCGATAGAGACTCGTGCGCGACTGGCAGAAACAGCAAAGAGCGACCCGCGTTATATCCGCCCCCCTAACGCTTTTTCAGGCACAGGACCAAGGGCAGGAAGTGACTGTGTCCGTTCTGAAAACATACCTGATCGAGAACGAGAATATCGCACCAGAAAAAATCGCCGTAGCTACCGGAGAGCAACGCGAACTTGACGCTATAAACCTTTTCGATCCGGCCTGCACTGTTGAATTTATCATCACCGTTGAAGCGCTCAAAGAGGGGTGGGATTGTTCTTTTGCCTATGTTTTGTGTTCCGTGGCGAACATCGCCAGCGCAACGGATATTGAGCAGCTTTTAGGGCGTATTTTACGAATGCTCTATGCTCAAACCAGACCGAACGAGGCATTGAATCGTGCCTATACCCATGTTTCCAGCCCTCGCTTTGGGGAGGGCGCTAGAGCCTTGACCGATACGCTTGTACAGAAAATGGGCTTTGAACCGGACGAGGCTGCAGCTTCGATTGAGACACGGCAGCAGTATAGCCTTGAGGGATTTGCGGCAACAGGCAGCTTGTTTAATCAACCTCCCGTTCTCATCGAAACTTTGGACAGTGCGCCTGATTTCAGCGGACTCCCTCTTGATGTTGCAGAGCGTGTTCAAGTGGTAACGCAACCGGACGGCACCTTTACAGTGACTGTTCAGGGCGAAATCTCCGAAGAGCTTGAAAAACGTCTTGTTGACGCTGTTCCTGCTGAACGACACGGAGCCTTTTGCGCTTCGGTGAACCGTCACCGCATTACACACCACAACAGCATTGCTCCTGTCATGCGAGGCGAAAAATTTGCTGTACCACGTTTATTCCTGAACGTGCAGGGAGAGTTAGAATTTGCTGATGAAGAGTTGATCCTCGACCTTGGAAACTGGACGTTGAACACTTGCCCTGCAGAACTCACTGCAACAGAATTTTCTATCAAAGAAACCTCTCAGCGGTGGGAAGTAAACTTACAGGAAGATAAAGTCGTTTATCATGCCCTCGATCAAAACACTCAGCTTAAAATTGGCGCATTAAAACTGGACTGGACGGACTTGGCTCTTTCCCGTTGGCTTGACATCCAATGCCGCCAGCCTGACATTACCCAGCACGTGCTGTTAGAGTTTTGCCGGAAACTGGTTGCCTACCTCATGGAGCAGCGCAACATTCCGTTACATGACTTGTTGCGGTTCAAATACCAGCTTGCTAAGGTGACGATGCAGAAGATTTTGGCATACCGCCAACAGGCTTATGCGCGAGACTACCAGACTTTTTTGTTTGTCCCTAATCCTGAAGTATCCGTTGAAACCTCTTTTGCTGACGGGTTTGCTTTCGATAACCGCCCTTACCCGGCGTCTTGGTTTTATTCTGGACGCTATCAATTCAAGAAACATTTTTTCGGCAGTATTGGTGAACTGAAAGGCGAAGGAGAAGAGTTCGATTGTGCGCAGTTGATCGACAATCTCCCAAAAGTGAAATACTGGATTCGCAACCTGTCAGGGCGTCAGAAAACATCCTTCTGGCTGCCGACTTCAACCGACCGCTTCTATCCTGATTTTGTTGCACTGCTTGACGATGATCGAATTTTGGTTGTGGAATACAAAGGCGAACCCTACGTGACCAATGACGACAGCAAGGAAAAGAAAAATATCGGTGAACTGTGGGCTGCCAAGAGCGATGGCAAAGGAGTATTTCTTCTTGCCGAAAAAAGAAACAATAAAGGCGAAAGCCTATCCGAGCAGCTTGCTCATGCTACCAATACTTCCCGAGAGAGCTCCCTGTTAGACCAAAGAACCGGTTCAAGATCGTAATTTCTTAATGCGTCAACTACTGATGGCGATACGATCGATGTTTTATCGTTGAGAAAAACAAAAAGTCGAGAATCGGACCCTCCCCTTGTATTTTTTGTATCTAACCATTTAAACACCAGCGCTTCTGCCGTTTCTTTCCTGGGGTTAGAAATAGCCTGAACAATCCGCTCAGGCTGTTTTCTTGATTTCGGTATCACAAAATCAAACATATGATCATAACCACTTTTACCCGTAAACTTAACTTTTGGTGTATAACGAATATCTGAAAGATCAAGCCAATTTGTTACATCTTCAAAAAATAAGCTTGCAACAAAAGGTGATGCCAAGTAAAAAAGATCATTTACCGCCAGCATTGCCTGGAT
>CAIPYV010000069.1 GCA_903869365.1 uncultured Chlorobiaceae bacterium
CGGCCGATGGAATAACCACTCCGCCAAGTTCAGAATCAACGGCCAGCAGCATGAGCGCCTGCTTGGCCAGATCCATTCCAACAATATCGGTAAAGGCTATCATTATACTGCTTCTGCTTCTCCGAGGACTTTAGCGAGTTCACGATCAATTTTCTCCCCGGCATCAAGTGTTTCAAGGGGATCCTTGCGCAGACGGTGACGCAGACAGAGACCTGCTATCTCTTTGACGTGCTTCATGGTAACAACTTTCTCTCCAAGGAAAGCTGCGTGTGCATAAGCGGTACGGGTGATCGTGAGTTCACCGCGGTGACCATCAATACCAAGATTCATACAGAGCCTTGCTATATCAGTAAGAACGGCATCAGTCATGGTAACTTCCGGAAGCAGATCTTTTGCCTGCTGGATCTTTTTCTGAAGCTTCAACTGATCGCGATTATACTTTTTCATGAACGCATCCGGATCTTCATCGAATTCACGGCGGCGTTTGACAATATCAACTCTTTTTGCGATATCGAGAATGGTGATGATGCGCGCATGCAGACCGAAACGGTCGAGAAGCTGGGGACGCAGTTCACCTTCCTCGGGGTTGCCGGAACCGACAAGGACGAAACGGGCTGGGTGGCGGATGCTGATACCTTCGCGTTCAACAACGTTTTTACCGCTTGCGGCAACGTCGAGCAGGACGTCTACAAGATGGTCGTCGAGCAGGTTGACCTCGTCAATATAGAGGAATCCGCGGTTGGCCTGGGCAAGAAGGCCTGGTTCGAATGCTTTGACACCGCTGGTGAGCGCCTGTTCGATATCGATAGTACCGCAAACACGGTCTTCGGTAGCACCAAGCGGAAGGTCAACAACCGGCACTGGAATCTGTTCGATCCTGATCGATTTGGGGTCAACAGTCTTGGCGCCTTTTTTGGCATCTTCACCTTCGAGATACTGTTCAAGAGTACGGTTATAAGTATCACCCTCAACTCTTTCAATCAAAGGAAGCACTTCAGCAAGCGCCCTGACCGTGGTACTTTTTCCTGTACCTCTGTGTCCCATGACTAGCACTCCTCCAATCCTCGGGTCGATGATATTGAGGATCAGACTGAGCTTCATTTCTTCCTGACCGACAATTGCGGTGAACGGAAAAGCCTGGCCTGATTTCTTTTTTGCAGCAGGCTTTACTGCTTTTTTTGGTTCCGGAGTTGTCGTAACCGTTGCATCCGCCTTTTCCTTTACCGCAACAGGTTTTTTCCCAGCACCCTTTTTTGCAGCTGTTTCAGTCTGAGTCATAATTGATCGTTTAGTTGATACCTTCACCCCGTGAACCTTGAAATCATTCACCGAAAAAGGCTTACTGTTTAAGAGTTTAAATAATAAACATTGAATTTATGCTTTTAGAAAGACAATAGAAAATGGTTTTCCAAAACTGACCAAGAAGTTAGAAAGGTTTTTTTTCCAGGGAAGAAGCCTTGTCATGAAGAGCATTTTCAGCTGCCTCTTTTATGGCTTCTGAAAGGGTTGGGTGCGCATGAACAGTATCGGCAAGTATGTCGGCTGTCACGGCAAGGCGTCGTGCGAGCGTCAGCTCACCGATCAGCTCAACTGCTCCGTATCCCACAACGTGCGCTCCAAGCAACCGGCCATCTGCCGCATTGAAAACCAGCTTGACCAGACCCTCAAGATTACCATAGGAATTCGCCTTGCCTGATGACGCAAACATTGAACGGCCAACATGAACCGTAAACCCAAGCTCCTCTGCCTGCTTTTCGCTCAGACCGATACTTGCAACCGAGGGTTCGGCGTAGACACATCGGGGAATCATGGAATCATCAAGCGGATGAGAAGGAATACCTGCAATGGTCTGTACTGCAATAAGAGCTTCGGCCGAAGCTTTGTGGGCAAGCAGCATACCTCCACGAACATCACCAATGGCAAAAATATGACCGGCTGAGGTTCTGCATAGGCTATCAGTCACAATAAAACCCCGAGCACTCGCAACACCGGCATGTTCAAGACCAAGTCCACTGCAGTTGCCGCGCACCCCGACAGCAACAAGAAGGTAGTCCGCTCTGAGTGGTTGAGGGTCAGTTCCTTCTGCAACAAGAAGTGCCTTCACCTTGTCCCCATCGGGGGCAACACTTTGCAGTTTTGCACCAGTTGCAACGATGATGCCTGCTTTCTGAAGCGAGCGTTTAAGAACTTCTGCAATCTCATCATCTTCAAGCGGCAGCAGCCGGGGCATCATTTCCACCAGCGTCACCGATGTCCCGGCCATAGCATAAAACCAGGCCATTTCTACGCCGATTGCGCCGCCGCCGACCACAATCATCGACGTCGGTACTGACTTCAGAGCAAGCGCTTCCCTGCTGGTTATTATTCGATTTCCGTCGGGTTCAAGACCCGGCAGGGTTCTGGCGTGGGCTCCAGATGCTATAATGATATGCCGGGCTCGTACACTTTCAAGACGAACCCCGTCACGAACAATATCCAGATGGTGCGGAGTGGTGAAGAGCGCCTCACCCTGCCTGACTTCAACTCCTGCCCGACGAAGCATGAAAGCGACCCCTTTGGACATTTTCATGGCAACGTTGCGACTGCGTTTAACAACTGCTGCAAGATCGAAAGTGCCTGGCTGAACATTGTTGATACCGAGTGAAGCCGCTTTGTTACACAACTCGAAGACTTCGGCACTCCTCAGAAGGGCTTTTGTTGGTATACAGCCCCAGTTAACGCATATTCCGCCCAATGCGCCTTGTTCGATAAGACAAACCTTCATCCCCGCCTTGGCCGCCCGAAGCGCAGCCTCATAGCCTCCAGGACCGGAACCGATGACGATTAGATCAAAGGCGAGATCGGGCGCTTCAGACAACTCTTGCAATGCATGCATAGATATGGTATGGTTTTGTTATACTTATGCCGGAAATATATCTCGTCGGCAGCATGTAAGTTTCATAAAATGCAAAATCAGCCACTGAAAACCGAATCGGAGCAACAGGATGGAGTTGCTGCTGAGCCGAAAAAAATCATCCTGCAGGTAAGCCGGGTGCAGACCTCGATGCGTATCGACCAGTATCTGACCCAGCAGGTGGAAAATGCTACGCGTAACAAGGTTCAGGAAGCGATCGAGGATGGTCGTGTGCTGGTCAATGCAAAAACCGTCAAATCCAATTACCGCATCAAATCGTGTGATCTCATACAGATCACTCTTCTGCGACCGCCAGCACCAGAACTCGCTGCTGAGGATATCCCGATTGCTATTATGTATGAGGACGAGGATCTGATGGTTATCAACAAGAAACCGGGTATGGTGGTTCATCCGGCATTCGGCAACTGGACAGGAACACTGGCAAACGCCATTCTGCACCATATCGGCAAAGATGCTGAAGAGCTCGA
Source organism: uncultured Chlorobiaceae bacterium (assembly GCA_903869365.1). Classification (GTDB taxonomy): domain Bacteria; phylum Bacteroidota; class Chlorobiia; order Chlorobiales; family Chlorobiaceae; genus Chlorobium. The sequence continues at coordinate 3,382 of CAIPYV010000069.1, forward strand.
CAAATCTGAACTCCGTCCGGGAATTGTACATCGGCTTGACAAGAACACCTCAGGGCTTATCATTATTGCAAAAAATTCTGTTGCGCTCCACCGTCTTGCCCGCCAGTTCGCAGAACGCAAGGTGATCAAAATCTACAAAGCCATTGTCTGGGGAGTGCCCGTTCCTTCGTCAGGCACCATAACCACCAATATTGGACGATCGAAAAAAGACCGGAAGGTGATGGCGAACTTCCCTTTTGAAGGAAAGGATGGGAAAACTGCGATTACAGACTTTAGAGTGACTGAAAATCTTCACTGGTTTTCGGTTCTTTCGCTGACATTGCATACCGGGCGGACGCATCAGATCAGAGCGCACATGCAGCACCTCGGCCACCAGATCCTTGGTGACGAAACGTATGGAGGTGCTGCTGTACGTACCCTTCCCTTCAGCAAGAGCGAAAGCTTTGTTAAAAACCTCCTTGAACTGCTGCCGCGTCAGGCCCTGCATGCAGAAACCCTCTCATTTCATCAGCCAGTCAGTCATGAACCGCTTTCATTCACCGCTCCGATGCCGGAGGATATGCAGAGTGCTCTTCTGAAAATCCGTTCTGCTGTCAATCAGGCCTCTCTCTGACATCCTGCCATGCTCTCCTTCCTTCTCTCGGTTTGCTTTTTTGAATCGATAAGAGTATCCTTATCCTTGGCTTCTTTTATTCATTTTCGTTTCGCGACATTATGACGTTACGCTACTCGCTCTTTGCGATAATCTCCCTTTTTCTCTTTTCTCCAATCATACAGGCAAGTGCTCCAAAACTTTCAGCAGCGCCTGCATCGCCTGTTGTGGATGAATATTTCGGAACCAAAGTGACAGACAACTTCCGTTCACTGGAAAATCTTGAAAATCCCGAAGTGCAGAAGTGGATAAAAGAGCAATCGGATTATGCAAAATCAACACTGCAGAGCATCCCTGGCCGGAGTGCGCTCATTGAAAAAATGCGTGATTTCGACAGTCGTAAAGTCTCGAAAGTGTATAACCTCTCCATCACCGATAACAACCGCTACTTCTACCTGAAACAGACGCCGACTGATGAAACAGGCAAGCTCTTTTTCCGCGATACGTTCAAGGGAAAAGAGAGTCTTCTGTTCGATGCCCGTGCTTTTTTTGCAGGCAGTGGAAAAGAGTATGTGATCAGTGGAGTTTCGGCATCTGAAAACGGATCGAATGTCGCCATTTCTGTATCGGCTAACGGCTCTGAAGAGAGTATCATCCTTATCATGGATGTTGTATCGAAAAAACTCTATCCTGAAAGAATTGACCGCTGCAGATTTGCCAACCCCTCATGGGTCAAGGGGGGAGGTTCATTTCTCTACAACCGCATGCAGTCTCTTACTCACGCTGGACAGAATCCGCAGTACGACAGTAAAACCTTTCTGCACCGGATCGGCAGTGATCCCGCTTCCGACCGAGAAATCTTTTCCAATGCCACAAATCCGGAACTGCATATCCGAAGCGCTGATATCCCTTCGGTTGATTACGACAGACATAGCGGATATCTGTTTGCTGCAGTCTCAAATGTAGACCCGCGGCTGACCATCTATTATGCTCCGGCAGCAATGCTTTCTGCAAAAAAAATTAGCTGGAAAAAGCTCTGCACTCCTGAAGATGAGATTCACGATTTTGCAGCTACCAGAGATGAGATCTACCTTTATACACCTCAACATGCCCCGCGCTTCAAGGTGGTAAAAACCTTGTTACGGAACCCTGACATTAGCAATGCTGAAACCGTTGTTGCCGAGGACCCTAAAGCAATGCTGACCTCATTCGCAGTTACTAAGGATGCTCTCTATTACACCCAATCAGTGAATGGCGTTGAAGCAAAGCTGTTCCGAAAAACTAATGACGACGTTAAAGAACGAGAACTCAAACTGCCGTTCAAGGCCGGCACGATAGCCCTCTCGTCGAAAGGATTTCTCTTTTCTGATCTCTGGATCATTATGGCCGGATGGAGCAACGATTACCGCCGATATCGCTTCGATTCGTCGAACTACGCATTTCGTCTGGAGACACTCTCCTCCCCTGCCGAATACCCGGAGTACCGTGATCTTGTTGTTGAAGAGCTGATGATTCCCTCATACGACGGTGCATTGGTGCCACTCTCTATCGTCTATAAGAAAGGGGTTGAAAAAAACGGTAAAAACAATACGTTGATTTACGGTTACGGAGCATACGGTAAGTCGATCACTCCTTTTTTCAGTCCGGGTATGCTGCTTTGGACAGAGAGGGGCGGTGTTCTGGCTGTTGCTCATGTACGAGGAGGAGGAGAGTGCGGCGAGACCTGGCACACTGAAGGGATGAAAACCACCAAACCCAATACCTGGAAGGATCTTATCAGCTGTGCCGAATATCTAACATTACAGGGCTATACGGGTCCGGGAAAAATCGCCATCAATGGTGCAAGCGCGGGTGGAATTCTGGTCGGCATGGCGTTGACTGAAAGGCCAGAGCTCTTTTCAGCCGTCATAGCCCAGGTTGGCGCATTAAATCCGCTGCGTGGTGAAGAGAGTCCAAATGGGCCGGTGAACGTTCCTGAATTCGGAAGTGTTAAAAAGAGGGACGAGTGTAACGCGTTGATTGCCATGGATCCCTACCTCAACATCAGGGATCATGTAGCCTATCCTGCTGCGCTTGTGACGACAGGACTCAATGACCCGAGAGTGATTGCCTGGCAACCGGCAAAGTTTGCCGCCAGACTTCAGCAGGCTAACACTTCCAACAAACCAATACTCTTTTTTGCCGACGATAAAGCCGGTCATGGAATGGGAAACAGCAAAACAAAAGAGTTCGAAACCCTCGCCGATGTGTTGAGCTTCGGACTCTGGCAGACCGGTCATCCTGAGTTCCAGCCTCATTGAACCGGTCTTTTATAAACCTATATTTCTACAGGATGCTTCAGAGCAAATCACCCAATGGTCCGAGATTAAGGGTTAAATCTTTATCCTTGAGATTGAAAATTTTTTTCAGTTCTTCCATTTTATTTTCAAGTTTCATGAGTGTTTCTCCCAAGTTTTCAATTTGATCGTCAGTCAATGAGTTTCCTTCGATACGACGCATGGCCTGCTTTTCCATCAACTTTCGAATCAATTCAATAAGAGTCAAAACAAGCTTGGCAAGTCCTGAGTCCACATTGTCGGGTGTAGCATTTATTCTGCTTTTGTTGTCAGGATGTATTTTTTCGAGTTCTTCAATAATTTCATTTGCAGAACCAGCATAAAAAATAATCTTATCATCATCCATTGCTACTGTGTCTTTATGTTTGTAAAGCTGTATGGCGGCCAGGGCCCAGTCAATATGACATTATGCTGAGGATACATGGCCTGCATTTTTACAACAATATCAATAAGTTCATTTTTTTTGTGACTATCAATCAGAACTACGGCATCAAGAAGAAAAGCTGCAGTATGAGGTTTTTTAACTTCATAACAGGATGTCAATTTCTGAATATCATCGGTAAACACATTTTTTACGTCATCACTATATTTTTTGCGTCTCTCTTCGATGGTATGATTTTGATATTTCTTTAACAAATAATTTTTATTTGCCGTATTACCCTGTAAGACAAGAGGAATAGATTCTTCCGGAGTATCGGAATTTTCTCTTTTATCTTCATGATTGTGACTGGAGGAAAATAACACTCTTACTGAATACTCTTCCTTATGGTATATCTGGCCTAACACATGTTGGAAGGCTGCTGCATTTTTATCAAGCAAAAAGAGTACCTCTTCTTGAGAAGTCAATACAGACCCATATCTCATGGGAAGTATTGAATAACTTCTGGAAATTACTTCAACAAGAGCGGCATGTTTCAAGACATTGTCTTGAGAGGTATCGACTTTCGATGATGAGGTCTTTGAAACAAAAGCGGATATTGTATTACCGGAAATGATTTCAAGGGTTACCTTGTATTTTTCAGAAATCAGATGAATTAGATTTGCTGGAGTGCCCTTAATCTGATCGTTATCAATTATGGCGTAAAGAATAAAAGGCATAGAATGGAAATATATTGTTGTATCGATCAGTCAATAGTTCTCATTTTTTCCATACTCTCTACAGAGCTGAGCAATACTCTGAGACCAACATAGATTAAATCGATATCAGCCACTGAGATAACAATATCTCCAGTAATGACAACGCCTTTTGTCAATACACGGTCAAGAATGTCAAGAATTGTTATTTCTTTTTTTATGTCATAGAGACCATCTTGCATATCAATGGGATAAATTTAAAAATGTATAGGGTGGCCAAGGTCCTGTAAGGTCAAGAGCAAGTCCTATATTTTCGTACTGACTGATCATTTGATCAGTCAGTTCAATAAAATTGTTCAAACGCTCTTTTTCTATTAAAAAAGTTACATTCAGAATCATGTCATCATCTCTTCCTGATAAATCATTAGAGAGAATGGTATTTAATCTGTATTCTTCAGAGCATGAGTTCAATTGTGTGAAAAATAACTTCGAATAAGAATTATATATACCGGCTATTTCTTTACCTATAAGTTCAATTTTTTTCTTTCCTAATATATAAGCTTTACCGGGTGAACTGTTTTTTATCTGCAACTCAATATCCGAAACCGTGCTGCTTAATATGCTTATATTGTTAATTACCGTGTTTTTGTCGCAATATATCTTAACTGACCACTCTTCTTTGTTTTCAAGGTAATGCAACGCATGTGTTAACTGTGAATAATATTTATCGATAAAAAGATTGAGTGTTTCTGCAGATGTATAGATAGTACCGAAATTAAAAGGTATAACTGTTTGTGTCTCCATTATTTTGCTGATGATGGAGATATGAGTCCTTACATGAGTATCAAGCCAGCTCTCATTTGAAATATTCTTTTTAAGAGCAACTTCTGAATATTCATCTTCTGAAACATTTTTAACGGTCAGATATAGTCCATTATTTTCAATAAGGTATAATTTTCCATTCTCATAAGTTTCTATTTGTGAGGGTTGGAAAGAGGTCAAACAATAGACATATATCAGTTTTTGGTCATCACTATTCACAGCAATATCAATAATTAATTATTATCAGCTTGTGAATCGTCATAAGTGGCAAGCCTGGTAAAGGCTATTATTTCCAAATCAGCATCTACAACAACCGAATAAAACAACCTGACCTTTTTTGGCGGGAGGTTCATTGATTTTAAAAATGAATCATCTTCATAAACTTCTGCGACGGCTTTCCATGTATCCCCTGCCTTTTCTACCCGTATGACTGTTACTTCAGTTGTGTGGATATTTTCCTTAAGAAAACTGATTACAGCATTTCGGACATCAATTATTTTACTCATCAAATACTCCTATATGTTAGATTGGCATTATTCATATAATTTACAGCATATCGGTCGTATTGATCTTCAACGACCTTCTTTATCTGATCTTATCTGCCCAAGTTTTTTCAGAAGTTCGTCCTCCTGCCTGTCATACTCTTCTTCATCGATTTCATCAAGTTCAAATCTAAGCTGAAGAGCCATAAGACGTTCTTTAACTGTGCCTTCATCAGATGTCTCTTTTTCAACAACATCGTTTATCTTTTTTGCTACAAATATAAGGCCGTTGATAGGAGCAAACAAAATGTCATCTAAAATAAAAATATCAGACTCCTTTGGTATTAATCGAAAGATTAACAAAATTATATGGCGGCAAGGTGCCTACATATTTAAAAGTCATCATATCACCATACTTTTGATCAAGATCATTAACCGCGGCATCAAAAACGGGTTCGTTTACCTCTTTAATCAGAAATGCAGCATTAAGAATCATCAGATTTCCATAATTATCAGTAATCTTTACATCATCCGCAACGGGACTCAATATATCCAGTATCTGTTTTTTGTAACTTTCTATTTCTTTTTTAAGAGCCTCAGCAACCATTTCGCCAATCTTCACACGCTGATAATGTATTTTATCAGAGGGCTGGTTGATAAGTTTGTCTCTGAGAGATCTTATGTTGTCATATTTCTGGATGATATTTTCATAAATCTTTTTTTCTTCGGCCATGACTTTCAGTCCAAGCTCTTTCTTGCCTTTCATTTTAGTGAGCAGATCATCAAGTCTGACATAATCTTCGGATAGTATGCGAATGATGGCATCATCGTTATCATGTGGTGATATTGTTGAAAATCTGACCGGCAGCACATTAAACTGCTTCATCACCTCTTCAAGAACTTTCTGATGAGCAATCATATTTGCACGTCTTACCTCATACTGAATAATTGGCGAGGAGCTTACGACTGCACATATATCTTTGTAAACAACACCATAAACACTATCATTGCGCTTTCCTATACCAATAGGTCCAAAATCAATGTTATTTGAGTTGCGAATAATACCATAAATGTATTTTCCTTCTTTTGGCGTATCATTGTCCATTGTGTTATTACTATAGAGTGGATTTATAGTTCCCATTTTTCAGGCAAAATTCGTAAATCAATAAAATTAAATATCGGTAACGGTCCAGTACAGAAATAATCACTTCTATCTTTTGATTTTTCTCCGATTGTTGTCAAAATATTGTCAAATTCAACTTCTCTGCCTTTATTGATCAAAAAAGCAGTATTCATAAACATCGATTCCCCTGAAGTCTTATTATGTTTAAAAGCGACAACTGTTTTTCGAAAAGCTGTATCGATTTCCTCAACTTCAAATTCTTTCTTTTTCTGTAATGCATTTTCTATAAGATGTCCTGCCTCCAGAATGAGGAGATCTTTTTGTTCTTTATCAGACATGGTATCAATTTTACCCCGAAGCTCTTTGAGTGCTTTATTTTCATTATCGATCTCTTTATATATTACACTCATGTTCCGCCAGGTCCCTTTAAGATTATATTCAACCTTGTTTTCAAAACGGAGAAGGAGTTCTGAAAGTTCACTGTATCTACGGTCAAGCAGATTGCGGATTTCGTCTGGTGTCGCAGCAACAGTACCGAATCTAACAGGAATAACACTGTTAAATTGATTCATAACGGCCTCGATGACCTTTTGATGAGCGAGAATATTTTCTGGATTCAAAACAAAATGATTTAACGGATGGTCACTCACAACCATACTCAACCCTTCAAATCCAACAGAATTGACCAAATCTCCCCTGCCACCTATCCCTATAGGTCCAAAATTGCATTCATAACTTGTTGCAATTATACAATAAACATATTTTCCGTCCTTTTGCATATCAATTTTTTATTTTAACAAGATATAAAGGTTCTTTCGAAATATTTTCTGGTGACTGTTTTATAATGCTTGAATAATCAAGTAGGAGCTTATAGGCATTATTTGTTTCTATAAAACTGTCCGTATCATTATCACTATCTGCACTTTTTTTATCGGGATGAGTCAGGGATGCTTTTATACGATATGCCTTTTTCAGGTCATAGTCTGGATTTAATATATCAATACCAAGAATTTTTTTGGCATTTTCTATATCCGACTTTTTTATCATCTTGCTCTCAATTGTATAAAAACTGTAGCATGGCAGCGGACCTACTATCTTGAAATTAAGTTTATCAGCATATTTACTGTCAAGGTCATCAACCTTCTGCATAAATAAATCACGATTTTCTTTTTTTACCAGAAACGCATAATTTACTGGCATTTCATCGTTCATTGTATCGTGTTTTTTTGCATTAAGACAAAATGGCATCAAGGAGTTGACAACATCAAGATTCACCTTATTATTCTTATTGTCAATTTTTTCTTTAATCATTTTCCCGATACTGATACTGTCTGACTGATCAACAGTTTCTTTTCTTGCTATAGTTTCCCTGAGAGTTCTGATTTGTGGAGTATCAGATATCTGCTGAATAAGCTGAGTAAAATCACTCCATACGGCAACCAGATCGATTTCCTCAACACCATCTATAATCTCAAATGTTTCATTGAGAATATTTTTTCCATTTTTTATGATCTTAATAACATCATTCCCTGAACTCACTATGGTACCGAGTTGCATTGGAATAATCTTAGAGCATCCAATACTCATTATTTTCTCTATTTTTTGCTGATGGTCAACCAGGAGGTGCGCAAGTTCCTCCCTGTTCATATACTCAATTTTTTCATTTTCAGTATCGGACACCAGTGCAGTAATGTCGTTATATTCGAATGAGTATATACCTGATTCAAGCAATACCTTTTTTATTGTCTCTATACAATTATTCGGTACAAATCCATAGATATAAATACCTTGCTTATTCATTGTTAACTAATTTAGTATTTCACTGTTTTGAAGGAGCACCACTGCTATTGCCTTTTCAAAGTGTTTTTTCATGATAAATATATCTGTATTTTCAGTTGAAATTTTTTGATCTATCACTTCGCGAATAGCGCACATTTTAGCCTTCTGACAAATAAACTGTATGTCGGCACCAGTCATATTGTCGATTTTTCCAGCCAATGCTTTCAAATTGACGTCATCCCCAAGCGGCATATTTTTGGTGTGTATTTTAAATATTTTTTCCCGGGTTTCGACATCAGGTAAAGGTACCTCAAACATGAGATCGAATCTCCCTGAACGTAACAGTGCCGGATCAATGATATCAATCCTGTTGGTGGCGGCAAGCACGGTTACTCCTTTCAGCTCCTCAATGCCATCCATCTCGGTCAGAAACTGACTGATAACCCGTTCTATCACCCCTGATTCTGTTCCATCATTTCTTCGTCGCGGAGCAAGACTGTCGATTTCATCGAGAAAAAGAATGGTGGGTGCCGATTGTTTTGCAAGCCTGAAAAGCTCACGGACTCCTTTCTCTGATTCACCTATGAAACGACTCAGTATCTGCGGGCCTTTAACTGAAATAAAGTTTACTCCGCTTTCACTTGCAAGGGCTTTTGCAAGATATGTTTTACCAGTTCCAGGTTTACCATAAAGAATGATTCCTTTCGGTGGCTTTGCATCGGTTTTTTTAAAGAGCTCGGCATATTTCAAAGGCCATTCGACGGTTTCCTTCAAGGCCTGCTTGATCTCCTCAAGACCACCGACATCTTCCCACTTCACATCAGGAACTTCCACAAAGACTTCTCTTATAGCAGAGGGTTCGACTTCCTTCATTGCATCAAGAAAGTTATCCATGGTGACTTCCAGTTGCATCAGAAGTTCATAAGGTATCTCTGAGAGTTCAAAATTTATCTGGGGCAGGATTTTCCGTAATGCTGTCATTGCTGCTTCCCGACCAAGGGCTTCAAGATCAGCTCCGACAAAACCGTGGGTGATATCAGCAATTTTTGACATATCCACATCGTCTGACATTGGAATGCCCCTTGTGTGTATATGAAGAATTTCAAGCCGGCCTTTTTTGTCTGGTATTGAGATTGATATTTCGCGATCAAAACGACCAGGGCGTCTCAGTGCAGGGTCAATTGCATTTGGTATATTGGTTGCACCGATAACAATGACTTTACCTCTTGACTCCAATCCGTCCATCAATGACAACAATTGAGCAACGACCCTTTTTTCTACCTGCTTTTCACCTCCCATATCTTCTCTTTTGGGTGCGATAGCATCTATTTCATCAATAAAAATAATTGCCGGTGCATGCGCCTGCGCCTCGGCAAAGATATTGCGTACCCGAGCCTCACTTTCTCCGTAATATTTCCCCATTATCTCCGGCCCGGAAATATTTATAAAGTAAGCATCGGTTTCTTGAGCAACCGCTCTGACGATCAAGGTTTTACCTGTACCGGGTGGGCCGTAAAGAAATACGCCTTTCGGGGGTTGGACTCCAAGTCTTTCAAAAATTTCGGGGTACTTCAAGGGCAATTCGATCATTTCGCGTATGCGTTGAACCTGATTACCAAGCCCCCCTATATCTTCGTAGGTTACCTTATTGGATTTGACATCGTTTTGTTTTGATACCTCAAGCTGAATAGTGGTATCCGGATGTATCAATACAACTCCCTCTGGCGTTGTCGATGTAATCGTATAGTAAATCGATCCGGATCCAAAAAGAGTGGCTTTGATTTTATCGCCTTTTGATACTGGCAAACCATTGATAAGCGAGCCTATATATCTGGCATCGTCCGCCTTAAACAGTGAACTTGATTTTGTTGATGTTTTAAGCTTTATTTTTGAAGCTTTTCGGACGGTTGATTTTTTGATTGTTACTTTTTCATCAATGCCTACATTTGCATTTTCTCTGGTTATACCATCGATCTGTACAATACCTTTGTTTCGATCATCAGGGTAAGAAGGAAGTATTTTAACCGGCGTGGAACGCTTTCCTTCTATCATGGCAATATCCCCAGACTCCAAGCCCCACCGAGACATATCATTGGGATCTATTCTGGCAATTGCACGACCTACATCCTTAACAATCGCTTCCTTAACCTTTAAGACCAACTCATCATTACTCATGTTCTATCCCTTATTATTCTATCTTCCAAAAAGGACCTCTTTTAATTTCACCAATGCGGGTATATCCTTAATCTCTTCAGGAAAGACAGGGACAATCACAACCTGCATTTTTTTAAACAGAACTGCTGCCTTCTCTATATATTTTGATTGTGCAGCCTTTCTTTGCCTGCAAAATCCTGACTCATCTGACTCCATAACGTTATTCAGAATTATTTGACGTGTAGTAATCTGAAAATGCTGAAGTTCCTTGAGTAATCGGTCTGTCTCCATAATTGCCATATCTTCTGGAATACAGACAGGTATAAACTCACATTGCTCACTATTACTCAAGAGCGCAGCAATGCGTTTAACAGTTTTTTTAAGATTCAGCAGCATAACATCGGCCTCATCATCATTATAATCACCGGAAAATGATTCAATCATATACCGATACTTCCATCTCATTTTAGCTGCCATCTTGATCCATTCATCTAAGAGCACCGGAGATGATAAAAGACGCAAGGCATGACCGGTAGGTGCGGTATCTACAACGTATTTTTCGTAATTATTTTCTTCGACAAGATCAATAATGGTCTTAAAACTCATGACTTCATCAATACCTGGTATTGAAAGACTCATCATTTGCTGAATATCTTCTGCATCAAAAGTTGTGGATGTATCAAAAAGTTTAATAAGCTCTCTTTCGTGCTCTTGTTTAAACTGCTTAAATGCCTTATCTGCGGATATCTCAATAGCGGTAAGGTTCGGAACCTTATGAACTGGCTGGAGCCTGAACCCTATCTCCTGACAAAGACTATCAGAAATGGAGTGTGCCGGGTCGGTTGATATGACCAATGTTTTAAATTTTTCAGCCAATCCGACAGAACAGGCAAGAGAACAACTCGTTTTTCCTACACCACCTTTGCCGCCGAATATAATCATTTTCAGCTTTTGGCTCTCTAAACCGGTCAGCGGCATGGTATTATTTTTTAATTCTTATTTCAAGGATGCCGTTGGTGTATTTTTGCTGAATTGCATTATTCTGTGATTTGAAGGGCAGGAGTAATTCCTTTCTATAACTTTTTTTAGCATTTTTTGTAGATATTTCAAGCATATCATCCTGGATATCAATGACAATATTGACTTCCTCAATACCAGGCATTTCGGCAATAACTACAACTTCATCCTGTTCGTCAAACACATCAGTTATCGGTTCTCGTTCTTCATCAACTTTTGGGCCTTGAGGTGTTTTTTTGATATTACCAAATGTTTCCACTTTTGGAGTACCGCCAAGAGCTGATTTAATGGTAAATCCATAGACGCCTTTCATACCCTCTTTCACTTGATCAAGATTAAGTTCACCTGTGCGATTCACGGCACCTGTCTGCTCAAGTTTACTCGCAAGATCAACTAATTTTTCGATACCCTTAAAAAGGCCGCCCAACCCTAAAAATTCAAATTCACCTTGACTTTCTTTTTCGTTTTTCATTGTAAATATATTATGTTGCCTTGTTCATAGCTTCGAGTTTTTCTATACGCTGCTGCAACTCTTCCTGTAAAAGTTTCTGTTCTTTGTCGTTAGCTTTAGTAGAAAGATAAGGGTCTTCCTGCCACCAGTTTATACCCATCTCCATAGCCTTGTCTACGGATGCGACCAAAAGCCTGATTTTTATTGTCAATAAATCAATATCAGCAATCTGTATTTTGATATCTCCAGCTATTACAATGCCTTTATCGAGGACTCTTTCAAGTATATCAGCGAGACCAGTCGCATTAACAGCGTGTTTTAATTCAGGCATAGTGCTATTGTTTTAGTACTCTATTTGTATAGTAGTAAATCCAGGTGTTGCATCATCATCACCATATTGGTTATGGTGACTGCTACTTTTACTACGAAGCAGGTGCGAACTGTGTTCGTAAACGTTCTCTATAACTCTCAGTCTATGTTGAACATAATCAAGTCTGTGCAATATTTTAACTTCCTCAATCATCAGTCGTTGTTTTTCTTTTTCAAGCATATACAACTCAAGAAAATCGGCAGTATCGTTTTTTTTACCCGCTGATTTCGTAACCGTATGCAGGGTTTTGATATGATTAACACCCTTTTTTGGGTTAATGACAGGCATAATATTCAGTGATTACGTTTTAAATTACTATGAGTAAAGGTCAATAAGCTCGCGAACAATGCCACGAACTCTCTCCTGATTTGTCTTGGATCCCACCCTGCTTGTCTCTGAAGTCAAAATATCCTGACAGACTTTGTTAAACATCTCGTTATTCTTGTCAGGACTTGCCTGAAGAACATTTAACGTCTTGGCAATCATAATCGAACCGCGAATGGTAGGGTCAAACTCAGTCTTACCGGATTCACGCAACCCTCTGACTATTTTAACAATCTTTTCAGCATCTTCCAGTGACATTCCGGATTTGGCATGCGTGATCATCAGTTCAGTTTCATAATCAAAATAATCAAGATCCATCGTTACCATTCGATCACGCAAAGCATCCTGTGTTCGGTTGACGCCGGCATATTCTTCAGGATTTGAGGTAAAGATCGCTCTGAATTCAGGATGAACTTTCATATAATACTCTTCTTCATTTGATGAAGAGGTACTTAACATTTTTTCCTGAAGGATAGGAAGAAGTATATTATTGGCTTCAGGACGTGAACGTGTAAACTCATCATATACTAAAGTATAACCTTTTTTGATAGCAATGGTTAAACGATTGTTCACCCATTGTTTTGTCATATCCTCCTCGTATTTGTGTACCGAGTGAATAAATTTATCATCAAGCCGCCGGTACTTGTACCCCTGCTCGCTCCCTATAAGATCTGATGTTTTATATTCAGAATCACCATGAATGATTACCACCGGACGTCCGATCTTGCTTGCAAGATGCAAGGCAACGGTTGTTTTTCCCGTTCCGGATGGGCCTCTGAAATGTACTGGGAATCCTGCCTTGATGTAGGTCAGTCCGCGGTTGGTTATATCTCTGATGTAGTCTGTTTCGACGAAGTTCGGCATGGGCTTTGGCTCAAGCACAGTATTATTCTCATTTTCATATCCCCGAGCACACATAGTTACAAGCTTTTGAAATTTTATAAAACGTATTCCTGCTTAAAAAAAAACACATAAAGCAGAACGGAGAATTCTTCGTGAAAGAATACTCCATTCTGCTTTATGTCTCTATTTTAATGAAAGGTTTTCTTTATAGGGTAATAAAGATTATCGACCTTTGATACTTTACCTGCATCTAACAGACATTTTGCTGCAAAACCAATCTTCATTCTTGTTTCATGAAGTGGTTCTTCCATATCCGAAACTTTTACACCTTGAGAGTGATTATTGATGTAATTAAGAATTTTGTCTTCCAGATTACTTTCTTCCACTACTTTTGGCGCTTCAACAATTACTGGTGCTGCTTTTTCTTCAAATACAGGCAACTCTTTTGCAACAGGAACTGCAACTTCGGCTTTTATTTCACCTTTCTCGACCTTTTTCTCGACTATCTCCGGAGCAGCCACCTGTTCGCCACTTCTTATTGCAGCTATCTGTTCCTGCATCTCTTTCCAGTGCTCAGCTCCCTTCGACCTGTCTTTGGAATAATTATCAAGCAAGTTTGATGTTGAATTTCTCAGTTCAGTCACTTCGTGGCTGATTTTGTCAAACAAAGCATTATATTCTTTAAGTCTGTCAGCTTCACCCTTGTCCATGTCTGTTTTCAGCTTACGTGCAGCATTGAGATTTTCATTGCTTATCTCAGCTATTCTGCCCTGAATGCTTTTAAGTAAGGCATGTGTATACTCAAATCTTTCATTCCGGTTATCGTTCAACTCTTTTCTTAAATCTGCTGACATTTCCTTGTGTTCACTTCCAAATTTTTCAAGTATTTCATTGGTATAATTAAAAATACTTGATACTTCATCACTTATTTTTCCAATATAAAGCTCATAATCAGCCATTCTTGACTGTTCATTGTCGGCACGTAATTTATTTTCTTCCGAGAAAAATTTATCAAGATCATTACTCATAATTTTTCTTGCTGCAGAAAAATCTTTTATCAAGGCATTGCTTGATGCTTTGACGCCCTTGACATCCTCTTCTATGCTTTTAATATCTTTCTGGATCGATCCGATCAATTGATTATACTTCTCCTGCCTATCTTTCTCGCCAAGAGCAAGATTGTTCTGTAACTCAGCGGCATTAGCACTGATTGTTTTTGCTGTATCCTGCTGCTCGTTACGATACTGCTGAAGCTTCTTTCCAACATTTGCAACGAGTTCTTCTTTATCCTTAACACGGTCTTTAAATGAAGAAAGCATTTCCTCACTCAAGCTTTTCATTTCATCTGCTAGTCCCATTTTTTCTCTCCGTTTTTTCGTTAAATATTGTTATATCAGTTTTCAGCTTATTATATATTTAGCTTTTTTAATATCCCTTATATTGATGTTATCTCCTTTTTCAAGCAACGACTCAAGATATTCCATAACTTTCTTATGTATTTCCTGAAAATCTGTCAATGTCTTTATAACTGATTCTTTTCTTTTTTCCTGTATTTCTGCTATTTGTGACAGCTCTTCTTTCAGTACAGTGATTTTATCTGTTGAATCTGTCGTACTATAATCAGTAATATTTACTATTATATTTTTTAATGACTGGGTAAACTCTTTCTGATCTTCTATAAAATTTATAAACTGACTTTTAGCATTATTTTCTTTTTCATCCAGCATACGATAAATATCATCCATTATACTGTTGTAATCTTTTTTTCTCAGCGACTCTTTTTTCGCAAGAGCATCACAAAGCTTTGAACTTACATCAATCCGTCTCTCTTTAAGATATTCCAGGGATTCCTCAACGCTATCAACCAGGAAATGACATGATTCTTTAATATTCTCTGAAGTCTGAAAGGCATTTTGAATTTTCTGTATCCGAACTTCACCTGAGTCTGCATAATTCTCAGAAACTGCCTCTCTACTGTATACCTCTTCCTCGTTGTGCATCTTGACTTACTGTTATAGATATTTGTCGTTGAACATTATCCAAGTACAATTCATTACAGACTCTACCGCTATCTCTCCTATAAATTAATGTGTTCTTGGTAAATCATGCTCGCCGGCCTTTTTTTCTGCCTGAGGATGCTTTAGCAAGAACAGTCATTAAGCTACTCGTCTGCTTATGCTGCTTTTGCGGTCAGACCAATTGCTTCTGCATATTTCAGGTAGGTCTCAACAGAGGCTACGACTACCCTTGCTTCGATGGCAAGAAGTTCAATACCTACAAGCGATACTCTGACCCATGCGTCTACAACTACACCCTTATCAAGGATACGATCGATAACCTCTACGAGGCTTGATGATCCGATTGTTTTTTCTACTGCCATGATATTCTCCAGTTTGGGTTTTTAAAATAAAGATGCTTTTCTC
>CAIPYV010000070.1 GCA_903869365.1 uncultured Chlorobiaceae bacterium
GAGCGTTTGCCGGATCGGCCAAATCGACGGAACAAGCTCAATTATGGAACACTTGGGGAATTAAAAAGCACGTTTGATCTTCGCACTGTTCGAAATATCATCATCAAGCAGAATCTGCCTGACTCTAAAGAGGGTGATGTGTCATCGATCTATGAAATATTTAATCGTCTGAATACCGGCGGGGTTAATCTAAAACCACAGGAAATCAGGACAAGCCTTTATCACTCATATTTCTATGAGATGCTGTACCGCATCAACCTTGATCCTCGTTGGCGTAAACTATTGGGATTGTCAGATCCTGATTTGCACATGAAAGACATCGAAGTTCTCTTGCGTGCATTTGCCATGATGATGTGTGGTGCCGAATACAGGCCATCAATGACAAGATTTCTGAATCTTACATCAAAACGTGCAGGATCCCTTTCAAAAGAGAAGGTTGATTATCTGGAAAAACTTTTCAACGCGTTTCTTGTTTCCTGTTCTTTTTTGCCTGAGGATGCATTCTTCAGGGCTAATGAAGAGAGGGTAAATATCTCTTTTATTGACTCTGTATTTGCCGCGCAATGCACAGAGGCATTTACCAATAGCATGCTTGATTTGCCGGTTTTAAGCCCCGAAAAATTACAATATCTCAAAATGGATCCCGAATTTGTTAGTGCAGCACGGTTTGATACAGCAAGTTCGACAAATGTTGCCAAAAGGCTCGGAAGAGCAAATGTAATTCTTTATGGATAAAAAAATGCCAAGCACAGAAGAAACCTTCATTGATTCGTTGTATGAAGAACAAAAAAAACTTATTGCATTTCTTCAGCAGCAGGGTCAACCATCATATTCACAAAGTGTCGAAGCGTTTTTGAGCAAGACACTGTTGTTATCTTGTGCGAGTTACTTTGAAAGTCGCATTACAGACTCAATATCCGATTATGCAAAGAGCGTATCGAATTCTGACGAGGCATTGGCCTCATTGGTTCGAATAAAAGCAATTGAGCGGCAGTATCACTCCTATTTTGAATGGCGTGAAGGAAAACGGAGTGCAACTCCATTTTTCGCGATGTTCGGTTCTACAATCAAAGATTCCGCAAAGAAGGAACTGAAGGCAGTTGATCTTTCCGAAGCTGTTGCTGCTTTTCTGGAGCTTGGTGATCTGCGAAACCTCTTGGTGCATGAGAATTTTGCGGCTTATCTTCTTGAAAAGACATCAGATGAAATTTATGAGCTTTACCTGCGTGCTCTAACGTTCGTTGGATACATAGAGGCAAAACTTAATCCGATCACGGTCGGCGAATCGAGTTAGAAAATGAAGCTTGCTAAAATCGACATCACCTACTTCCGCTGCTTCGAATCGCTTGCGGTCAGACTTCACCCCGACATCAATGTCATCGTTGGTTCCAATGGCGCGGGAAAAAGCAGCATCCTCGATGCCATGGCCATTGCACTTTATGAAATTGTCGCAGCAAATGGTGGTGGAGGCAAAAACCAGCGAAAGATGCAGGGGGCAGCACTCCTGACAACCATCGATAAAGAAAAGTTCGCCTATATGATCGGCTATCTTGGCCTTGATTGTTCCCGTCTGATTGAGCGGCGGCATCAACATGCACGAGATCTGATTGATACACTTGGTGAAGAGCCTGCCCCTGATATTGTGACCTGGCTTCGGAAAAAGTATCTTCAACCCGATACCAACGGTCGTGTACAACAGTTTTACTCGCTCTCGAAAGCGATATTGGAACCATAATGCATAGCAAGAAAAAACTTATAGAAGTCGCATTGCCGCTTGAAGCAATCAACATAGCCAGCGCTCGCGAGAAGTCAATCCGCCACGGTCACCCCTCGACGCTTCATCTGTGGTGGGCGCGGCGACCTCTGGCGGCAGCACGAGCTGTGATTTTTGCACAGATGGTGGATGACCCCTCGGCTCATCCTGACATTTTTCCAACTGAGAAAAAACAGGAAAAAGAAAGGCAACGACTGTTTCGCATTATCGAAGATTTAGTGAAATGGGAGAACACTACGAATGAGAAAGTATTGCAGCAGGCACGCGACGAAATCTGGCAGAGCTGGCGTTACACCTGTGCAGAGAATGCTGACCATCCACGAGCAAAAGAGCTCTTCGACCGATTCAAGCTACCTGCATTTCACGACCCCTTTGCCGGAGGCGGAGCACTGCCGCTGGAAGCGCAGCGGCTTGGGCTGGAGAGTTACGCAAGCGACCTGAACCCGGTAGCTGTGCTGATCAACAA
>CAIPYV010000071.1 GCA_903869365.1 uncultured Chlorobiaceae bacterium
CGTGATGTAAAAAAAGTGTAAAAACACCTTATAATGGGAATTTTCAAAAAAAAATTTGGCCCACCCAAGGTGGTCATTTCTGTTGTCGTTTGTTACCAGAACATTTTGGCGTGCGGCGCTCGTCCCTCACTGCCGCTCACCAAAATGTTGGTACTACTCTCTCGCTCAAAAGCAAAGCCGGAATGAGCTGCCAACTGACTACGGGACGAAGACCAAGCGGAAGCCAATGCTGAAGCTCCGGAAGGCGGGGTTGCCGTCGTCGCGATCAGCCGACCGACAGCCCTCGGAGTAGCCGCTCCAGCCCCCGCCACGAAGCACACGGTACGAACGTTTTTCTTTATTCCACCAACTATCAGTCCACTCCCATACATTACCAGCCATATCATAGAGCCCTTCCGGGGTGGCTCCGTCGGGATAGCTGCCGACTGGTGTAGTTGCTCCTACATTATTATCATAGTTGAGCAATTTTGAGGTTGGTTTACCCTTCTCGTCTGCCCATGGATATTGACGAACTTTCTTTCCTATTGTTCCCTGCCTTCCTCCTGCTGCCCACTCCCACTCAATTTCTGTTGGTAAACGATAACTATTGATCTTCTCATCTTTATTCTCCAACAGAGACAACCACAGGCAATAGGCACGTGCGGCATACCATGTTACACCAACCACAGGCTGATCCTCACCGTCGAATTTTCTCTCTTCATCATACTCTGAACGAAAGAGTGTGGCAAGACCGTCTTTACCTTCCTTGAGGTACTTTGTAAATCCATCATCCCATGTTTTCTTTTCTGCAATCTCTATCAGCTTTTCCTTGAATCCTGGCGATTCCCCAATTGCAGCAATGAATAAGCGGTAGAGTTTGTTGGTTACTGGATATTTGGCGACATAGAGATCAGCTACGGGCTCTTCCTTTCCTGTCTCCGAATAAATATAGCTTCCACCTGGAATCAAGATGTACTCTGCATTCTGCTCATTTTTGTTAAGTATTGATTTGGTGGTTCCTAATACTGGCTTTTCAGATCCAAGTTCTTCTATCTGGCCGCCAAGGGCACGAATCAACTCATCTGTTCTACCGGCAACATCTTTGTTTTTTGCAAGCTTCTTTATCCTGAAATCCAGCAAAGCCTCAAGAGCCAATGGCTTTTTGATGGCTTTCAGACAGTCGAGTATCACCCGCTGACATCCGGCTGAGGTTGTAGGGTCAAGTAGTTTTTTACAAAGGGAGTCAACCTTTAGTCCTTTGGCTTCTTCAATGATTGTTTGCAATAAAAGCTGCTGCTTTGGAGTAAATGCTTCACCATGAGGAGAATTGAAAAGCTTTTCCATGAAGCAATCAAAGATGTTGGCGTCAACTGAGCTGAAAAAAAATCGAAGTGGTTCTTCCCACCAGTCTTGTCCGAAATGGGTGACAAGATTGTTAAGTTGATCATAAGGTCTATCTTCCTTGAGCTGAATACCGGCAAGATATTCACGGAACGATTTGTGACGGAAAAGGTACTCCCTGCCCGCACTATCAACCAACAAGCCAGCACGCTTGACCAGATAATAGCAAAATGCTTCAGGAGTGGGAGCAGGCTCGGGAGTATTGAGGGTATCGAGACACCCCTTCATGGTGGAGTGCATGTCGGCTCTCGGAGCTTCGTCTTTTTTCAGCGTACCCTGCATCCAGAGTGAGACTGGAGCAAGAACTTGGCGGGCATCTATTGCTGAGAGCAACGGCTTGATGTTCTTTCGCTTATCCCTGAATTCGAGCAGATAATTGAGTGCTGCATCATAGAGTTCCGCCCGACTTTCCGGCATGTACTCCCTGTCTTTCCAGAGAATTGCCATGATCTGCAGAATCATAGGAATGGCTGCCAATTGACGCAACCCCTTGTTTTTCTCTGCTTTCAGATGTGCGACAATTGTTTGCGTACGCTGATCGGCTTCTTTGGTTTGCTTCTCCTGCCATCCGGTTTCATCAAATCCCTCTTCACAGGGCTCTTTCAGAAATGCAGCTGTAAACCAGTTCTTTAAAAACCGCTCTTGCTGATCCGGCGTGAAGTCCTGTACATCAGCCCGTTCGTAGTCGCACGCAAGCTCAATACCTTCCTCTTTATTGTACCCTGTCGACCGCGATGTAACCACAAAAAAGGCCTTGCTAAACCCTGCCCAAACGTTATCAATCCACTTGCACACTTCAATGCGGTCAGCAGTGTTGCTGATTTCATCAAGGCCGTCGAGCAAGACGAGTGAAGTTCCGCTGTTAAGCCAGTCAGTGAAAACATCAGTGGCAATAGTTTGCTGGTGCTTTTTAGCCCAGTTGGCAAGGTTTGCCGGCAGTGAAATGTAGTCTCCTTCTTTATCACGGACAAGCTCACGAAGCGGGATATAAAAGACATTGACCGGTTCGGTAAAGCCAAGTCTTTTATAATTCTCAAGTGCGCACAAGGCATAATATTTGAGCAGCGTTGTTTTTCCAGCACCCGGATCACCGATAACAAGCAGCATCCTTCGCCCTCTACGGTCTTGAAATGCCCGTTTCATTATCTTGTCGGGATAGAGGATGTGCTCATTTCCCTGCGGGTTATTCTTTTCTTTATTATCGCTCTCCTGCCTGTCGGAAAGACGTAAGGGTACAAAAGTATCGTCATTCAGATTGACCTTGATACTCTCAACACCTGGCAGGCCAAGCATACGGATATAGCCAAGCTCAACCTTTATTATTGCCTTATAAGATTCGTATTTCAATTGGTTTTTATCAGCGTTTTGATTACCTGATGGCTGCTGTGGTGAGCCGGAACTATCAAAACCTTTAATCTGAAAGGTGTTAGTATATGATGGTGCTGGAAAAATGCCGGTGTCGAGAGTCCATATTTCCCGGGGTTTATCGACGTAGTGGATGGGAAAGATTTCTACA
>CAIPYV010000072.1 GCA_903869365.1 uncultured Chlorobiaceae bacterium
CCAACCGCAAGAAGCAGGCCCTCCCCTACTGTTTTATATGCCTTCTGCAGCGTGCGTTTGCGGGCGCTTATGACAAATGCTGTTGTGCGATTGTTCCCCCCGGCACTCTCGTCAGCCATACAGTCCAATAGTTTATTAACAAGTACCGGTTACCCAGTTTTTTTGACACAATCTAAAAGCTTTCACTGTAGAAAACAATGTCAGTTTTGTTACAAGGTCGCAACTTCTCCTGAATACAATAAAAAAGCTGGTTTCTTCAGATTAACCAGCTTGTAAAAAAGTTACTCTTCCAGTTAAAACAATACCCTCAGCGGTTGATAAAACCGAGTTCAGTGATTATCCTTTTCCCATCCGCTGTAAGAGGAATATCGATAAACTGTTTGATTGCACCGGAAGGTTGGCCCTTAGTATAAAAATAGAGAGGTCTGGATACCTGATAGGTGCCGTTCTTCACGGTTTTTACGCTTGGCATAACGCCGTTCACAGCTATGATTTTAATCGAATGATCCACAAATCCAAGACCGAGAAAACCGATTGCTGAAAAGGTTGTGCTCACCCTGCTCTTTACGGCTCCGTTACTGGACTGGGTTTCAGCATTTCCTGTCATTTTCACCTCTTTGCCCACAACGAGCTCCTTGAAAGAGTCCTGGGTACCGCTGTTGGATTCCCGCTGTATAACGACAATACGGGCGTTTGGACCTCCCACCTCTTTCCAGTTGGTAATGACACCGCGATAGATGCTGCTGATCTGGGCTTTTGAGAGTGAGTTTATCGGGTTTCCGGGATGAACGATCATGGATAGACCGTCAAGAGCAACAATATGAGCAACAGGATTAACGCCTTTCTGCCTTGCGGCTGCGATCTCTTCGGCTTTCATAGCGCGCGACATTGTAGCAATAGTGCAGGAACCGTTGATCAGACTTTTCGCTCCGTTTCCGCTACCCGACTCGCTTACGGTAACATGAACCCCATATTTTCTGGTGAAATAGTTGGCAAAAGATTTGGCGAGAGGACCGACAGTTGTAGAACCATCGAGAACAATAGTGCTCGTTGCAGCATCTGCTGAACCAACAGTGCCAACAATGACAAGGACAAAGAGCAAGAGTAGTTTTTTTATCATCATAGTACGGTGAATACTTGTTTCAGCACAACCATCAAACCGATTACGCTCTCAGGAAGATAGTCAGCAGCAGGATAACTTTGAAATATCATGACTAAAATATACACTTAAGCGTCATAATAGTGAACAATATGGTACGAAACCACCAAACCACCAGGAAATAACCCACATGACTTTCAATGCAGTTATCTTTGATCTTGACGGCACCCTGCTCGATACCCTTCAGGATCTGGTCAACACCCTTAATTCCGTGCTTGCGCTCCATCATTACCCGACCCATACTCTTGATGAGTGCAGGTTTCTTGTGGGGCACGGGATGAGAGAGCTTATCCGAAAAGCGCTGCCTGAAGGGGTGGGCACCGAGGAAACCATCGACCGTCTGCTCAAGGATTTGATGGTAGAGTATGCAGATAACTGGATGGTGAATTCCAGGCCCTATCCCGGCATTGCTGCTCTGCTTGATGCCATTACAGCGCGACAGATGAAAATGGCGATCCTTTCAAACAAAGTCGATCACTTTACCCGACTTTGCGCCGATAACCTGCTGAAATCATGGAATTTCAATGTCGTCATGGGTCACCAGGATGGCATTGCCCATAAGCCTGATCCTGAGGGCGCTCTGCTTGTTGCAAGTATGCTTGGCGAAGATCCTTCGGCAATTCTCTATGTCGGGGACAGCGGCATAGATATGCTGACCGCGACAAGAGCTGGAATGTATCCTCTTGGAGTGCTCTGGGGATTCAGACCAGAAAGCGAGCTGCTCGAGTTCGGGGCAAAAACTCTTGTGCAGCACCCTGAAGAGATTATCGGCATGTTTGAATAATGGTTCAGGCAAGAAGGTGGAGACGGGAAAAGACATAGTCAAGAGAGTCCTCGTTGAGGACAATTCTGGAAAAGCCTGTCGAGCCGAGCTCCGTGGGGCGGTTATCGCGGTCACTGGTGAATTTGCGACTCTGCTTACCGTTATACCAGTAGACAAGTCTGATTTCGTTTCCTTCAATTTCCAGGGCTGTGATACCGCGTTTCCCTATAGCACAGCCGGAGTTGAAAACACTGGGGATGGTAAGGTTGTTATAGAGGCCGCTGCGCAGACCGATTTTTTTGCCCCGCTTGTAACAGGCGGCAAGCTCAATCTTAAGTGCTGCAATTTTCTGCTCTATTGCTGTGCGCTTTTCGCTGTCCGCCGTAGGGTAAGCCCGGCAGAGTTCTTCGATCCTGAAGTTCAGAAAATCAACTTTGGAGAGGGATTCAAACAGAGGGCGATGGGTATGACCAATGATGGAAACAATTTTGAACTGGTTTGAAAACTCATAAATTGATTTTTCAATTGCAAACCGGCGGCGGCTGTTGTAGGCTGTTGAAAAGTTTCGTATGCCGACTGGTTTTGCTATATATCGGAGAAAAAAGACAACGGAACGACTGACGATTGGATAGGTTTCCCACAAGAGTACTGATGCCTGATGGCCGTGTAGCAGCAGGATAGTTTCGTCTCCGTAATGAAATTTGAGCGACTCCACCATTGATGATGCAAGAGGGTAGACTTTCTCTTCGAGCAGCTCGGCGTCATGATTACCGTAGGTTTTCCAGAAAAAGCCATTGTGTTCGAACTTGAGAAAAAGATTGTAGAAATCACCCCACTCCTCAGTGATGCTTTCAAGAGGAAATTTAAAAAGCTCCTCGACATCGCCATTAAGAACGAGGCTGTATTTTTCGGGGAGATAGTAGTGCCCGAGCATGGTTCTGACCAGTTCAGCGTTTCGACGGAACTCATCACGCCTGCCGCCATTGCCCATGTGCAGGTCGCTGAGAATGAGAACTTTTGATGATGGATTGAGCGTAACCGACCTTGCTTTTTGAAGCAGGCGTTCAAGCTGGGGATGTTTTTTATTACTCAGGCTCATAATTTCACAACGGTCTGGTCTCCCGCTAAACGAATTATTTATCAACCGTAACGGCAAGATATCAGTGATATAGTTAAAATATTTTAGCTCCGCAAAATGAAAACAGGGATATCTCCAGAACGATTCCGAAAAATCCGTCAGATGCTGCTTCATCGACAGCCTGATTTGACGGTTGTTATGGATAATGTCAATAAAGCGCACAATCTGTCGGCCATTATACGAAGCTGTGACAGTGTCGGCATCTGTGAAATCCATGCCGTTTCTTACCGTAAAACCATTTATACGGAACAGAATGCCGCAGCAGGAGCCAGCAAATGGTCAACACTGAACCTTTATACGGACATAGAGATGGTCTACAGCAAGTTGTCGGCCGATGGGATGCAGATCATTGTCGCCACCAACAGCGAGGGGTGCATTGATTTCAGGAATATTGACTACACCGCTCCAACGGCTCTGGTTGTCGGTGCCGAATGGGACGGGATTTCAAAAGAGGCCATCAAGGGGGCTGCCCACGCGATCACCGTTCCGATGCTTGGCATGATTGAGTCGTTAAATGTTTCTGTTGCAACCGCCGTTATTCTCTTTGAAGCACAGCGCCAACGGGCACTTAAAGGAATGTATCTTGTACCGCAACTGGCGCCGGCATGCTTTGAACGGCTTCTCTTTGAATTTTCCTATCCGAAACTCAGCCGTGAACTGACGCTACAGGGTGACCCTTACCCAATGCTTGATGAACTTGGCGGGATCATGCATTAATCTAATGATATCATGAGACACGTCGGTACGAGTATTATTTTTTTTAACAGCCGGAATGAGGTGCTGCTGGTCCTGAGGGATGATAAACCGTCAATTGCCTGCCCGAATATGTGGGATCTGCCGGGGGGACATGTTGAAAGCAGTGAAACACCTGCAGAGTGCATTGTGCGCGAGATGCTGGAAGAGATTGAAGTCGATGTTGAAGGGTGTGCGCTGTTCAGAGTCTATGAGTTTTCAGACCGGACTGAGCATGTGTTTACACAGAGAGCTGAGTTTGACGTTGAACGTATGGTGCTGCATGAGGGACAGATGCTGCGATGGTTTACGCAGAGGGAAACGGAAGAGAGGGCACTTGCCTACGGGTTCAATGAGGTCCTTTCAGACTTTTTCAATACCCTGCATCAGCACTAAGGATTTCGGCTTGTTGAAGTACCAACTTTATGGCTTCTTCCTGTTTTGCTGGAGGGTATTTGTATTTCATCAGACGGAGCCGGTCACACGGAGATTGGCACGTCTATAGCGTATAGTTTTTGAGTTTCATTTTCCCTTTTGTTGGCGACAATCAATTCGTTTTTATATACTCTTATCATACATTTTTTTACTTGTATTTATCAATTGTATTTGAAATTTGAGGATGTTGGGGTTCAGGAATCACCCCAACCTACGGTTTGCTTTTTTTCTCAGTATATCTGCAGTTGGCCGAAGAGGGGTCAGCGCATTGATTCAAGGAAGCGTTCGGCGTCGACGGCGGCCATACATCCGGTTCCTACGGCGGTGACGGCTTGGCGATAGGTGAAGTCCTGAACATCTCCGCAGGCGAATACGCCGGGTACGTTGGTTTCTGTGGATGACTTTTTTGTGAGGATGTAGCCGTAATCATCGGTATTGAGCTGATCTTTGAACAATCTGGTGTTGGGTTCGTGACCGATGGCCAAAAAGACTCCATCACAGGGGTGAACGGAGAGTTCGCCGGTCAGGACATTTTTGAGGCGGATGCCGGTTACCTTTTGACCGTCGCCGAGAATCTCATCAATGACGAGATTGAGCATGGTGCTGATTTTCGGATTTTTACGGGTGCGGAGCGTCATAATTTTTGAAGCTCTGAACTCTTCGCGACGATGCACAAGCGTTACGTGAGAGGCGAATTTGGTCAGATAGAGAGCCTCTTCCATTGCTGTGTCGCCTCCTCCAACAACAAAGACGTTGCAATCACGGAAGAAAAATCCATCACAGGTCGCGCAAGCCGATACGCCTTTGCCGCGATACCGTTTTTCCGACTCTATGTCGAGCCATTTGGCATTTGCGCCGGTAGCGACTATAAGAGCGCGAGTAAAATATTCGCGACCATCTTCAAGGGTAAGGCAGAAGGGGCTTCTTGAAAGATCCACCTCTGTGACACTTCCACTGGCGAACTCTGCTCCGAACTTGGTGGCCTGATCGCGCATTTTTCCCATCAGTTCGGGTCCGCGGATGCCTTCAGGAAAACCGGGGAAATTTTCGATCTCTGTGGTAATCATGAGCTGACCACCGGGCTGAAATCCTTCTATAACAAAAGGTTTGAGATTTGCCCGTCCCGTATAGATGGCAGCGGTATATCCCGCAGGGCCGGTTCCCATAATGATCAGGTCGCGTACTTCACAGTCCATGTTATCTTTTTTTATAGAGTTACAGGGTTAGTGCCCCCCTGATCCCGACGTCTCCGCCGGAATTTTGGGCGACTTGGCAGGTTGAACGTTCAGTTGATATGTTCGTCGATTTTCTTTGCAATCTGGTTTTTCGGCAAGGCTCCAAGCATCTGGTCAACGAGCTGGCCGTTTTTGAACAGAAGAAGTGAGGGAATGCTTCTGATGCCATATTGTGCTGCAATTTTTGGATTCTCGTCAACATTCAGTTTTGCAATAACTGCCTTTCCTTCATAATCGCCTGCAAGTTCTTCTATAACTGGGCCGAGCATCATACACGGGCCGCACCATGTTGCCCAGAAATCAACCAGAGCGACTTTGTCTGAATCAAGAATCTCCGCTTTGAAATTCAGGTCTGTTGCTGCAAGATAGTTTCCACTCATGTTATGTCCTTGTTTAAATTAGTGACAGTAGCAATGTTAAAGTAAATTCACTGGTACAAATATATCTTCACTAACCTTTAAAAGCCCTGAAGTCACGCTTAAAAAACACTTAAAATTCGAGTGGTTGACTCTTGTTGCCGACTTTTCCGGGGAATTCAAATAGTGGGAGGAACATCTGGAAGCGTTCTGCATCAACACTCTCCATAAATCCCGACGCCTCCGTCGGGATAAAGGGGGAACTGACACGATAAGCGTTTCAGCCGATATGTTCGTCAATTTTCTTTGCAATCTGGTTTTTCGGCAAAGCTCCAAGCATCTGATCAACGACCTGGCCGTTTTTGAAAACAAGAAGCGATGGAATGCTTCTGATGCTATACTGTGCTGCTGTTGCCGGATTTTCGTCAACATTGAGCTTTGCAATGACCGCCTTTCCTTCGTAATCGCCTGCAAGTTCTTCTATAACTGGGCCAAGCATCATACAAGGACCACACCAGGCTGCCCAGAAGTCAACCAAAGCGACTTTGCCGGATTCAAGGATCTCTTTTTTAAAATTCTGGTCTGTCGCTACAAAATATTTTCCGCTCATTGTTATGTACCCGTTTGAGTTATTGAATGTTTTTATACCTCATATCCATACAATCGATCTGTGATGAAAGTAATAAAAATAATTTATTAAATAAATTCGGCTACCCTGAAATCCGAACATTATCGGGGCCGAGAATCTCCTCAAGCTGTTCAATGGTACTTTCCGCGGGATCGATCGGAATATTGCGGGCAAAGAGTGTCAATGTTTCAATATTATCTCCCGACTGGGCTTTGACTTCGAAATCGACTGGCGTGCCGCCCCGGTTCGAGTCAAATACCCGTTTTACTCCGACAAGCTTTTCGAGCTGCAATTGATCATCAGCATCGATTTTAAGAATGACTTTTTTAATCAGGCTCTCTCTTACCTTTTTTATCGGCACGATCTCTCTGACAAGGAGCTTGAGCATTCCTCCGCTGACCTCCCCTTCCGCTACGAGCATCAAAACCGCCTCGGGTTTGATCAGATGCCCGTACTGCTCATAGAGGCTTGCAAAAACCGTAAAGTCAGCCTTGCCGGTAAAGTCTTCGATAGAGCCGAAAAGCATCTTCTTGCCTTTACGGTCCTGATAAGGTTTTACGGAGACGATGACTCCTATCACTTTATACTGTTTTGCCTTGACTACCTCTTTTGCCTGCAGCTGCAGTGTTGTAAAAGCCTGCCAGTCACGCCGGTAGGGGGTGAGCGGATGATGGCTCAGATAAAACCCGACCAGTTTTTTTTCGTGGAGGAGCTTTTCTGCTTCGGGCATGATTTCGGCCTGATCCATATCGGGATAGTGCTTATCCTCAAGTTGCGCACCCTCTTCGGCTGAAAAAAAGCCACATTGGCCAAGCGTGACAGAGCGGTTCTGCATCTGCCCGAATTTGATGGCCTTGTCGACGTTGGCAATAAGCCGCGCCCGATGGTTGTCGAGTTCATCAAAAGCTCCTGAAAGAATGAGGCACTCGAGCGCTTTGCGGTTCATGACTCTGAGATCGACCGATACGGCCAGATCAAAAAGGTTCACAAAGTCACGTTTTCTGCGGAGCCTTGAGGTAACAACCGCCCTTGCCGCTCCACCGACCTGCTTGATTGCACTGAGTCCCACTCGGATGTATGAGCGCCCGTCAAGGTCTTCAACAGAAAAAAGCGCATCACTTTTATTGATCGATGGCGGCAAGGTCGATATGCCAAAACTTTTTGCCTCGTCGGTCAGGTGTTTCATCCGCTCAGTATCGCCTATTTCACTATTCAGCACCGCTGTCACAAACTCAATCGTGTAGTGGGCTTTCAGATAGCCTGTCCAATAGGCAAGAACTCCGTAGGCGGCTGAATGGCTTTTGTTGAACCCGTATCCGGCAAACTCGGCCATGAGCTCGAAAACCCGTGTTGCAAGGGTATCGTGCACTCCCTGCTTAATTGCTCCCTGTACAAAATCTGCTTTGTATTTCTCCATGATTTCCGGCATCTTTTTTCCCATGGCCTTGCGAAGATTATCCGCCTTGGCAAGAGAAAAGCCGCCCATAACCTGGGAGATCTGCATGACCTGTTCCTGATAGACAATAACGCCATAGGTCTCTTTGAGAATCTCTTCGAGCATGGGGTGCATATAATCGATAGCTTCCCTGCCGTGCTTACGGTCTACAAAAAGATCGACGGCATTTCGGCGTTCATCAATGCGCGCATTGAGAGCGCCTGGACGATACAGCGCACTCATGGCTATAATATCGCCGATCTGAGTAGGCTGAAGACGTGTCATATAGCTCTGCATGCCTGATGATTCAAACTGAAAAATACCGGCCATCTTGCCTTCCTGAAAAATCCTGAAGGTTTTGCGATCGTTGACAGGAACTTTTTCAAGTTCGATATCGAGGTCGTGCCGCCGTTTTATCATTTTGAGGGTTTCATCGATAACGGCAAGGGTTTCAAGACCGAGATAGTCAATCTTGAGGAGTCCGGCGGTTTCAATCCAGTTTTTGTCGAACTGGGTGACGACCTGCTTTTCGTCGTTACCGTCGGCGTTTTTTCCTCTGGCAGGTTCCGGTTCGTCAAGGTCGATCTCATCGGCGAATTTACGGACTTCGGTCTCGATCTTGTTGGAGACGTAGAGCGGTACCAACTCTTCAAGCGGGCCATCGCTGATGACAACCGCGCCGGCATGCATCGACACGTTACGCGCCCGACCCTCGAGAGCACGGGCATGGGCCATCAGTTCACGGTTTTGCGGAGTACTCTCGGAATACTCCTTCATCTCCTTTGACTCGCTCAATGCTTTTTCAAGAGTGATGCCGGGCCTTACGGGCACGAGTTTTGCGAATTTATCGACCAAGGGAAGCGGAACTTCAAGAACCCTGCCTGCATCGCGGATGGCTGCTTTGGCAGCAAATGTGCCTATGGCAATGACTTTTGCAACGCTCTCGGCTCCATATTTTTCAACCGTATATTCAAGAACCTTCTGTTTGCCAACCGGAGTGAAGTCGATATCAATATCCGGCATGGAGGAGCGTTCCGGATTGAGAAAGCGCTCAAAGAGCAGCTTGTATTTAAGGGGATCGATCCTTGTGATTCCGGTAAGATAGGCTACAATGCTGCCGGCGGCAGATCCCCTGCCGGGTCCGACAGAGTAACCCATACGACGGGATGCGGCTATGAGATCACTGACAATGAGAAAATATGAACTGAATCCCATCTTTTCGACAACACCGAGTTCAAGTTCTATTCTTGATCTGACATCCTCAGCGGTGATGCCGTCTTCTTCGGAATTGGCATACTTTTCCTTTGCTCCTTCCCAGGTGAGGTGCCGAAGATATTCAAACTCACCCGAAAACCCATCAGGAAGAGGAAAGTGGGGTACAACTGGCTCTTTATTGGTGAAGGTGAAGGTGCATTTTTCGGCAATCAGCAGACTGTTGCTCAACTCACGGTGTTGATTGCTGAACAGGCGGCTCATCTCATCCGATGATTTCAGATAGTGATCGCTTCCTGGCAGTGCAAGGAGGTTCGGGCTGGAAAGCTTTTCTTTGGTTCTGTTGGCCACCATTGCTCTGTAGCAGCCGGCATCTTTTCTTTCGAGATAGTGAACGTTGTTGGTGGCGACGAGTTCAAGAGAAAATTTTTCAGCAAGCGCAATGGTCTGCTCATTGAGCTGATCGTCGAAGGGTGCGCTGTGGCGCTGAAGTTCGAGATAGAAGTTCTCTCCAAAAATCTCCCTGTAGTAGGCGGCAAATGATTCCGCCTCATCATTTGCTCCTGCGAGAAGCGCCCGGCCTATTCTTCCTGATGAGTAACCCGAGAGACAGAGAAGTCCCTCATGAAAGGTTTCGAGCAGTCGGGTTTCGATATGAGGCATGCCATGCACATAACCATCTTTGGCAGCTCTGGACAAAAGAATGCAGAGGTTGCGGTATCCAGCATCGTTTTGAACAAGAAGCACCAGAGATGGTGAGACTGCAGCATGACTATGCTGGTGTGCATCGGTTTCAAGCAGCAGAAGTTCGCTGCCGATAATAAGCTTGATACCAGCCTTTTTTGCCTCTTTGAAAAGTTCCGGCATATTGAATATGGCGCAGTAATCGGTGACAGCAATACTTTTCATACCGAACTTCAGCGCCGAGGAAAACAGTTCTCCAGGAAAAATGGGACTGCTCTGCATCGAATAATGCGTATGAGCATGTAAATGTACAAAATCCATAGAGATAGAGGCCATGCAGCGTTTTATGGTGACAT
This sequence comes from uncultured Chlorobiaceae bacterium, assembly GCA_903869365.1. Classification (GTDB taxonomy): domain Bacteria; phylum Bacteroidota; class Chlorobiia; order Chlorobiales; family Chlorobiaceae; genus Chlorobium. The sequence continues at coordinate 10,134 of CAIPYV010000072.1, forward strand.
CGTGACATAAAGCCATAAGCATTCAGTCCACCCGCGTTCAGAATGCGTTATGGGTTTTGACGGTCAAAGTAGTACATTTTTTTGGATCTTTCGATGGTATTGACAACCATAGGCACTGCTCACCCCAGACAGCACGCTGTCGGCAACATGGCCTGTCCCTTAAACTTCCATTGTTCAGTCCCTCCTGTATTTTCTTTCGTCGGGAAGATCATACCTTTGGTTGGTCATCAATTTATGCGTTTTTCCGTAAAGGCTTAGCGGAAGCGAGATCTGCTCCTCCGAACGTATCAGCACGGATACCTTCTCGTGATAAATCGTAACCTCAACGATTCTCGTTTTCCACCGCACAGAAAAGGAGAGGCTTTGCCATTTGTTCGGCAGCCATGGCTTCAGCACCAATCTTTCGGATTTGATCGAAAACCCTCCAAAGCCATAGATCATCGTCTGCCACGTCCCCCCCACAGCGGCGGCATGAATGCCCAGCGCCGTATTGCCATGCAGGTTTTCGAGATCAAACAGGGCGGTTTTCATAAAATAATTGTATGCCCTTGAGCGCCTCCCGGAGGCACGCCCTACCATGGAATGAATACAGTGGCTCAATGAGGATTTATGCGCTGTCCGTTTTTCATAAAAATCGAAGTTAGCTTGTTTTTGCTCAAAGCTGAATGCATGAGGAAAGAGCATCATCATAATGAGCACATCAGCTTGTTTAATGAGACGGGTGGACTGGATATTGTGGTCTGTAACACCACGGGGAAGCATTGGCTGGCCTTCCCGGTCATGCTCCTCAATAACATAATCCTTCAGGGCGAAGTAACCGTCAAACTGCTCAAACAGTTTTGTTTCCTCATCGTACAATATCTTGAGATGCATACTGATATCAAGCCATGCATCAACCTCATCTTTGGAGAGCTTTAGGCGGGCTGCAAGTTCATCAAGAATCAGGGCATTGTTTTGCGCCATAAACTTAAAGACCGTTACGGCAAGCCTGAGATGCCATTTCACCAGAACATTGGTATAGGTGTTATTATTGACATGCTCATGAAACTCATCGGGACCTATGACACAACGGATCTCATAATTTTCTCCTTCCTGAACAACCCTTGATGCCCAGAATCTGGCGGTAAGAAAAACCATTTCAAGTCCGTAGTCCAACAGAAAACTTTCGTCGGCGGTGACTCGATAATACTTTTCCACTCCGTAGATGACATCTGACACTATGTGATCTTCCTCCAGCCCTGTATAGATAAGCCGTATGGTTCTTTCAAGCTTTGAAGCAAATCTTGGGGTGACATCCTCGCCGGTAGTCGCTGATTCCCACGCATATTTAGCCCCTTTATAGCCCATTTTAAGGGCATTCAGCTTTGCTCCTGCAAGAGTATTGTACCGGTAAATGAGCATATTCCGAGCAATTTCCGGAAAGTTGTAGATATAAAAAGGGAGGATAAAAATCTCGGTATCCCAGAACACGTGGCCGAGATAACCCTCGGAGCTCAAAAATTTCGCACCAATACCTGCAGGGCAGACCGGTCCGTTAATCAAGAGTTGATAAATATTGAAACGCAAGGCATGCTGAGCCTCGGCATCCCCTTTGAGAACAATATCTGCCTGTTTCCATTTTTCCTGCCATGCCTGAATATGAGCTGTTATTTCATGAGTCGCACCGCTTCGAACAAAGGTCTTAAGTTTACAAATTGTACCCTTGAACATCTCTTCGACAGAAATTTCCCTGCTTGTGGCAACAACTACCAGTTTTTCGAAAACATAGGTCTCTCCTTCGTGGGCTTCAAACGTAATTTCACTTGTAAACTTTTCGCCGTAGATCCTGGGTTCCCACTTGTAGCTCTGGGGGGAGGGCGAAACAAGCTTCCATGAAGCTGCTTCTGCAATGTGTATGCCGTATTCACGAGTTTTCATCTCAAGGTACATAAAAGCCCGGCCGCGCTCGATTCTTTCAAGCTGCAGATGCTTAAGCTGTTCCTGTGGGAAATAGCCTCTGTTGTATACCTCTCCGTTCAAGCCGCTGAGCACGCGAATGGGGCCGGAAAAATTCCTTGGGGTGATCTTGACGATCAAATAGCCTAAATGCACATTATGCATAAAAACAAGGCGTATCGTTTCAAGGGTTATCGTCTTTCCGGAAGGATTTTTGAAGGTGGTGGTGCGATGCAGTGTCCCTTTTTGCATATCAAGGGTCTGCTCGTGCAAGAGAAACTGGCAGGTTGAGAGGCAAAATTTTTCTCCTTCACTCCATATCGACACATCGGTCCAGAGGGGACATTTGACCAACTCTTCAACAGAGGCTTCGGATTTATCGAAAATCCCGTTCAAATACATGCCTCCGCAATTGCCAGGCGGGAGTTCTTCAAGAGAGCCCCTGATGTTGAGATAACCATTGCCAATGGTCAAGAGCGACTCATTGACCTGAATGCTTTTCGGTGTGCCGTGAAAGCCAATACGCCTGAGCAACCATTGCTCATCGGACAAAGCAAGCAACTGCTCCGAGTACAACCCGCCAGCTGGCGTTTCCGGCACAACATTCTTAACCATAACAACCTCTCCGTCGAAGTTTATCTTTCTTTATGGCACAATATGACGGTGAAAAGCCTCCACTCACAACAAAAGCATGCATCCTTTATTTTGTAGCGAACAAACATTTTATCCAAAAAGTTTATCCGGCATCTCCTCTTTCTTATCACCGTCATAATGTCAACACCAATGCATGCCTATGTTTTTTTTCCACCGTTATGTCGGTAACGCTTTTTTTCTTATTATTTAACAATACACCATACGGTGAGCCTTTCAATGACTTAACCACCCTATCATTTTGGAGCAAAATACCTATAATCAATGCCCAGTCTGCGGCTATCCCCTTACTATGGAAAGTGCGATATGCCCGAGATGCGGCAATGACATTCTTGAAGATATATCTTCCCTTGATCAGCAATCGCGCGAGTTGCATCATAAAAACTTAGAGGAAAAAAAAGCCACCTGGTATACTCGCTGCCTTACTGAACATCTCAACTTCACGCCAAGCCCCCAGGCTGATATCTCCATAAAGAGCTGCGATCAGGCACATGCTCAAAAACTTCCACTCCGCTCCGATGAAAGTGAGTACCTTCGTAAGGTTACGAAAGCTGATCTGGTGAAAGAGAGTTCAGCAAGAAAAAAATGGTGGAATTCGATGAGTGCCGACTGGAAAGATATCGTTAAAACCACACTGAAAATGGTCCGTGAACCATCGGAACAAGAGTTGCTTGACTTTCTTGAAACAACGCATCTTCGTTGTGATAACAGAAGAATTCATAACCTTTTGCCGGTCAGGGTCCTTGACAAACTGCAGCAACTGCGTTGTGATGAGTCGCCGGTCGAAAATCTTGAACCACTGCTGCATCTGACAAAACTGCAACGTCTCTATGCTTTCGACTGCGACTTTGCATCGCTCGAACCGTTGCGCTACCTGAAAAGCCTGAAACTTCTCTGGATATCAAGTACTCAAGTCAGTTCACTTGAACCGATACGCAACCTGGTCAATCTTGAGGAACTCTATTGTTCTGAAACGATGATCAACGACCTTTCCCCCCTCAAAGGGCTGATCAATCTTGAAAAACTCAGTTGCTACAAGACAGGAATCAGTTCTATTGAACCGCTCAGCGGACTGGAAAATCTTATAGAACTGGGAATCAACAGCTCAAAGATCACTGACTTGACACCGCTTGCCTCTCTCAGCACGCTCGAATATCTCCGCTGCAACAAAACGGGTATCACCAGCATTGAGCCGTTGAGACACCTGACCGATCTTCGTGAGTTGAGCATAGCAAATACACCGCTTCTGTCTCTTGATCCTCTGGAAGAGCTGGTCAACCTTGAAGAGCTGGATATATCAAATACCCCGATCACCTCCATTGAACCTATCATGCATCTTCAGCTCCTTGAAAAGGTGGAACTTTCGTCGGTCAACATTCCATGTGAGGAGGTTGAGCGTTTTATTGAACTTCATCCGGAGTGTGAAGTTGTTATGAAACCATAAGCAAACAACAGGCAAGATTATGCCCACTGCATAGTCAAAACAGCTGACAGGAGAAAACGCTTATTATGATGCACATACAAAAACATAAAGGTGATACGAATTACACCTATCAAGGGATCCCTATTCATGCTGCTCAAGGCTTACATGAATTTGCGATAGAAGTAATACTCAATAAATGTAAATCAGGTTCAAATATTCTTGATCTTGGTTGTGGTTCAGGCGCTTTTACCAAAAGATTGCAAAATCACGGATACAAAACAATTTCAGTAGATTTATCATTGGATACGTTTAAAATTCAATCTGAAAGCCATGAACTTAATTTTAATACCGATTTTTCCGAACAGTTAAAGAGATGTAACTATGATGCAATTGTAGCACTTGAGGTATTGGAGCATCTCGAAAATCCACAGCATTTTTTGCAGCAAATCAAACTTATTGCAGGAGCTCAAACCGTCATTATAATATCTTTTCCTAATATATATTTATATTACTCTGTCTACTTATTCTATAAAAAAGGTAATTTCAGCAACTTTAGTCCTTTTTTATATTGGGAAACAGGACATCAATCACTTATTTCTGATTGGTTGTTTGAAGAGCATTTAATAAAAAATAATTTAATAAAAAAAGAAAAATATTTTTGTGCACCAGTAAAATTTCCTGAAAATTTTTTTAATAAAATAAGACATTTCGTTTTTTATAAAATACTTTGTTTTATGAATAACGACATTAATCCAACAACTCGTATCAGTGATTGTGTCTTGTATGTTCTTGAAAATCCAACAAATTTATACTGAAATGTTTGAGCGGTAAATGAAACGCAAAGATATTTTTTATAATACCCCGGGTGCTGACTCGAAGTTTATCTTGGAAAAATCATAGGATTATAATGACCGACGTGTCGCCCTTTGATTTGGATCGCGGGGCGACTGTGGGGTTGGCTCGGGTTATCCGATAGTCATTATTACTTCACCTATTGAGATGGTGCTTCCTTTTACTGCGGATATTGAAAGTACTTTTCCGGAGCAGGGGGCTTTAACGGAGTTTTCCATCTTCATTGCCTCGATAATGGCAATTTCTTGGCCTTCCTTGACCTCATCACCTACATTGACCGATATCGCATGGACGTTGCCGGGCATGACGGCGATGACAGGGGTCCCTGAGGAGTGCTGAGTGTTGAGTACTGAGTGCTGAGTACCTTGTACTGAGGGTTCGGGGTTCAGGGATGAGCCTTCGGCGAACGTTACCGTGAATGGGGCGCCGTCTACGAAAACGGTAAAGTTGCCCGACATGGAGATGACTTTTGAACCGGTAGAAGAGGGCTGAGAGGGTTCCAGAGGTGCCGGTTTGGAAAAGAGATCGACCAGTCTTTTGTTGACCTCCTCCTGATGGATGTCGTGCTTGTGAGCTTCATGGTAGGCAGCAACAACCTCCGCTCTTGTTTTTGCTTTTATTTCAACAGCAATATCTGCCTTGTAACGGATACCGGTGGCACAATCACCATTGAGGAAAGCTATACCTTTGGCGCCGCATGTGGCTGCAATAAAAATATTTTCTTCTGTTTGCGGAAGACCGGCTTTTTGCAGAAGGGATATGTTGTAGGGTATCCCGAGTTCCGGATTGCGGTCATTGATGTCGTGAACGTCTTCGGATGTTGGCTCAAGACCGAGCTGTTGTGAGGCAAGGCGGATCACTTCATGGTCCGGGCGGGCGGGAGTGCGGCCGAAGTAGCCGAGCACCATTTTGCCATATCCGTCAGTGATTTTTTTCCAGGGCCCCTGTATGGTGTTGGCAAAGGCCTGCTGGATGTAGAACTGTGAAACCGGGGTAACCGATGAACCATACCCACCTTTCACTACGGCTTCACGCATGTTTTTTATGACCTGTGGCAAGAGATGAAGCGTATTGTTGTCGCGCATCATCTGGGTATTGGCCGTCAGGGCTCCACCTGGCATGGGGGAGAATGAGATAACGGGGTTGACTGCTGTTGCTTCGGGAGGCATATAGTATTTGTACATCTGGTCGATAAAGAGTGCTTCGACTTCGAGGTATTTTTCGTGGTCGATATCGAGGGTGTATCCAGTACCCCTCAGCCTCTGCCACATGGTGAGAATGTCGACGGCTGCTGTCCCGCCGCTGACCGGGGCCATTGAGAGATCAATAATATCGGCACCACCTTCAATTGCTGCGAAGTTGCATGCGACGCCCATACCTGCCGTATCGTGGGTATGAAACTCGATTTCAGTGCCTGCAGGAAGCATTTTTCGAGCGCCTTTAATGGTCTCGTGGACAACAGCCGGAGTTGTTGTGCCTGAGGCATCCTTGAAGGCTACACTGTCGAAAGGGATTGCGGCATTCAGAATTTCCTGAAGCTTGTCGAGATAGAACTGGGGGGTGTGGCAATAGGTTTCACTCAAACCGGGCGGAAGACCCATCATGGCGATGACAACCTGGTGTTTCAGACCTGCATCGTGGATACATTGACCAGAATAGGCAATGTTGCGAACGTCCATCAGAGCATCAAAGTTCCGTATTGTTGTGATACCGTGCTTTTTGAAAAGACGGGCGTGGAGATCGATAATATCGCGAGATTGGGATACCAGACCGACAACATTTGCTCCTCTCGACAGGGTCTGGAGGTTGATGTCGGGCCCTACGATTTTACGGGCAGCATCCATCATGGCAAAGGCGTCCTCTTCGCAATAAAAGTAAAGACTCTGAAAGCGGGCACCACCGCCTATTTCAAAGTTGTCGGTGCCGGCGTGAACTGCGGCTTCGAGTGCGGGAAGAAAGTCTTCGGTCTTTACCCGGGCGCCAAAACATGACTGAAACCCGTCACGAAAAGAGACGTCCATAAATCTTATTTTTTTCATATTCCAATGGTCCTTTTCGGTTAACGAATGCGATTGATAGTAGTTCTTATAAAACAGGTTCAGTGACTGCTTTCGGCTAATGCTGAGAGGCGGTTGAATGAGTCGTCTTCAATCAGACGATGGAGGCTCTTGCCATGGGAATCCATGGTGACAATGGCTGGAAATGATTTGACTTCCAAATGCCACATGGCTTCAGGGACACCCATCTCTTCGAGAAAATCGACACCGGTGACCTTTTCGATACAGCGGGCGTAGTACTGGGCAGCACCTCCAATGGCGTTGAGATAGACTGCTCCGTGTTCCTGAAGTCCCTTGAGTGTTTTCGGGCCCATGCCTCCTTTACCGATAATGGCCTTTAAGCCGAGTTTTTTAATAACATCAGCCTGATAGGGCTCTTCACGGCTTGATGTGGTAGGGCCAGCAGCTGTAACCCGATAGGTGCCATCGGCATTTTTCATGACAACCGGACCGCAGTGGAAGAGAATCCCGCCTTCTGTATCAAGATGTTCGGGAAGGTCATGGTGCATGACATAGTGATGGAAGGCATCACGACCGGTATGCATGGTGCCGTTGATGAGAACGACATCGCCGACCTTCAGACTTCGAATTTCCTCATCAGTGACCGGAGCCTGAAGCGTAACCTCTCTGCCAGTCAATGGCATTCCCTCTCCTTTTGCCATGCGTTTGATCTCATCAGCATCCCGATACTGCCAACTGTTGATGGAGCCGGAGTGCTGGTCAAGAAGCACGCCAAGCCTCCTGTATGCCCAGCAGTTATACGCGACGGAGACATAGAAGCTTGCCGGAACCCTGTGTGATTTTCCAATCTTGCAGCCAAGGAGCGTTGCTTTTCCTCCGAATCCCATGGGACCGATTTCCATGGTGTTGGCTTTTTCAAGAATATAGTGTTCAAGAGCGTCGAGCTCGCTGTCGGGGTTGCGGTCGTCTATTCTGCGGAAGAGCTGTTTTTTTGCAAGCTCAAATCCACTGGTACGGTCGCCTCCGATGCCCACGCCGATAAAGCCTGGACTGCAACCCTGGCCCTGAGCCTGAAACACAGCATGCAGCATGCATTTGCGTACACCATCAAGATCACGGGATGCGCTGCCGAGGCCGGGAATTTCCGCAGGCAGAGAGTACTGGATATTTTTATTTTCACAGCCTCCACCTTTCAGGATAAGTTTGACCTCTATCTCATCGTTTTCCCATGGCTCAAAGTGAATAACAGGGAAATGACAGCCAAGATTATTGCCTGAATTTTTACCCGTTATGGCATCAACCGCATTTGGACGGAGTTTTCCTGTTCTGGAAGCTTCCTCTATTGCCTCTTCTATCTCCCGCTTCATTTGAAGCTGATCGACACCTTTCGGGGTGTGGATGAAAAAGGACGGCATACCGGTATCCTGACAGATCGGCGAAACATTGTCGACAGCCATATCGATATTGACCGATATGGTTGACATGGCAAGGCCTGCCTGAGAGTCCGGATCTTCCTTTTCGATAGCGTTGAAAATGGAACACCGGACATCGCTCGGAAGGTTTGCCGATGTTTCGGTAACAAGAGCAAGTATTGATTCCCTGAAATTTTTCATAGCCGGCAACTCAAAATTTAATATGATAAAAGAGTATTGATTGTCAATCGGAAACGATTTTCTGGGCGGCATCCTGTTTGACGAGGAGAACGGGAATGTCAGAGGAACGGAACACCTCTTCGGCCACACTGCCCATGATAAGCCGGTGCAGACCGCTCCTGCCATGGGAACCCATAATGATGAGATCGGCACCCCAAGAGGCTGCCTGAGCGGCAATAACCTTTGGCGCATCTCCCTTGAGAACACGGATATCGGCATTGAGCCCTTTCTGCTTTTCGGCCATAAGCGTACGGGAAAAACTGTCGGGAAGCACGTCGTCCTCTTCAATCGGCACTATGGACTCTTCCTGACCTGCTGTAATTTTTTCAAGAGGATTTGCTGACGAAATGATATGGACAAATCGGATATATGCACCAACTTTGCGTGCAAATTCCACAGCATAACGTACTGCGTTATCCGATGTCGAGGAATAATCGGTCGGACAGAGTATCTTGGAAAGATGGATCATAGGCGTGGGTTTATTCGATAAGTATGACGAACAGCATTGCCCTGCTACAAACCTTTAATTTACATTTTTTTTTAACCTAATCCATTCGATTGTTCAGGTATACATCACACGCAAAGGAGCACTATGGAGCCGTTAGCTGAATCGTTAAGCCACAGGGAAGCATATCTTCATTCCACGGGGACGATCGAGGTTGTTGAAACCCATATTTCGTGGATATTCCTTACAGAACCTTATGCTTACAAAGTTAAAAAAACGTTAGACCTCGGGTTTGTTGATTTTTCAACTCTGGAAAAACGCCGGCACTTCTGCCATGAGGAGCTTCGACTGAACAGGAGGCTGTGCCCTGAAATTTACCTCTCGGTAGTACCTGTTGTGCAATCGGGGAATTCGTTTTTTGTTGAGAGTTCATCAGGTGACATTGTCGACTATGCCGTTAAAATGGTGCGTTTTGAGAGAACGATGGAGCTTGACAGAATGCTTGCCTCCGGGTTGCTTCATACCGGGCATATTGATATGCTTGCAGGCATGATCTTGGAATTTCATCGGGGCATTGCTCCTGTAAAGGCCGAGAGCGGCTTTGGACATCCTGACAATCTTATCAAACCGGTGCTTGCCAATTTCAGCCATAGTGAACCGGTGGCCTCGAACAGGAATGAAGCGAACCGGCTTGCTGCGCTTAAAGAGTGGACAGTAAGAGAGCATCAACGACTTTATCCGCTTTTTCTGGAGCGTCAACGGAATGGTTTTATCCGGCAGTGTCATGGTGACATGCACACCGGCAATATGGTGTGGTGGAAAAACCAGATTTTTATTTTCGACTGCATCGAGTTCAATGAGCATCTCAGTATTATTGATGTTATCAGCGATCTCTGTTTTCTTTTTATGGATCTTGAGCATGCCGGATACCCCGAGTTTGCCTGGAGGCTTCTGAATAATTATCTGACGGAGAGCGGTGATTACGGGGCTGTTCCACTTCTGAGGTTTTATGCTGTCTACAGGGCTATGGTTCGGGCCAAAGTAACCGCGATCCGCTACGTTCAGTGCACAGAAAAGCTTGCAAACAACGGGATTCTTGAAGAGCACTTTTCGTACCTCAAACTTGCAGAGCGATTGACCAGAAAACAAAAACCTTTACTTATTTTGACCTGTGGAGTTTCGGGAAGCGGGAAAACAACATTATCACGAGAGATTGCTCAAGTAATAGAGGCGGTGCATATCCGCTCTGATGTCGAGAGAAAGAGGATGGCCGGGCTTCATGCGCTTGAAAGGAGCGACGAGGCTGCAAAAGCTTCACTCTATTCGGAAGAGATGGGGCGTCGGACCTATAAACGACTGCTTGATGCTGCTACCGTCTGCATTGAGGAGGGTGTGAGGGTGATTGTGGATGCAACGTTTCTTGAGGTTGAAACCCGTCGGTCGTTTCTTGAACTTGCAGGGAAGCTGAATTGTCGATGCCGGATTCTGCATGTCGATGCTCCATGGGAGGTGCTGATGGAAAGGGTCGAAAGTCGTTATCGCAGGGGAGATGATGCTTCGGAGGCTGACACGGCAGTGCTGGTTGCTCAGCTAGAGAAGATGGAGGCGTTTACGGAAAAAGAGGGGGAGATATCTCTTCGAGTCGATAGTGCGGAAAGTTATGACGTTTTACAGATTGGGAAGGTTTTGAGTGATGAGTAGAAAGTACAAAGTGCTGAGTGCTGAGTACTTTATACTTTGTTGATGGTTTGAGGGGCTTGTTAATAGTTTAGTTTAATATTTATGCAGGAACAAAGTAGTTGGAGTTTTGGTTTCGCAGCACTGGGTTCTCTCTCCACTGCGATATATGCTGTGTTTTTTGTGTTCGAATTTTTCCTGAACAGAAAGGGAAAGAATAAAACAAACGGCGTTCCTTCTGCAGAGAACGGGCCGGCAAAGGGTGCTGCTTCAAGTATATCAAAATTTTTGTTCAAGTCACTTACCGCTCTGTTCGCCGCTCTTGGGGCTCTTGTCACTGCTCTTTTTGCGTTCCTGAGTTTGGCGGCTCTCTCAATCCATGCCATTGCACCTCGTTGGGATCCTGTAGAGAAGCTCCAAAAAAGAGTTGCATCAAGCTTTATTGCGGTCGTCGCTCCGAGTTCCGTGGCTGAACCAATTGCGCAGCCTTTGCTGCATCCCACCGCAGCCCAGTTCAAAACTGATCGTTTCACGGTTTTGCTCTATCCGGCAACGCATGATGATCGTATTCATGTCAGAGCAACGATCACGAACAGTTCATCAAAGATGCTTTCTCTGGCTCTGAATAGCTCTTCAAGACCGTTTATCATTGATGACAAGTCGAATAGTACCTCAACGATGATTACTCAATATGGGATTAAGGAGAGTTCGACGAACAGAGGCGGAGTGGAATTTGAAGAGAGCAGCTATACGCAAATCCAGCCGGGTCAATCGCTGGATATTGGTTTAATGTACTCGTTGTATCACCCAATGCCTCAAGGGAGTGCTCGTATCCATGCAGGATTCGAATTCATTTCCTTGTCTGAGGGTCAAATTAAAAATATTCCTGTATCGATCGGGACAACGATGCAATGAAGGATGAGTGCTGAGTTCGAAGTGCTGAGTGCTGAGTGTTGAGGGTTGAGACAAGGATGGTTATGTGGATGACTTTTTGGACTTGTCCCTATGGCTGGTAAAATTACTCCCTGAATATCGGAATTTCAGCTCCCAAAACGGACCACCTACGGTGGTCGCTGGTGCCTGTTTTCAGATATCCAGATGGTCAGACGGTCAGATTTTCAGGAAGAATGACCAGGGCGAACAACTCGAAAACCGATGATGTTGACCCTGTACGGGTCGACCCAGTACCGGGCAGAGCAACGCAGATTACCAGATACGCTGCTCCACGAACCCCCGCGCAACGAACCGGCGGATTTATCGTTATCATACCAATTATCCATCCACTCCCATACATTGCCAGCCATATCATAGAGACCTTCTGGTGTTGCTCCTTCAGGATATCGGCCTACCGGCGTTGTTGCCCCTTCATTTTCATTATAGTTAGCACGGGTTGATGACGGCTCTTGATCACCCCACGGATATGTTCTGCTCTCTTCTCCACCTGCGGCATACTCCCATTCGATTTCGGTTGGTAATCGATAGAGGTGATCATTCGCTCCACCGCTCTCGATCAATGATAGCCACAAGCAATAAGAGCGTGCGGCATACCAACTTATACCAACTACAGGCTGTTCATCCTTGTTGAATCGTTTGTCATCAGCAGAATCTGAGCAAAAGCGAGAAGCCAACTCATTCATGTCCTTAAGATAATCGCGGAATCCCTTGATGCCCTTTGTGAGCTCAAGCAACTTTTTTTTATAGGTTTCAACCGTCAACATACCGGTAAATTCATCCTCTTTTGATGCCAGATAGTTGATAAACTTGCCATAGAGCTGATTGGTAACAGTGTATTTTGCTACATAGATGTCTTGCACCGGTTCAGATTTTTTCGTCAGTGAATAGGGGTATGTTCCTCCCTTTATCAGGATATAATGAGCGCCAAGCTTGTCAATCTCAGAATTGACTTGGCCTTTGTTAGCAAACTCTCTCACGGCATCAAGTGCTTCCTGTTTGCCAGTGGCTCGCAGGCATTCCTGCAAGTATCGCTGCCGGCTAGATGTTGTTTCTGTGTCGAACAACTTCGTTTGCAAGGCATGTATCTTTCTTTGCGGCGCCTCCTGAATAAGGGTTATCAGAAAGTCCTGCTGCTTTTGCGTTAATATTTCAGTAACCGGCGAATCAAAAAGCTTCTGCATGAAGGTATCGAAAACCTCTGCATCATCAAGCTGCCCGATAAAAAACCGGAGTGGTTCCTGCCACCAGTCGTCACCAAAATGAGTCACAATGCTATCAAGATGGCCTGGCCGATGCAGGTTTTTCAAAAGCTGAACGCCTGCCATGTACTCACGAAATGACTTGTGCCGGAAAACATACTCCCTGTCACCATACTCCACCAGGACTCCAGCCCGCTCAACAAGATTCTGACAAAAATCCACTGCTGGAAGCGAATTGTAAAGCGTATCAAGCAGTTCCTGCATTTTCAGCTGCATCTCAGCTTTACCGACCTCATCTTGATGAAGCTCTTCCTGCATCCAGAGTGACACCGGACTCAGAACCCGCCTTGCATCCTTTGCGGCAAGTAATGGGTAGATTCCTCTTCGCCTGTCACGATAATCAAGCATGTAATTCAATGCTGCATCATAGAGATCTGAACGGCCGCCCGGCAGAAATTCCCGATCTTTCCAGAGCATTGCCATAATTTGCAGCAACAACGGTACTCCGGCAAGAGTGCGCAAACTTTTATTTTCAGGCTTATTCAAAAACGTGACAATAGTTTCAGCTTTTTGGTCAGCTTTTTGTCCCTGCTTGAGTTCCCACGCCGGCTTATCTTCCGCACTGAGAGGAATCTCTCGAATAAATGCAGCCTTAAACCAGAGATGTAAAAATTCTGCCTGCTGTGTTTCTGAAAAATCCATGATGTCAGCCCGAAGATGGCTTGCTTCAAGTTCAATGCCATCACCCTTTCGGTACCCTGTGCTTCGTGAGGTCACCACAAAACGAGCTTCGGTAAATCTTAAAACCGTTCGATCAATCCAGTCGCAAACTGCTATCCGATCACTGACATTGCTGATTTCATCCAGACCGTCAAGCAAGACAAGTGTTGGACGATCATCAAGCCAGTTGGAAAAGAAGGCTTCAGGAATAGTGAGAAAATATTTCTCAGACCATGCAGAGAGACTTGCGGGCAACGAGGCATGGCCGCTATCACTTTTTTTGAGGTCACGCAACGGAAGATAAAAAACCATCACCGGTTCGCTGAACCCAAAATAACGATAACGCTCGTGATCGAGACTTGAGAGCGCATAATATTTGAGCAGAGTTGTTTTTCCGGAACCAGGGTCACCAATCACCAGCAGCAAGGGGTGATGTTGAAAAACAAAACTCATGACACGTTCAGGAGTAGTGTCACGACCTTCTGGTTGACCTTCACATAAAACAGCGCCACCGAGTCCCCTTGTTTCGCAGTGCGATGTCCCGGAAAGAGTTAACGAAACAAAGGTATCTTTCAGTCTGACTGAAAAACTCTCAATTGCAGGAGAGCCTGAAAGGTTGATATTGCCCAGTTGCTCTTTGAGTGTTGCCTGATAGAGAAGCAAAGCATTGCCCTTTTCATTATCAGATGATTGATGAAGATTACCAATTGATCTGTCATCAACAGAACCTGTTGAACAAAACCACCGGAGCACCTGTATATCAAGTTGATGAGCAAGTTTTTCCTTGAACTCATGCCGCTCATCATATTCCTCTGTTAACGCATTTTTCTGAATTGATGTTTTGAACTTGCTCAATTGTGCAATCTGATCAAAGTCAACATCCCTCGTCCGATAAGCCACATTCGAGAAATAAAGCATTACCGGCTTTCCGGATTCTATCATTCGCTCCACCTCCTCAACTGCTCCGCCTGGAGCTCTACCGGTATTCGTACCAATGCGTGTCCAGAAAATTCCGATGGCGAAATCACATAGGTCGACAATCTGCTTGTTGAGTATCCCCTGCACCCTGCCACCAGTTTCAGGTGCAGAACTGGATTCCCATAACACCCTAATTTCCCGAGCAAGATATAACCATGAGAAGCATATTCTCATAAAATAATTGGGGTTATCACAAAATAACCCTTGGTTTTCTTGTTTATAATAGTTA
>CAIPYV010000073.1 GCA_903869365.1 uncultured Chlorobiaceae bacterium
ACGACGACAATTTCAGTGGTGGAGGTGGAAGTTTCGGCGGAGGCGGATCATCAGGCGACTGGTAGAATCAAGATCATTGCTCAGATCAACTCCCATTGAAGCTTTTGCTGCAAGGCTTAGCTTTACATAATATCTATTATATGAAGCGCATTTTTACACAAACCTGCTTTGTTATAGTTTGTTGTATAATAGATATTATGTAAAGCTAAACTTAACGTAACGAATATTACTTTCCAGTATCGATGCTACATCCCAAGAAAAGCCTTCTTGACATCCTGATTATTCAGCAGCTCCTCCCCAGTACCTGTCAGCACAATGCTTCCGATTTCGATAACATATCCTCGATTGCTGATTTTCAGCGACTGATAAACATTCTGTTCCACAAGAAGCACCGTAACACCGCTCGCGTTAATGGTTTGAATTGCGTCGAAAACCACCTCGGTGAACAACGGCGACAATCCCAGACTCGGTTCATCAAGAAGAAGAAGTTTCGGATTCCCCATTAATCCTCTCCCAATGGCAAGCATCTGCTGTTCGCCACCCGACATGGTGCCTCCAAGCTGATTGCGGCGGTCAGCAAGTTTCGGAAACAAGGTGAAAACCCGCTCCATGTTCTGTTTGCGATCTTTTGGATGGAGATAACCTCCCATAATAAGATTTTCAACAACACTCATTTCAGGAAAGATTTTCCGGCCTTCCGGAACATGAACAATCCCCCGTTGCACTATGGTATGCGCCGGAAGAGCATGAAGCGATTCATTATTGTAAGTGATACTTCCTTTTGACTTTATGAGTCCTGAAATCGCTTTGAGCAGTGTTGATTTGCCCGCACCGTTGCTCCCTACGACAGAAACAATCTCACCCTGGGAGATAACAAGGTTGATATCCTTCAAGACAGGCATTTCGCCATATCCGGCATTGAGATTCTTGATGTTAAGCATTATAACCACCTCCAAGATAAGCTGCTATGACTTCAGGATTTCTGGTAATCTCCTCCGGCCGGCCTTCCGCAAGTTTTTCGCCGGAATTCAGAACGACTATCCAGTCACAAATAGCCGTCACTGCTTTCATGTCATGTTCAATAAAAACAATGGTAGCCCCTTTATTGCGAACATCACGGATGATACCAAGAATGGTCTCAGTTTCAGTATGGTTCAAGCCCCCGCAAATTTCATCCAGAAGCAGCATTTTCGGTCGGGTAGCCAGCACCCTTGCAAGTTCAAGCTTTTTTTTCAGACCGATAGAGAGAGAACCGGCAGCTTTTTGGGCATAATCAATCAGTCCTACTGATCCCAGTTGTTCAATGGCAATCTCCTCAGCCTCTCTGGTCGCATTCGTAATAGCAAACGCTCCGACCATCACATTCTCAAGAACGGTCAAGCTGCCCAGAGGTTTTACCCTCTGCCAGGTACGAGCCATGCCAAGATGGCAAACCTCATCGGGCCTCAGGCTGTTAATCGCTTTATTATCAAAAATGATATCTCCTGAGGTAACAGGATAAAAACCTGAAATGCAGTTAAACAAGGTTGTTTTACCCGCCCCATTAGGACCGATCAGCCCGAAGATCTGCTTTTCATCAACAGAAAAACTTATGTCCGAAACAGCGACATTACCGCCGAAGTGTTTGGAAACATGGTTGATATGAAGAATATGCTGTATCATTTGACCCTCCGGAAAAGCCCAAGAATACCTTTGGGGAGATAAAGAATGCAAACGACCGTTATGATTCCGTAAACAAGAACATGTGCATGAGCCAGATTCTCTTTGAGAAAGATACCGAGGCCAGATGTTTCTGATACAAGGCCCTGTTTCACCAGAGCATCACCAATCACGTTTGAGCGCAGCACTTCAGCCAGAGGCACCAGCAATACCGCACCAAGAACCGGCCCCCATAACGTCCCGACACCCCCGATAATTGCCGTCAGAATTATTTCAATCGAAAGGCGAAGGTCAAGCACTGCGGAAGTATCAATAAAACGGATATAGACAGCATAAAGACTTCCAAGAAGAGAGGTTAAAGATGCAGAGATCAGCAAGGCCTTGTTTTTGTAGAACGAAAGATTAATTCCCAGCGAGGCAGCGGCATCCTGATCCTCACGAATAGCCTGCAGATAAAAACCGGTTTTCGATGTTCGCAGATAAAGGGTTATACCAAGGGTGACGACAAGCACCAGCAGCATCCCGTAATAAAAAGGATTTTTACTGTTCAGGTCAAGCCCCCACAAGGAAACCTCAGAGAGCAGAATCCCCTGTGCCCCACCGGTAAACTCAAAATTCAGCGCAGAAAGGCGGACAATTTCCGCTACAGCAATTGAAGCAAGACCAAAGTAATGACCCCGCAGCCTGAACACAATGCTTCCGGTAATCAGTGCAATAAGACAGGCAATGATAATCCCGGCTGCCATACTCAGAAGTGGATTCAGATTGAATTGAGTGATCAGGATCATGGTCGTGTAGGCCCCGGCCCCGAAGTACGCCGCGTGTCCAAAGCTGTATTGCCCCGCATAACCGCCCAGAATATTCCATGCCGAAGAGAGCGCCGCCATCATCAGCACCGAAATCATAACACCGGTAAAATAGGGACTCTCCCCTGTCACAAGCGGCAATACAGCAGCTATCCCTGCGATAATCGCAATAAGTATGATCTGTTTCATTTACTGCTCCCCTTTTTTACCAAACAGTCCTTGAGGACGAAGCAGCAGAACCGCCAGGAAAATGATGAAAACCACAACATCTTTCCAGTCACTTGAGAGGTAGGTTGACGACATTGATTCAACAACCCCGATAACAACACCTCCGACTCCTGCTCCGACAACCGAGCCAAGACCGCCAAGCACACAGATGGTAAAGGCTTTCAGCAAAAAGGTATGCCCCACCATCGGATGAATGTAATAGGTTGGAGCTATGAGCGCTCCTGCCGTTGCAGCCAGAGAAGTACCGAGTCCAAAGGCAATGGCACTCATTTTCGCGACGTTGATCCCCATCAGTTGAGCCGCCTCCCTGTTTTGGCTTGTCGCCCACAACGCCAGACCAGTAGTTGTTTTTGAAAGAAAAATGAACAGGATTCCAATAATTCCGCAGGTAATGACAAAAGACAATAACAAAGGAACCGATAATGAAATACCTCCCAGAATATGGACAGCACTGCTTGAATAGGATGTTGTCAGAATCTTCGGATCACTGGTAAACGCCAGAAGTGCGGTATTGCTCATAATCAGACCAAGACCTATGGTCAGCAGAATCTGATTTTGATGAAGATGATTGATAATCCGGTGGATAAATACTTTTTCAAGAATAAACCCGAACAGAAAGGCTGTTGGAATAATCAGCAGAAGCGAGAGATAGGGGTCAATATGAAGCAGGGTAAAGGCAAAATATGCCAGATACATCCCTAACATCATTAAATCACCATGCGCGAAATTACTGATATTCATGACACCGAAAACAAGCGACATACCTATGCCTGCCAAAGCGTAGACCCCGCCCGTAAGGATTCCGGAAAGTAAGGATTGCAGAAAAAACATTATGGTTCTCCAGGTGAAATGAACTGTGAACGTAATGAGAGGTCAGCTTACCTGTATAGAAGGTAAGCTGACCATAATGCAGTCAGGAGTTATCGTGTGAAAGGATAGACCAGTTTCTTTTTGCTGAATTGAGCAGGAAACACCGTTTCATACTTGCCGCTTATAATTTGCTGGACCAGCATTGGATGATTGTTCTGGTTGGTAAATCCGTTGTAATCAGCAAATTTTACCGGACCCATAATACCGTTCCAGCTTCCCGCTTTCAGCCCTGCACGAAGTTTAGCTGCACTATTGGATTTGGAAGCAGTTTCAATCATAATGATCATCGCTTCATAAGCGCAGGCCGCGTGATATGAAGGTTCTTTGGAATATTTTGCCTTGTAGCGTCGTGCAAAGTCAGCAGCACCAGGCCAGTTGACATCATCAGTCCATTGCGTGGCAGAAATCACAAGGTTGGAGATTTCTGTCTGCTGGGCAAACTGAGCCGTTGTATACCCAGCGCCAGCACCAAGAAATGCCTTGGGAGTAAGCCCGATCTCCTTGGCCTGACGCATCAGCAGTATAGCATCAGCATCATAAGAAACAAGAAAGACAAGATCAGGATTTGCAGCTTTGACTTTGGCAAGAGATGGTCGATAGTCAGGCTGTCCCTGCTGGTACTTCTCGTTCGCAACCTCTTTTAAACCCATCTTTGCAGCATTCTCCTGGGCAGTTTTGACCGTTGAAACGCCAAAATCAGTTGCAGCATAAACATAAGCAATGGTTTTCGGCTTGTATGAAGCGACAGCCGTCATCAGCACACTTGAATAGACATTGGCAGGAGCATTCAGACGGAAAACGTTTTTATACCCCTTCATGGTGATATCTTCCTTCGCGGCAGCAGGTACAAGAAGTGGCACCTGATACTGGTCAGACCTCGAAGCAACCACGTTTGCGGAACTGGACGTATAAGGGCCGACCACACCAATGACACCATCACGGGTTACAAGCTTTTCATAAGCAGCCAGAGCATTTTTCGGATCACCACCATCATCCTCCTTGATCAGCTCAACCTGAATCCCTTTAGCTTTCATCTCCTCAAGCGCCATTGCCGCACCATTGGTCAGGTTTTCCCCGATTTGCGCCTCTTTACCGGTAATTGAGTTGATAAAACCAATCTTGATTGGAGCTGCATGAGCCAGTAACGGCAGCGCTACCAAGGCTGCTGCAACTATTGATACAAACTTGTTCTTCATCTGCTGATGCTCCTGTTGTTTAAGTTATTGACACTAAACTGAGAGAGTATACTGGTAACGTTTTTGAAGATGTATTAAAGAGCAAGAAGCATAATTTACAATAATATTGGATAATTTCCCTCCTCAGCACTCACCTCTCAGCACTCATTACTTTCTTTCCTCATAAATATGTACATTAATCCAACTGCGGTAAAAAATTCAACGTGTTAAACCAGAAGGAGAATACATGAGCGCAAAAATTACCATTCTTGAGGTGATGACAAAAGAGGGAACGCCACTCAACGCCGGCGGGATTGCGGAACTCAGCGGATTGGATCGTAAAGAGGTAGATAAAGCTCTGAAAGCATTGAAAGATGAAGGGTTAATTACCTCTCCAAAGCGTTGTTACTGGGAACCGAAGAAATAAAGTCCCATGTTATTTACATACACTCAAGTCTGATTCACGACAATGACAGTGAAATCAATTGTACCCTCTTTTTTAATCATCATCCTTTTTTCTATCGCTGCCTGCAGTCCTGAAAAACTTCCACTTTCAGATGAGGTTTTAGAATCACAAGCCGAAGCTTTAGCTGAACAGAAAATTGAAGAAGGGAAAAAAATCTACGAATCAAATTGTGCAGGTTGTCATGATTCGGGTGTAGCAGGTGCCCCGAAACCCGGCGACAAGGAGGCATGGCTTGAGCGTCTTGCACCAGGTTTAGTCGTGGTGAAAAAAAGATCCATAGAAGGCTACGAAGGTAAAACCGGAGTTATGCCTCCAAAAGGCGGCAATTCCACGCTGACCGACGACGAGGTCAAGAATGCCGTTGATTTTATGATGGTCAAATTGAAATAAAGGGCTCCCCCACTTTCAGGAACCAGAAAAATATCCCTCTATCCTCACAAAATGTTTCGGATTAGCCAGAGCAAGAGACGAAGTGTTTATGGTCTCAGTTGCATCAAATCACGTAAGCACAATGAAATATATGTAGAGTGCTGCGGTATTTATACTTATTTTTTTAAGTTATATAAACCATAGTGCAGCGCCATGAAAAAGGACAATTCCAATCCACCGGCCCCCCAGGAGTTACGGCTGCGTGCTGAGGAACGACTGAACAAAGGCGGGCTCACTCCTGATCCAACAACCTCTGCAGCAGAGTTGCAGCGATTACTGCATGAACTCTCTGTTCACCAGATTGAGCTTGAAATGCAGAATGAGCAGCTTCAGAATGCTTATGATGAAATCCAGCAGAAAAATAAGCGCTACAGCGATCTCTACGATTTTGCGCCGGCCGGCTATCTGACGCTCGCTCCGGACGGCACGATACTGGAAGCAAATCTTACCATGGCAAAGATGCTCTCTTGTGAGCGATCGCATCTCAAGGGATCCCGCTTTGGTCTCTTTATTGCCCAGCGAGATCTCGCGGGGTTTAACAGTATGGTACACAGAGTCTTCCAGAGCAGGACACTGGAACACTGTGAGATTATGATTGGGAGCATTTCCTTTCGCCTTGACGCCATTATCAGCGACAATCTGCAGGAGTGCCGCCTCACGCTCACTGATATCAGCGATATCCTAAGAGCAGTAGACGCTCTGAAAAATAATGAAGCACAATACAGGTGTTTGTTTGAAGCCGCACAGGAAGGGATTTTGATACTCGACTACAAAAGCGGCAAAATCGTTGATGCCAATCCCTATATAACTCATCTGATGGGCTTCTCTCTTGATGAAATCCTGGGGAAAAAGCTATGGGAGATCGGTTTTATTCTGGATAATGAGCTTGCTCAACAGGCATATCTGGAACTGCAAACAAAAAATTATATCCGTTATTCCGATTTACCTTTGCAACACAAAACCGGCAAGATCATTGAAGTTGAGTTTCTCAGCTACGTCTATAATGTCGGCGATAAAAAAGCGATACAGAGCAACATTCGCGATATTACTGATCAGAAAAAACTGGAAAAGACCATTTCGACCAGTCATCAGGAGACGATTCATTCACTGGCATCCATGGTTGAGATTCGGGATTCCTACACAGCAGGCCATCAGAAGCGCGTTGCTGAACTTTCGGTGGCTATTGCCCAAGAACTTCAACTCTCTGCAATCCAGATAGAGGGTTTGCAGCTCTGCTCGATTCTCCATGATATCGGAAAGTTTAACATACCCGCAGACCTCTTGGTCAAGTCAACCCCATTGACAGAACTTGAAAAGGAGATATTACGCAATCACGCGCAGACGGGCTATGATGTCCTCAAGGGGATTCACTTCCCGTGGCCGATAGCTCAAACGGTGTTGCAGCACCATGAACGCCTTGATGGAAGCGGTTACCCCAGCAGGCTCACAGGCGACAGCATCAGTGATGAGGCAAAAATCATCGGAGTAGCCGATACCGTTGAGGCTATGACCGGCGCAAGACCTTACAGACCCGCGGTTGGTATCGATAAGGCACTCAGATATATTATATTAGAAAGAGGCAGACTGTTTGACCCAGTTATTGTTGACACCTGCGTCAAGCTCTTTCATGAAAAGAATTTCAGCTTTTCGAGCAGAGAAGCTCCGGAAACCCTTATTACACATAAGGGTGGTGGGTATGGCGAAACGTTATAACTCCCTGTCAAACTCATGCCATACTGCAGAATATGTCAGAACATGAGAACGTAACAATAAAGCACAGCTCAGATGACTCAAGCGATTTGCGGCAGCTTGTCAAAGATCTGTCAGATCTCAAGTTTGAGCTTGAAACACAGAAAGAGGAGCTTATTCGATCGCGTGCGGAAACAAAGGAGAGCCTTGAACTCTATGAAAATCTTTACGACTATGCACCTGTAGGTTATCTGACACTGGCAAAGAAGAAGAATAAGATACTCAGGGCAAACCTTACCGCGGCAAAAATCTTTGGTGTGGACCGCACGAACATTCTGGGCGATTTTTTTGATCGATTTATAGGAGTAGAATATCTGTCTGTTTTTTATGCTATGCTCGAAAGAGCTTTCACGAACCGAAAGACCGAGTACAGCGATTGTATACTCCTGAATGATAACCAAACGGAATGCTGGTTTCATCTTGTAGCTCTTGTCAGTGATGAAGATGAGTGCCGCCTTACTCTGACCGATATCAACGAACACATTCAGGCATTAGCGAAACTGAAGGCAAACGAACTGCGCTACAGAAGCATGTTCGTAAATCATGCCGCTATTATGCTGATCTTCGACCCGGTTACAGGCAGCATTCTTGAAGCAAACCATTCCGCCATAGAGTTTTATGGATGGTCGGCTGAAGAATTATACACTATGAAAACCTCGCAGATCAATACCCATTCTTTTGAAGAGATTAATAAAGCAACCTATCAATGTGTATCGGGAGAGAAAAACCACTTTATCACCCACCACCGCAGGGCGGACGGCTCAATCAGGGTTGTCGAGTCTTATACCAGCACAATTGAACTGATTGGTAAACCTCTTTTGTTCTCGATCATTCATGATATCACTGAGCGCATGGGCTACGAAATCGGCAATGCATTTCATCTCTCCATCCTCCAGATGCTTGATACCACATCCATACAAGAGGTGCTGAAAAAGACCCTTGATGAAGCCGAAAAACTAACAGAAAGCTCCTTTGGGATATTTTATTTTTTGGATGAGGATGAGACATCACTCTCATTTCAGGCATGCTCCACCAATACCGAAAAAATTATAGATCGCTCGATTGAAAAAACAAAGGATTGCACTCTTGATGAAGCAGGCGTATGGGCCGATGCCGTTAGAGAACGCAAACAGCTCATTCTCAATGACGATGCCGATTTTAAAAGCCGTAAAAGGATATCCGAAGGCTATGGCGAAGTCCAGCGTGAAATAATTATTCCGATTATTGAGAATGAAAAAGTTATTGGCCTTATGGGAGTCGGCAATAAACCCTCCCTGTATAACCAGCTTGATCTTCACTGGTTAGAAGTTCTGGCCGGTTATATCCGGGATATTATTGCAAAAAAGGTAGGAAAGGGGATACAGGATATGCTCAAGAAACAGAACCTGATCATCGAACAACTTGCCCTGCACGACTCACTGACCGGCCTGCCGAACCGCCGTCTCCTCTCTGAGCGGATATCCCTCTCACTCGCCCAGTGTAGACGGAACAAGAGTATGGCAGCGTTGATGATTTTTGATCTGGACAAATTCAAGCCGGTCAACGACACCCTCGGTCATGCAATCGGCGATATACTGCTTCAGCAGGTGGCAGTTCGCACCCGCGAAACTCTGCTTCGAAGCAGTGATTCAATCGCCCGTCTCGGCGGTGATGAGTTTGTCGTCCTGCTGCCGCAGATTGCTGCAATATCGAATGCGGTAGCCATAGCAGAAAAGATCCAAAAAAAAATAAAAGAACCCTACACCATCGAAGGTCATACCATCGATATATCATGCAGTATCGGTATCGCAGTTTTCCCTGATCACGGCGAAAACGAACTAACGCTGATGAAACATGCCGACGATGCCATGTACCATGCAAAACATCAAGGGAGGGACAAGGTAAAAGTATTTCAACCCTGCTATTGCGTGTAATAATAGTTAGATGTATTATAGATGTTTTTCTGGAAAAACTGATTCTACATGAAAATGGATATAAATCTGGAACCTAACCATGAATCGCCATCTTTCAAAAATAGCGTTCGCATTGGCCGTCGTCATCATTCTGGGGACTGGAACCTTTATTTTTTTCAGTTTGCGCACACTCATCGAGAGTAACCGGAAAGTCAGCCATACGCTCAAAACGCTCAACAGCCTTGAACATCTCCTTGTGCACCTTACAGAGCTTGAAATAAGCGAGCGCGGATACGTCATTACAGGTGATGAACACTATCTCGAGCCCTATTTTTCCGATCTTTCACCTGATGGCATACAGCAGCAACTCATCGATCTTCGTCAATTGAGCGCAGACGATCCGGTACTGCAAAGCTCCCTCGAATCCCTTGTCCCGCTTGTTACAAAAAAAATCCTCTTTATGCAGCAAATCATTAATTTGAGAGTTGCCAGAGGGTTTGAGGCCGCCAAGGCATCGATAACGAGCAATATCGGTAATGAAA
This sequence comes from uncultured Chlorobiaceae bacterium, assembly GCA_903869365.1. Taxonomy (GTDB): domain Bacteria; phylum Bacteroidota; class Chlorobiia; order Chlorobiales; family Chlorobiaceae; genus Chlorobium. The sequence continues at coordinate 9,817 of CAIPYV010000073.1, forward strand.
TGACAAAAGCGAGCCTTAGTCTGATTGAAACGATAAAACAGCGGGAGACACGGATTCTTCAGCAAGCCTCCACTGACGCTTCAGCAAGCCTGCAATACTCGATATTCTCAATAGCCGCAGGCGGAGGAGTGGGCAGCCTTCTGCTCTTGCTTTCATTAATCCTGCTCAATCGTGAATTCGCTGCCCGGAGGCGGGCTGCCGAGGCCTTGCAGCAGCTCAACTGCGAACTCGATCAGCGCGTTGAAGAGCGCACGTCAGCTTTGCGCGATTACACCGAAAAACTAAGATTGAGTGAAGAGCATTTCCGTCTTCTGTTGGATGCTACAAAAGAATACGCCATGTTCATGCTCAACCCGCAGGGTGAGGTGCTCACCTGGAACAAAGATGAGGAACAGTTGAAAGGCCTGGCAAATCGCCGTCTTCTCTCAGAGCGGATAAACATGATCATTGGCCTGTGTCGACGGAGCAAAACGATGGCCGCATTGATCATATTTGATCTGGATAAAACAAAACCAGATATCGATGCACTCGGCCATGGAATTGGTGATTTGCTGCTCCAGCAGGTATCCATCCGTACTCTCGGAATTCTGCAGAGAAGCAGTGATACACTTGCCCGTCTTGGGGGTGATCAGTTTGTTGTGCTGGTTTCGCAGATTGGTGAAAAAGCAAATGCAGTCAGAATTGCTGAGAAAATCCTGAAAGCCTTACAAGAGCCTTTTGAGATTGAGGGTCATGCTCTCAGTATTACCTGTAGTATCGGTATAGCTGTTTTTCCGGATCATGGTGAAAATGAGCTGACTCTTATGAAAAATGCTGATGATGCCATGAATGCATCGAAGAGTCAAGGGGAAAATATCATTACGGTTTATGCGACTCCTGTTGTTTAACGATAATTCCCTGTAATGAACAACAATAAAATAGGTTACATATTATTTTGAGTGTAATCGATTTGAAAATGCCTCTTATTCATGAAAAAGCTCCTGTTATCCGTTACTTCAGTTTTTCTCCTCTGCACATCGCTAAGGGCTGAGATTTCAACCACTCCCTTTGAGAACCTTCATCTAACAGCAGAGCAGGGCATAGTTCAGGCTCAATACAATTACGGGGTGATCAGGAGTGACAATTTTTCGGAAAGAAATAACGATATCGAATCGATAAAAACTTTTCGGCTGATGGCGGCGGCAGGAATTGCACTGGGTCAGAACAATCTTGGAGAAGCTTATGCTAATGGCAAGGGTGTTCCCAAAAACAATCAGGAGGCTGTTAAATGGTACCGTCTGGCCGCTCAGCATGGATTCGCAAAGGCTCAATACAATCTTGGGAGAATGTACGAGCGTGGTCAGGGAGTCCCGCAAAATTTTGATATAGCAGTACAATGGTACAGGCTTGCAGCAGCGCAGACGGATATTGCAATTCGCCCGAATTATGCGATCATTTCCAACACCCGTGATGGCATCACCCTGAGTACCGGTGATATCCTGAAAGACTATCAGCGGGCTGCATCAAAGGGTATTGCAGTTGCTCAGAACAACCTCGGAGCCCTCTATGAAATGGGAGAGGGAGTTAGCAAAAACTATACGGAGGCCGTTCGCTGGTATCGTCTGGCTGCTGCTCAGCAAATGGCACAGGCTCAGTATAACCTTGGCTCGATGTACGAACGTGGCCTTGGTGTCACCCAGAATGATACGTTAGCTGTTCAATGGTACCGAGTTGCAGCAGCACAGAATCTTCCAATTGCTCAGTACAGCCTCGGATGGATGTACTCCATGGGTCAGGGCATCCCGCAAAGCGATGCTCAAGCTCTAAAATGGTACAGTAAAGCTGCTCAGCAGGGTTTTGGAAGAGCCCAGTTCAATTTAGGCGTATTATATCAGGATGGCCGAGGGGTTCAACGTAACGTTGTCACCGCCGCACAATGGTATCGTCTGGCCGCTGAACAGGGACGTATGAAGCCTTTCTATGATTTCAATGCCGGATACTACAACATGCCAGCACTGGCTTATGATCAAAACGATAAAGAGGTGTTAAAGTGGTATTATGATGCCACAGTGAAAGGTATTCCACAAGCTCAATTCAGCATTGCTGAAAGATTATATCAGGGCCTTAACATGAAACAGGACTATGTTATGGCTGCCAGGTACTATCGTAAGGCTGCTGAAGGTGGGTATTCACTGGCCCAGTCCAATCTTGGATTGATGTATTACCAGGGCGAAGGAGCTAAACAAAATTATACAGAGGCTCTGAAATGGTTTCGTCTGGCGGCAGCTCAAGGATTAGCCGTTGGTCATTACAATCTCGGATGGATGTACTATCAAGGCCAGGGTGTTGCCCAAAGTTATACAGAAGCCGTAAAGCACTATCAGATAGCTGCAGAAAAGGGCCTCTCACAGGCTCAGTTTAATCTCGCCAACGCCTGTTATAACGGAGAAGGAGTTCCAAAAAACTATACAGAAGCAGCGAAATGGTACCGGATTGCGGCTCAAAGTGGCCTTGCAATGAGTCAGTTCAACTACGGGGCCATGCTCTACCAGGGACAGGGAGTCACAAAAAACAGTGCTGAAGCGGTGAAATGGTACCGGTCTGCAGCCTTACTGAAGTTTGCAGCCGCAGAATACAACCTTGGATGGATGTACGCCAACGGACAGGGAGTGCCGAAAAACAATACAGAAGCACTGAAATGGTACCGACTCGCAGCTGATCAGGGTAATGCGCATGCCCAGTGCCATCTCGGATGGATGTACGCCAATGGTCTTGGTATCCAGAAAAACAGTGCCGAAGCCGTGAAATGGTATCGCTTTTCAGCACTGCAAGGCAACCCGAACGCACAGTATTACTTGGCCGGGATGACTGAAAAAGGAGAAGGAGTCATATCGAACAAAACAGAAGCCAGGCAATGGTATCAATTAGCCGCCGAACAGGGTCTCCCCAAAGCCGGAGAAGCACTGAAGCGTCTGAAACCATGAGATCAGACCGGGATCTGATAACCCTTTTCCCGAAACAGGCGGAGCATGGCATCAACGACTTCCGGGTCAAATTGCTGCACCCGATGTCTCTCAATTTCATGAAGGGCTTCTTCGATGCCTAATGAGGGGCGGTAAGGGCGATGTGAGGCCATGGATTCGAGCACATCAGCCACGGCAAGTATGCGGGCTTCAAGAAGTGTTGCCTCCCCTTTCAGGCCCTGCGGATAGCCGCTGCCATCCATACGCTCGTGGTGTTCCCGAATGATTCGTGCAATCGGCAGAGGGAACTCGACATCCTGGAGGATTTCATAGCCGTGTTCAGCATGAGTCTTGACGAGCTCAAACTCGATAGCCGATAATAAGCCCGGTTTGGAAAGTATCTCGGCAGGAATGCTGATTTTGCCAATATCGTGCACTAATCCGATGAGCTGCAGAGTATTGCACTTCTCTTCGCTCCACCCCATTTCCCGAGCTATAGCCGCCGAGATCATGCCAACGCGCCGCTCATGACCTGCGGTGTAGGGATCATGTGCTTCCACGACATTTGCTACGGCCTGCAGGGTGCTGCGCATTGCGTTTTCCAACTGTGTCACATACCCCTTTATCTTTTGTTCTGCAGCTTTACGTTCGCTGATGTCTCGACCGGTGACGACAGAACCCACAATAAGACCATTGTTGTTGCGTATAGGTGCATAGTTATAACTTCCAAACCATGTTTGACCGGTATCCTTTCGGAGCAGTCTGAATTCGACCCCTTTAGCGGTTTCACCTCGCAGCGCCCTCGGAACAGCCCAATCTTCCAAAGGAACAAGCTCTCCCGTAATCAGATATACTTCAAGAAACTTTGGATATTCATCAAGCGTCTTTGGGCACTCATCTTTGTTCCTGAACTTGTGAAAGGTTGCGAAAGCGTCATTATAGTGGATGAAGTCTCCCGTGGTATCAGAGATAAAGACGGCATCGCCCATACTGGTGAGAGCTGCTTCCAGTTTCACTCTCCCTTCTACAAGAAGTTGTTCTGCCTGTTTTCGTTCGGTAATATCAAAAAGAATAATCCGGCATACATCAAAGGGATCACTTATGGCGGCATCAATACGGACGATACGAAGAGAGTGATCAGAGTGATCCGTGGCTGGCTGGGAAACAGAAGCCAAAAGCCTCACTTCGCAGTTCCCTGGCACTTTTTTAGAGAACACTGTTTCGAGCAGGGCATCAACTATCCGATAGTCCTCGGGAAGAACAAATTGTTTAAAGTGCATGCAAAGTAAACGGGATCGATCAACTCCAAGCAGTTTAGTAGCCGTAAGGTTTGCTTGCCGGATTTTACTCTCCCTGCCCAAAGTCAAATACCCAACGGGCGCAAAGTCATAGAGCTGAGTGTATTTGCCGAGACTTTCTTCCAGCCCGATTCTGCTGCAAACCAATTCGTCCTGCTGCATTTCAAGTTCAATCTGGTGAACCGATAGCTCATGCACTACGCGCTGAAACTCTGCTGGTGAAATTGGAACATCAGGAACAACTCCGCTTTTTTTGAGGCACTCTTCAGCCCGCCGTCGCAGCTCTGATCGCTCCTCCGCAAATCCCCTGTCATTATTCATAAAACCCGGCTCCCGTTTTTAAGGAAACAACAAACTCATCACTCGCTACTCAGCACCATGTTTCGATACAGTAATCCGGTTTCGCCCCTGACTTTTCGACAGATACATCGCATCATCAGCATTTTTCATAAGAGTCAGTTCACTCATCCCGTGATCAGGAAAAACAGCGATACCGATACTGCACGAAATATTGATAGCATGGCCCTCAATCTCGAACGGCATTTCGATGGCTTTCAGGATTTTCTCAGCAATGGCAACCGCATTTGCTGCCGCATCAATCTGAGGCAGCAGCACAACAAACTCATCTCCACCAAGACGAGCCAGAGTATCGCTGCTTCTCTTCAGAATTCCGAGAGTACGGCTTGCCACCTGTTGGAGGAGCAGATCACCAATGCCATGACCGAGCGTATCGTTGACAGGTTTGAATTTATCCAGATCAAATATCATCAGTGCGGCCATTGTTCCGCTCCGTTGACACAGAGCAAAGGTCAATTTTATCTTCTCTGAGAGAAGCCTGCGATTTGCCAGGCCAGTCAAAGAGTCATGCATTGCCAGATGTTCAATGGCATATTTCTGGGCCTGAAGGAGTTTGCGTTCCTCCTCACCCATCTTTTTAGCAACAATATCCCAGGCAATATCCGCCACCATACTCACCCATTTTATATCATACTCATCATACACCGTTCGTTTGCTCCCGACACCGAGAATCGCAACCACCTTATCACCGCGCAATACAGGGACAGCCATGTAACGCACCACAGCATCCTCACCCTCCGGCATCCCATTGCTATCATTAACGGCAGAATAACCATTATGAATTACAGCTCTCCGATCCCTTGCTGCATCAGACCATACTGCTGCACTGTCCAACGCATAGTGACCACCCTTTCCCATAGCCGTGCACATAATCTTCTTGGTGTTGGTCGACCACGCCTGAAGCGAGAGGGTCATCTGATCTTCAGCCATGAAATGAAAGAAGCCGATCACACTTTCGGTCAGCTCTTCGGCTTTATCGATGGTCAACTGCAGCAGCTCCTCTATCGAATGACTCTCTACCATCTCAAGAAGAGCGATGTGCAGGTCATTGGTAATTTCGTAGTGCTTTCGTTCCGTGACATCATGAACAATGGTATAAAGTGTCGATCTGCCCTCCGTCACAATCGTCCGGCTATAGACCTCAACATCACGGATGCTTCCGTCCGCTCTGCGATGGCGGAATAAAAAGAACGTATTTCCTCCCGTTTTGGTTTGCTCAATAGCACGCTCTACCTCTTCAGGAGTCAAGGTATTGATATCCTGAATACGCTTCTTGCGGATTTCATCGATCGTCCACCCATAAAACTCAAGAGCAGACTTATTGGCCTCAAGAATAAAACCTGTATCAGGATCAATAATCAGCATAATGGCTGAATGCCCTGTAAACATATCCTTGAAATGCTTTTCGCTCTGTATAAGCGATGCTTCGGTTTGCTTTTGCAGCTCTGCCAGATACAGTGTATCCAAGGCAAACGACACATCAACACCGATTTCTTGAAGAAGCCTGATCTCCTCTTCATCGCTAAACATATTGATATCGTCAGAATAGAGATTGAGCAATGCTACAATAACTCCGTCTTGTCGAATAGGCACCGAAGCTGCTGAATAAAAACCATCGGTGAGAGCCATAGCACGCCACTGCTGCATCGCCGGGTCTGTCTGAATGTTGTTGCAGGTAACGACCTTTCCTGTTGCCACAGCCGAACCGATAATGTCATTGGTAAAAGGAGCTTCTTTGATATCGATCGATGTAAAGGGAAGGGAGGCCTCTACCTCACCGTACTCAACTGCCGGTGTAACGATACCGCTGACAGGGTCAATAACACCGATCCAGGCCAGCCCGAATTTGCCGGACTCCACTGCAACACGGCAAATGCTCGGAAACAATTGCTTTTTCTCTTTAACGCGCACAAGAGTTTCATTAATCTGCGAAAGCGTTGCATACAATCTGTTGAGGTGCTCAATTCTCAACTCGTTTTGTTTCCGGACGGTGATATCGCGTGTGACCTTGGCAAAGCCTGTCAATTGGCGATCACCATCGTATATGGAGGTCATCACAACATCCGCAAAAAAACGCGTACCATCCTTGCGCACCCGCCAGCCCTCAGATTCAGCTTGTCCTGTCTCAATCGTCGTTTTCAGAAGAAGAGATGGCTTGCCGGCAGCAATATCCTCCTTCGTAAAGAACCGGGAAAAGTGTTGACCGATAATCTCTTCAGCCTTGTAGCCTTTCAAGAGTTCGGCGCCTTTGTTCCAGCTTATGATGGTCCCGTTCCTGTCGAGCATAAAGATGGCGTAGTCCTTAACGCTGTCCACCATCAGACGAAAACCCTCTTCGCTCCTGCGCAGCTCTTTAACGCGCTCTTCAATAAGCTCATTCAGCTCATTATTGAGTTGCTGCAGTGCTTTCTCGGCCACCTTCCGTATGCCGGTTTCCCTGTTGACCACAAAAAGAGAAAACAACAAGAGAGAAATACCCGAACCGAACCCCATGATAATGGCAAAAATCGTATCCTGCAAATTTGCAGATGCATCATCGTAACGTTGCTGAAGAAGCATCTCCTCGTTGTTGTGCATCTCCAGCAGTTCACGACGGACTTGAACCATCATCTCCCGGCCGATATCGGTTGCTATCAACCTCTTCGCAGCTTCAAACCCCGCACTGCTTCTTGTCTCAATGACTTTTTTCATAAAGTCGAGTTTCTCCCTGACAAGAGGCTCTAATCGATCGAGTTGTTGTTGTTGCCGAGGATTGTCCAAAGTTAATCGACGCAGATCCTTAAGATGCGGAACAATGCCGTTTGTTGATGATATGGCGGCAAAATAAGGTTCAAGAAACACCTCCCGGCCCATAATGACATAACCACGAGGGCCAGTTTCGGCATCAGTAACTAAAGAGAGCGTTTCGTCAAGTTTGTGCTCTGTTTTAAGCGAGCGCTGAATCTGGCGTGTACTTTCACTGAAGGCCTGCAGATGGATGCCCGTATAGATGCTGGAGCCGAAAATCAAGGCTGTCGCTAACACAAATGCAAGGAAAGCAATGTTCTTTATCTTGGTTATAGGCATAACATTGTGACCAGTTACTACTGTTTTTTTCTCTCGACACCTTGTTTAAAGGGATTCCCTGACATTTTCAACAGTATAGGTTTTCTCACCTTTCTGGTCAGAAAACTTGAATTTCTTTTCCCTGAAAAGCCTCAGGCAGACGGCAACAATGTTTGGGTCAAATAACCGATCACTCCCCTCGATGATATTTGCCAAGGCAATATCCAGGCCTACCGCCGGACGGTAAGGTCTCGAGCTGGTAAGAGCTTCAACCGTATCGGCTACCGAGATGATTCTTGCCTCATCACAGATACTGTCCCCTTTCAGTCCGTTAGGATAGCCGCTGCCATCAAGCCGCTCATGATGCTGCAATACCGTCTGAGCCACTGGCCAGGGAAAATGAATGAGTTTGAGAATTTTGAAACTCTCATGAGCGTGGGTGCGTAACATCTCTCGTTCAAGAGAACTCAACGTCGTGGGTTTGGTCAAAATCTCGGCAGGAATGGAATACTTGCCGATATCGTGCAGCATGGAGCTCATGCGTAACCCGTTTAAATTAATTTGCTGGTAATTCAGCTCTCTGGCAATAGCGATCGAGAGCTCTGAAACCCGCTCCTGGTGGCCGGCAGTATAGGGATCTCTTGTCTCCACCATAGCGACCAACGCGTTGACAAGATCATCCATGCTTAATGCAAGAACATTTCGGTATTGCGCGATCTCTCTTTTGCTTGAAATATCACGAATGTCACATTGAATGACTTTTTCGCCACTCACCTCATAGACATTACTGATAAATTCGACATCGATAGGCTGACCGTATTTTTTTCGCAGAGGGAGATTTTCATAGCGGATAAAATTTTTCACTTTCACTTCTTGATAAGCCTGAAGGGCAACCTCCTTGTCAAGCGTGAAACCGATTTCCCAAAGCTCCTTGCCGATAAGCTCTTGAGCTGAAAACCCAAGCAGATTAATGATAAAAGGATTGACGTCGACGATTTTACCGCTCTTGAAGTCAAGAAAAATGATCCCGTTCTGCGCATTCTCAAAAAGCTTCTGGTAGCGAAACTCAGATTGTTTGAGCGTTTGAGCCAGATCTACTCTCTGGGAGATATCACGAATGTTGCACTGAATGACTTTATCAGCTCCCACGTCATAAACATTGCTGATAAACTCAACGGAAATGATGTGGTTGTTTTTATGTTGGAGTGGCAAATTTTCATAACGGATATAGCTTTTTGACTGTAGTTCCATATAAGCATTTTTCGCCAACTCCTTGTCAACAATAAATCCAATCTCCCAAAGCTCTTTGCCACTAACTTCATTGAGTCCAAAACCAAGAAGATTGAGGATATAGGGATTGGCATCAAGGATTTTGCCGCTCTTGAAGTCAAGAATCAGGATACCATCCTGCGCACTCTCAAAAAGCCTGCGGTACCGTAACTCGGATAATTTGATGGTCGCATCAGCTGATGGCTTCCACTCATCTTTTAAACTCATAAAACTCTCTTCTCTTGGATTGAAGTCAGCTTTTATTGAAGAAATATATAAAATTTATATAAACTCTTTATCGAACATTATAGTTACCCCTACGCCATAAGTGCATCTCTCAAGCCCGAACGCCGTTCTATCTTTTTCCTTACCGCCCTGCACAACACACCCTCACTCGCCCAGATTTCAACGCTCTCTTTTGCCCTTGTTATACCGGTATAAATCAGTTCCCGCGTCAGGATATCGCTCTCAACAGGAGGTAGAAGCAGAAGCACCCGATCAAACTCTGAACCCTGGCTTTTGTGAATGGTCATGGCAAAAGCCGTCTCATGCAGCGGCAATCGCTCCGGAGAGACACTCCGTACCCTACCATCCAGATCAGGGAAAAATGCCCTCACTGCTCCCCCGCTTTCAGGATCCGGAAACAGTATCCCGGTATCCCCATTAAAAAGCCGCATCGCATAGTCATTGACCGTGACAAGTATTGGACGGCCGCGATATACCCGGCTCTCCGGCTTGATAACTCCTTCCCTGCCAAGAATACTTTCAACATAGCTGTTAAGACCGCTCACCCCGTAAGGACCATCACGCAATGCACAGAGAATACGGAACCTGTCGAAACGCTCCAGAGCCTCTGACGCTGATTCCGCTTCAAGATAATATCGATATCCTTCAAGCACTTTTTTAGCCAGCGACCTTCGCAGATCCTCCCTTGAGGGCAGCTCCCGCCAGGCAATACCATGGAGTGTTGTGCATTTCAGGAGCGCCAATGCCTCCCCATCCGACCCGGCATTAACCGCCCGACTGATCTCAGCAATCCCGCTTCCAGCCTGAAAGCGATAGTTTTTTTCAAGCGTAACCAGGTTTCCCCCCTCTCCTGTGCTGCAGATATCACCAAGAACAGCCCCCGCTTCAACCGAAGCAAGCTGATTCCTGTCACCCAGGAGAACCAGACGCGCAGTGGGCTTCAGTGCAGCCACAAGAGCGGTCATCAGCGGCAATGCAATCATCGACGCCTCGTCAACAATAACAGTATCAAAAGGAAGCGGGTTCCGTGCGGAATGCCGGAAACGGGAAGACCCAGAAACAGCACCAAGCAGACGCTGAAGCGTGACAACATCGTCTGGTATGGCCAATTTGATCTCATCCGAACAATCAAGGGTTTGCCGGATATTGTTTACTGAAGCTTTCAATCGTACTGCCGCCTTTCCTGTCGGGGTAGTCATGGCAATCTTGTGCTTGCCGCCATCCTTCTGCTCAAGCAGCAACGCAAGAATCCGAACAATAGTCGACGTTTTACCGGTACCGGGACCACCCGAAATAACGCAGAACTGCTTATGCAGAGCAGCAGAAGCCGCCTCCTTCTGGCGATCAATGCTGTCGCCGTCACCGTCGGGAAACAGGCGGGCAAGACCTTTCTGAAGTAACGCTTCATCGATACTGCCGGCAGTTGCTGATGCTTTTTGAAAAAGTCTCACGGCAAGCTCATGCTCATACCGCCAGTACCGATAGAGATAGAGGCGACCCGATCTGTCAAGCACCAGCGGACGATGCTGATCAGGCAACCCGACCGTCTCCATGCCTCTCAGCAGCTCCTGAAGAGCATGTACATCCGGCAGAACAATCTCTTTGCCATCCACCGATACCGTTTTCCCCGCACAATCACCAAGATCGAGGCAGATGTTGCCCAACCCGACTGCACTGCTTAACAGGGAAACAAGCAGACGGAAAATATCACTCCCCCCTCCAGCGCTCTGCCGGCAGAGAAATGATGCAAACTGCCGGTCAATGGCACGTTCCTGAAACATGATCGCCATCTTATTTCCCCTCTTCTATCAACAGTTGAGTCAACTCCTCAATAAGTGCTTCGGGCGGAAGCACGCGGTAAAAACCCGTTTTCTCACCCTCCGTCCCGCTCACGCCACGAAGAAAAACATAGATCACCCCGCCGAAATGTTCCGTGTAGCTATAGTTGTTAACCCTCAACGAAAGATATCGGTTGATAGCTACCGAATAGAGAAGATACTGCAGAGAGTAAAGATGTTTTGCCATAGCCTCTTTCATGGCCTCTTGTCCGTAATCCTGCACTCCGTAGCCAAGATGGTTCGATTTCCAGTCAAGCAGGTAGTATCGGCCATCAACTTCGAACACCATATCGATAAATCCCATAAGCATACCCCTGACCGGTCTGAATTGCAGCGCCTCTGCCTGTGCAGCAAGATCACTTCGGCCAAGGACAACTCCATGCCGTGCAAGAGATGCTGCAAGGTGAGGCGAGGTGATACTTCTCAGCGGAAAGAAAAACTCCAGCTCCGAGATCCAGCATCCCTTACGAAGGTTGCCCAAGGTAAAGGTACCGCCAGGGGAGGCAAGAGATGTTGTCAGAGTATCCTGAACCATAGCGGTAATGCAGGGTATCCACTCCCTCGAATAACTGTAACGCTCAACACCTTTTTCCACAAGTTCAGAGATCTTCTCTATGGTGGAAGCGGCAAAATCAAGCTTTTCAAAAATCCAGTGCATGAAGATGCCCGCCTGTGCACCACGGGGAAAAGAAAAAATGCTCTTTTCACCGCCAGCAACTGACAGCTCTCTATCTCTTTCCTGGTTCTCGTCGCGGTCAGGAAGTTCAATATACTTCTGTTCATGACGGCTGAAAGAAGTGAAACTTGAGACCCGCCAGCTGGTATCAACATTGCCGCTGAAGAAATGCTGAACAAGAGACCCCTTCTTCACCCTTGTCGGTCGTTGAGAGTCTCCTTCAGCCTCTTCTGCACCATCAGCACCTATCATCCTGAACCCGATTGACGCTTCCGAACTCTCCGCCAACACTTGCAGTTGCCTGGCCATCGTCACCGCAGTCAAAGCCTTGGACTCTCCAGCAAGAGCCTCCGCCTGATTTTCAGCCCGCCTTGTTTCATCGGAGGAATGAAGCAGGTAATTAAGCGGCGATAGTTCAGCACGGGTTTTTCCTCCGAACACATAGCAGCGATGCTTTGCTCTGGTGAGTGCCACGTAGAGCAGCCTCAAGCTTTCAGCAAGCACCTCTTTCAGCGCGGTCAACTGGTGCACAGCATACTCCCCTGAACCGAAATCCTTGACCAGCTGACCATGCTCATCATGAAACATGAGCACATTTCCCTTGTTGTTCACCTTGCCCCACAGAAAGGGACAGAACACTATCGGGTACTCCAATCCTTTACTGACATGGATGGTGACAATTTTAACGGCCGACTCATCCGTTTCAAGACGAATTTGATACTCCTCACCCTCATCGGCAGCGCCAAGCCGTTCGCAGAACCAGGCCGTAAGCCCCTCCATACCAAGTCCCCCCTCATGCTCCCGTGCGTGCAGCAGTTCAAAACAGTGCAGCAGGTTCGTCAGCTTTCGTTCCCCCGACAAATCCGCCGCACCAAGCAGACGCCCGCGAACCCCCTCTTTAGCCATCAGCTCCCGAATCATCACCATAAATCCCCCATCAGCCCACCGATGATGATAAGAATGGAAATCCTTCAGGTATTGCGTCCAAGCCTCTTCATCATCCATCAGAGACGCAATGTCGTTCCCCGATCTGCCGAGAATATCAGTCACCAATGCAGACCGAACCTTCGCCTCGTTTCCCGGATCACACAAGGCCGAAAGCAAAATGCTCACCTCTTCCGCCTCTCTGGCAGCAAAAATGCTCATATCACTTCGCATCACCCCGGCAATACCCCTTCTCCTGAGAGCACGCAATACCAATCCCGCCTGCCGATGCGTGCGCACAATGACCGCAATATCACCGGCTGCAACCTCCTTCGCCTCCATCAAAAGACGTTCAATCTCATTGGCCACGGTAGACGACGCCAAAGCTCCGGCATCATCAACCGTCAACATGCCGCTTTTTTCTCCCTGCGAATCCATGAACCAGAGTTGCAGCGGAGCCATGCCAGCCTCTTCAGCAGGTATGCCCTGTTGAGCACCTCCAGCTTTCAGGGGATGATACACGATCTCCTCATAGAGAAACGGGTTTCTCACTTGATCAAACAGGATGTTGAAGGCCTTGAGCAGCCTCGGAGTCGAACGCCAGTTTTCAGTGATGGTAAAACGCCTCTCCTGCTCTGCCTCCCGAGCCGCCTTCATATAGGCAAAAATATCAGCACCCCGGAAACTGTAGATCGCCTGCTTGGGATCACCTATAAGAAAAAGCGGGGCATCCGATCCGGCATAGATCCTTCTGAAAATTTCATACTGTACCGGATCGGTATCCTGAAACTCATCAATCAGTGCCGCACCATACTTTTTCCGAAGCAGGGCAGCAAACATCTCTCCCCCGCTCTCAGCCGCAAGCGCACGATAAAGATCTTCAAGAAGGTCATCAAAAAAGCGTACATTTTCCGCCTGCTTGCGAAGCGGCAGGTTCTCCCGGTAAAAGTCAGCCAGTTCAGCCTGCAAGGCAAGAAAACGCTGCTCTATTCCGCGAAGCAGCACTTCACAGTGGTCAAAAAAAGGGAGATCAGGAGGCAGGCTTTTTAGCTTCGTCCCTTTGGCAATCCCTGATCTGGTGAACTTGACAAACCCGTCGAAAAGATCAAAAGGATTACCCCTGGCAACAAAAGCATCCATGCTGGCAAAAAGCGGCTCAAGAACGTCAAGCCGGTAAGCATCCGCCGCCCTGCTCAGGACTTTATCACGTTTCATCAGCTCCTCTATGGCCACTTTTTTTTCTCGCCATACCCGACCGATCTCTTTACCTGCCTCATGGCATGTCATTTCAAGCGCGGCAATATCCTCCGCACTGAATTCAGGAATAACCTTAACCCCCGAACCCCCATGAAGCCCTTTCAACAGTCTCTTGAACACCTCAGCAGCGTTATGCTGAAGCGCGTAACTGAGCATGAGCGCCGATTCACCGAAAAAGTGCATCCGCCAGAAATCATCCAGAAGCTCCTGAAGCAGTTCCGTCTGATCAGTAATCAGTTGGGTATCATACAGAGAGCCACTCTCAAAAATATTATCCTGCAACGCCCGAAGACAAAAACCATGAATCGTATAAATCGAAGCTGTATCAAAATCACAAAGTGCCCTTTCAAGAATCTCTTTAACCCTGCACAAACCAGTGATGCATGAACTCTCAAAAAACACCCGAAGAAAAGCATCGTCACTATCCATGCCTTCGATGACATCCAGAGCCTCCCTGATACGGCCACGAATTCGTCCCCGAAGCTCCTTTGTAGCAGCCTCCGTATAAGTCACCACAAGAATCTCTTCCGGCCGCAACTCCTTCTCCACCAGCAACCGCAAATAAAGCGAAGCTATCGCATAGGTCTTCCCAGTCCCAGCACTCGCCTCAATCAAGTTCATCCCCGACAACTCAACCGCAGCATGCTCCAATCTCCTCATAATCCCCCCAAAATGTTCACTCAGTACTATCTTTCTCAGCACCATTGTTGATCATTGGTCCGAGAAGTTCAACCGCAACCGAACAGAACTCCTCATCAAAAGGCTCTTCCGACCCAAAACAACGCCCTATGGCAGGATCCGAACCCTCTCCTGGATAGTTGTTATACGTGTCATCCCTCCACACCTTGCTGGCCGCATCAAGTGACCCTTTCAAAGCATATGCATAAGATGACCGGGGGAAAAAATGCAGAGGTCTGGAAAGTCCCCTCCAATAAAAGTTCAGAAGCATCTCCAGATGGGTTGCCGCATCGGACAACGCTGTAAAGTTCTTCACCTCATTCGACATAACAAGAACGGTCTCAACGGGATACCCTGGCTCCGCTGCAGTGTTCAGCACCAGATGTTCAATCCAGCTCCTCATCTGATCCTTCACTTTCAGTTTGGCGCACCGATAGCGAAGCAGACGATGAGGCCGCAGGTGCTCCACTCTTCCAGTCAGGCGGAATGCACCAAGTTGAAGATCAACCTCAAGCGGTGCCAGCAAAGTCTGACTTCCACTCATTTCCCGCACAATTCCCGCAAAATCCCGAACCTCATCAAGCACTTTTCTGAAAATCTCTTCACCATGCCTTGCCGGTGGAAGCATCCCCCTGCTCCTGAAAAGCGGCAGCATCTCTTCCGTGTTTCCTTCGCCAAGTTCGACCTCAAGAAGCTCCTGCTTCAGGCTGTAGAGCTCAACTCCCTCAAGCCCGAAATGCTCTCGATCTTCAAGCGGCAGCGCCGTTGCCTCCAACAGGATACCAAGCCGATGTTCAAGAAAAAATGCCGACGGGTTATCGTAAAAACGCAAAAGCTTCCAGAGCGGCACAACCTTCCACTCATCAGACGGTTCCTTAAGCGCTTCACCTATAAAAGGTCGAGCCACCACTCCACTCTCTTTTTCAAGCAGTGCCTGGTAGTTTTCAGCCGAATAGCTGAAGAGAGGAGAGCCTGCGGTAAAATAATCCGCATTGAATGCCTGCAGTCGGTGACGCACCACAAGATGCTTTTCAACAGCACCTTCATCCGGCAGAGAAAAACCTCTTCGAACCGCATCAAGCAGCTCACTGACTAATACCGAGGGAGGAGTTTCGCTGTTGTCCTTGATACTTTGTCCGACATAGCTGATATAGAGCCTGTCGCGAGCTGAAAGAATGGATTCAAGAAAAAGATAACGATCCTCATTACGCAGTGACCGGTCTCCCCTGCAGGGGCTTTTTGCCACCAGATCAAATCCCGGCGCTCTGCTCTGACGGGGAAAAGCAGCGTCATTCATGCCGATAAGAGCGACAACCCTGAAAGGAATACTCCGCATGGGAAGCATGGCGCAAAAGGTAACTCCTCCGGTCATGAAGCCGATTCCCTGCTCCTGCTGTTCAAGTCGGGATCTGAACCAGGAAATGATTATAGCAGGCCCCGCATCCCCGGTAAACTCCGCCAGCGCAGCACATTCCGCAATCTGCTCAGCCAGGGTTGTAATTGCCGTATACTCCCGTTCAGAACTTTCGTCAGGGGTAATAAAGCTGCTCAGGAGTGTCAGAAACTGCAGACGCCATTCGCCAATGGAACGCGGTCGTTCAAGGCTTTTAACCACACGTTCAACCGCATAAACAAACTCCGCAAACTTGCCGAGCGTCTCCGCAGTCGAACCGGTAAGATCGTCAAACGGAAGCATCTCATTGAAAAGAATACCTTCATCCGGCATGGCATAACCAAGCAGCAGGCGGTCAAGTCCAGCCATCCAGGAGTTTTCCCGATAAGCAGGTAACCCCCTGCTGGTTCGATCGCCTTCATCCATTCCCCAGCGGATTCCGCACGCTTCAATCCAGCCCCTTATGATTTCAAGCTCTTCATCACACAATGAAAAACAGCGGCTCACCGGCGGCGAAGCCAGCAGGTCAAAGAGATCAGATGCACGAAACCGACTGCCATAGAGCGCAAGCAGCTTCAGAACCGCGCGGGCAATTTCGCCCTCATTCATCATCCGACGATCCGCAATCGAATAGTGAATTCCGGAAGCACCATCCCCACCGGCCCCGAAAACACTTGAAATATAAGGCGAATAGCTCTCAATATCCGGAGTCATCACCACAATATCCCTCGGAGCAAGACCGTTCACGTTGTCAAGCATAAAGAGGATGTTATCATGGAGTACCTCAATTTCACGCAACGGACTGTGGCATGAGTGGATCCAGATTGACCGGTCATCAGGCTCAAGACTCATTCTGATACCCTCTTCCCCAGTACCCGAAAGGTTCAGAATATTGGACTGCAGGGCATGCAGCAAGCTTGAATCTCCCGGATCGATATACCTCTCCTGCTCGGTTAAAGCCTCTTCACTCAGGTCGATAATCATATCAGAAAAATCCCTGCCAATCGTCCCGAGCGAAGCAAGAAGCGGGTTACCCTCAGTACGCAACGCACGCTCCGGAGCCGAAAGCCTTGCAAGTACTTTTTTTGAAATAATATCTCCCCAGTACTCTCTGGTCGGGCTCAACACAAAAAGGTTGACCTCTGTCACCCTTGAAACAGCCGAAAATATGTCAAGATGAAATTTCGGCAGGTAGGAAATTCCGAAAAGAGCAATCCTTTCCGGAAAATGCCTCACTCCTTTTGCAGCACTGCTCACTTTCTCGCAGAACATCTCCTTCAGTTCTCCCCGATGCTTCCCCTGATTTCCAACACTCAGCTCCCGCCACAGAATCGGCTGCCACCCCTCTTCCGAACGCACCGGCACTCCCCTTTCCCAGTCACGAAGCATCTCCGGACGATAAAGAGTATACTGGTCAAAAGTATCAGCAATTTTTTCAGACAGCTGAAACCGCTTCACACCATCATGGTCATCCTTAAGATAGTGAAGCAACGAACCGAACGGCGGGGTATCGACAAGCTCCGGCAAAATCCGCATGATTTTCCACGTCATCACCTCCGGCGAAAACAACGAAGAGTCAGGAGCCGGAGCAAAGAACCTCTCAAAAAGCTCATGCACCATAGCATTCGGAAACGGATAATGCCCGTTAGCCCACACCCCGAAACGAGAAGCCAGCTCCATCGAAAGCCACCGCTGCATACCCTTGCTCTGAACAACAATCACCTCCCTGGTAAAAGCCGAAGCAGGAGGCACCCGCAACAACGAACCAAGAGCATCAACCAGAACTTCCATCCGGTTGCTGGTAAAAAGATTAAGCCCCATCCATCACCATAACCACTTTAAAAATTCATTAAAGAGCAATCTTTCATGTTCAATGTAAAGAATTTTCCCCATGCATACATCCCGTCACCAACACTCCCCCCGTGGTACCCCTTTGTTTCATGCCAAGCGCCTCATTTCAATCGGAGTATTTTCTAATATTCTTCCTTATTTCAGTTCAGGCTCCCACCAGACCCGTGCACTCTCCTAACCGATTGATTTGCAACTCAATGCGATATTGTAGGTATGGAAGTGTATTTATTCTAAAATTCAAAAAAAGAAGTCTAAATTAACTACTGTGCGGTATTGGTGATAGATAGACAGTGAGCACTCCTCTTTTTTAACTGACAGAGGATTAATTTTTTACGAAGTCATTCATAACAGTAAAACTCTCGACGGCCATGGGAACAACGACAACAACAAAAGCTGACCTGGTTAATACTATTGCCCACAAAACAGGTCTCACAAAATATGAAACAGAATCAGTGGTTGAAGCTTTTTTTGAAAGTGTCATTGATTCCCTGAAAACCGGCAAGCGCATTGAAATCAGAGGGTTCGGATCATTCAATATCCGGCACAAAAATTTTCGCGACGCACGAAACCCAAGATCAGGAGAAAAGGTAACAGTAGAACCTAAAGATGTGCCGGTATTTAAAATTTCCAAGGAATTCAAGCTCGCCGTGAGTGAAAGCCTGAAAAGCAGCACATAATTCCCCCGCTTAAATATTAATTAAAAAGTTCTGGCGGTATTTTTAACCAAAATTTAATCTTTCATTAAGAATTCCTTAAGATTTCATTGATTAAAATACTCTCTGTGTCTATTACCGTTGTTGAGAGCAATTTTTTAACCAATACATTTCAAGGAGACTGATATGGTTAATACCGCCCCTTGGTTCATCAAAGCCGCTCTGTTACTGACAAGTTTCGGGCTTATCACCTCGAATGCCTATTGCAACGGAACAATCACCGGCTCCGTTGAGAGTAATTTGACGAAATACAAAGGCGATACCGTCGTTTATCTGGAAGGCGTCAATGGACCGGTCACTCCACAGCACAAATCTGTTGATCAGCAATGTCTTACCTTTATTCCGAAAGTAACGACAATACCAGTCGGCTCAACGGTAGATTTTAAGAACAACGACAAAATCTATCATAACGTCAATGGAACCGGCGATAGCAGCACATTCAACATCGACTCCGATCCGGGCATCCCTAACCCGATTACCTTTAATAAGCCAGGTGTGGTTCACCTGCTCTGCAAAGTCCACCCTGAAATGTCCGCCTGGGTTGTCGTTACTGAAAATCAATATGCCGCAGTAACTGAACATGACGGCAAGTTCACTATTCCCGATGTTCCTGCAGGCACCTACCAGATCACTACCTGGAACGAAAAACTTAAACTCAAAGGCAAGACAACAGTAACCGTCGCTGATGGAACAACGGTACCCTTAGTTATCAAACTCTCTGACACCACATCATGAATAAACCCATCACTCCCCCATACTGAAAAAACAGGAACATAGTTCGGTTATATCAGGATAGACCATCAAACTTATCGAATATTTATATATACTTGAGTATATAAAAAATCACCATTGGGTAGTGGTTTAGCCTTTTTGAGATACGTGAAACTATCATAGTGATGGTGATTGGTCTTTGAGAACAACCAGAGTAACAGGAGTGTGCAATGATGAAAAAAAATATTTTCTTAGTGGCAGGAATAACCGGAATACTTCTCGGCCTCCCTCCTTCTGAGGCCAAGGCTGCACTCGACATAAGAGTCAGCACAGGCAGCGGCCCCTCCTTTATGATCAACTCTCCACCAAGTTTTATTTACCTGAGAACTCAAGGCTTTTCAGTATCCGTAGGCAGTCCTTATGATATCGTTTACTATGGAAACAGATATTACATCTTCCATAATGGTCACTGGTACCGCTCGTATTATTACCGCGGACCGTGGGTTCTTATCCAGAATAACGGACTGCCCTATCAGATAAGAAGGTATAAATGGGACGACATAAGAAGGTATCGTGATATCGAGTACCGTAGGCCTGATAGCCGGAATAACCAGTACCAGCGTAATGACGATAACAACAGGCGAATGCTTGATCAGCGCAGCGATGCCAGCAACAGGAAGATTCAGGGTCATCAAAACCAGCAACACAACGCCCCTGAGCAACGACAGATTCAGGAACAACCAAACAAGGGAGATGAAAACAGAAAAGGCCCGGATCAGTCCAATAAAGATGAAAGGGGTAAAAGAACTGAATAAAATTGTGATGTAACGACTTCCGCTGATCTATTTCATGCCTTGATACATAAAAATGATCAGGATCAGCGGATTTTATTTCCCCCTTCCTAATAACCCGTCTAACGATCTATAATGCTACACAACCAATTCTTTTGCGTAATTTAAACAACACAGGCACTGCAACTCACCCCTTGATAGTATCAGTAGACGAAAATATGCGCCATGGTGCAGCAAGCCAAATCCTTTTCACTCAAAACCCTCTTCAGTTTTCTTGGCCCGGGCTTTCTTGTTACTGTAGGGTTTATTGATCCCGGCAACTGGGCAACAAATATAGAAGGAGGATCCACATTCGGCTACGAACTGCTCTGGGTAGTCACCCTCGGCGCCGTTATGCTTCTCCTCATCCAGCACATGGCCGCAAAGCTCGGTATCGCTACCGGAAAATCGTTGGCCGTCAATATTTGCGAATTTTTCCCTAAACCGGTAGCAGCATTTCTTGGTTTCAGTGTTGTCCTTGCCTGCATCGCAACTGATGTCGCTGAACTCCTGGGCGGAGGCATAGGATTTTCTCTGCTGTTTGGTTTTCCACTCTGGCTCGGTGTTCTCCTGACACTTGTGCTTGAAGTATTTCTGCTCGTCAGCCAGCGCTACCATCGAATCGAAAAAATCATTGTCGGCTTTCTGGGAGTCATCACACTCTGCTATATTATTGAACTGCTGATCGTCCATCCCGACTGGAGTGTTATAGCACCAAAGCTCTTTGTTCCAACGCTCGGGAAAAAAAGCATTTATATAGCCCTTGCCATTCTCGGCGCATTAGTGATGCCACACAACATCTTCCTGCATTCAAATATTATTCACAGCAGAGAGTTGGGCAATTCAGAAGCAGAAAAGAGGGAACAGCTCCGATATGAAAAAATAGATACCCTCTTCGCCATGATTCTCGGATGGGTTGTGAACTCAGCCATGATCATCGTTGCGGCATCACTCTTTTTTCGCAATCATATTCCGGTAACCACCATTGAACAGGCATCAGTAACCCTGAAACCCCTTGCCGGTCAGTTTGCCGGTCTGCTTTTTGCCATTGCCCTTGTTTTTTCAGGTATCAGCTCCTCCATTACGGTCTCAATGGCGGAAGCAAATATTATAACAGGCTTTCTTGGCAAACCTGAAGATCCCCGAAGCACACTCTACAGAATGGCGGTTTTTGTTACAGCCATTCCGGCACTTCTGATCATTCTGGTCAGTGTCGACACCTTCCATGTTCTCATTCTAAGCCAGGTAATACTGAGCATCCAACTGCCCTTTACCCTTATCCCCCTCCTTATCCTTTGTCGCAATCCTCAGGTTATGGGCACTTTCAGAAGTCGCAACATCGAGTTTGCCGCCGTAACAATAATTTCCGCCCTTGTTATAAGCCTCAACATCTATTTTTTTTATACGACAATGACCGGAGGAAACTGATATGCCCGTCTATAAGGAAATTCTCGTTGCCATCGACTGCTCAGAGGTCGATAATATCATTCTCAACCACGTCTCAGCCCTTGCTTGTAAGCTTGATGCCACCCTGCATCTCCTCCATGTTGTTCACTCCCACACCCTCGATCAGGAGCGTTACCTTCACCAGAAAGCTCTCTCCACACTGGAAGGTTATCGCGGCAAACTGCAGACAGAGGGTATTGCAGCCCATATTGTCATCAGAAGCGGAGAACCTGAGACGGAAATACTCAATGAAATTGCGAAACGTCCCTATGATCTTCTCGCAATGGCAACCCATGGCCATCACTTGCCAGGCAGAATCATGTTCGGCAGCGTATCACGGACACTTCGCGAAAAAATACCCATCCCCCTGCTTCTCGTCAAACCCGATCCTTGATCATCCCCCAAGAAGCGTGTGTTTAATGCTCACTCGACACTTTTCAGCACTGTGTACTTTCTTTCAGGAGGGTTATGGTGAAGATGGTACCTCCATCTGCTGGGCAGTCTACGGATATGCTTCCCTTGTGTTTATTGACGATGATATCGTAACTGATGCTGAGGCCGAGACCTGTACCTTTGCCTTGCTCTTTGGTGGTAAAGAAGGGTTCGAAAATGCGGTTTCTGACTTCTTCTGGCATGCCTGGCCCGTTGTCGCTTACGGAGCAGTGAACGCTTTGGGCAGTTTCCCATGTTGTGATGGTGATGGTGCCCGGAGTGTTTCTGTTGTGTGACTTGATGGCATGGGCGCTGTTGACGATCAGGTTCAGGATGACCTGGCTGATCTGGGATGGGTCGCAGCGTACAGGCGTAAGTGCTTCGAGATGCAGGTCTATCGTGGCAATATCGCGGTATTCGCTTTTTGCTATGAGAAGGGATTCATTGACGATCTTGTTGATGTCTGAAGGGATGAAACCGCCTTTTTCGTTTTTAAAGGAGTAGTTGCGCATGCTTCGGGTGATGGCGGTGATGCGTTCGACTCCATGCTTGTTCATTTCAAGGCTTTTGGGGATGTCGCTGAGCAGGTAATCAATATCGAGTTCCTTCTCTTTTTTACGGAGCTGCATAACTTTTTCTGTGTCTGCCGGTAATAAGGTGTCGATGATTTCGCGGTATTCACTCACCAGTTCCTGCAGATCTTCGAAATCGTTCAACTGGTTGTGGGTATTGATGGCGATAAAGTTGAGGGGATTGTTTATTTCATGGACGATTCCTGCGGTAAGCTGACCGATCATCTCCATTTTTGTTGCGTACTGAAGATGGGAGGCAAGTTTTTTGTTTTCTTCTTCAGCCAACTTTTTGGCAACAATATCCCAGACGTGATTAGCGAGGTTCTCTAACCATTCGATATCTTTATCACCATACTCCACCGGTTTGTTGCCGACTCCCATGATCGCCACTATTTTTCCGTCACGGTTAACGGGAATAACCAGTTCGCGCTTGATTTCTGCGTGGCCCTCCGGCAATCCTTTGCGCTGCAGGAGGGATGGGTAATCGTTATGGATGATTGGCTTTTTCTCCCTTACGGCATCAGCCCAAACTCCGGCCTTGTCGAGCGGGTAGTGCTGGCCCTTTCCTTCGGCTTTGCACATGTTCTGCAGGGTGTTGGTTGATACGGTCTGGAGCTGCAGGGTGTTCTGGTCTTCAGCAACAAAAAAGACAAACCCGATGGTACTGTCCGTTATCTTTTCTGCTTCATCAAGGGTTTCTGTCAGCAGTTCCTCAATCGAATGACTCTCTGCCATCTGGAGTATACGCAGCCGGAATGCATTAACCTGCTCATACCGCTTTTGATCGGTAACGTCATAAATAATGGCATTGATGATATCTTTCTGGCCATCATTAATTTTTGTACAGAACACCTCTACGTCACAGAGCGTGCCGTCTTTCTTTATATCACGAAACGAAAACTTTGCATGCCCTGCTGAAAGGACTGTTGCAATCATGCTTTTGATGGCTTCAGGTGATGTTATAGAGTTGAGTTGCGCTATGTTCATCTGCCTGAACTCTTCAATGGTCCACCCGTAAAAGTCTGCTGCCGACTGGTTCGCATCGACAATATTGCCGCTCTGTGGATCAAGAAGTATCTTAATGACCGCATTGCGTTCAAAGAGAAGTCGGAACCGTTCCTCACTTTGTGCCAGCGCCTTGCGGCTTCGGAGCATCTTGATGCCAAACGCCAGGTTGTCCGCCAATGAAACCAGCAGCTCAATCTCCCTGGTATTGGCGGTTGATGGGGTTTCGGAGTATAAGGTTAAAGCGCCAAACACCTTATTGTCCGTTATGAGGGGTAAGCTGTGAACTGAGACATACCCTCTCGTTATGGCCTCAAGACGCCTTGGCTCAAACTGCGGGTCTTCGTGTACATTATGTATTGAACATGGTTGAGCGCTGCGAATCGTTTTTGCGGCTGGGCATTGGCCGTACTGGTCATCCGCCCAGGATATCCGGCGTGTTTCAAGGTAGCCTTTCTCAAAACCTGCATGAGCGACCGGTTGTATCCTTTTTGCCTTGTCCTGCCCCGCATAACCGATCCAGGCCATCATATAACCACCAGTCTCTACGATGATGTTGCAAATTTGCTGCAGCAGCTCAGCCTCATCTTGCGCATGAATAAGCGCCTGATTGCATTTGGTGGTCGCCAGAAGTGCCCGATGCAGCCGCAGCAGCTCCTTTTCAGCCAGCTTGCGCTCGGTGATGTCAATACCCACACCGATAACACACGCTGAACCATCAATCATGATCCTTTTGCCGGTCATGAGGCGCCACTCAATACCATGGTTTCCTCGAAAAACAAACCGGTACTCGCCGGTCACTTCCGTGCCATTATTGATGATATCCTGCATGGTCTCAAGAGCACGGCCTCGATCTTCCGGATGGAAGGCTTCAAACCCGTCAGTCTCTGCCATCTCTTCGTCTGATACCCCGAAGTTATTCTCTCTGATCTGATTGTTCCAGGCAAGGAACTTCCCGTTTGCATCAACGATATAAAAAGTGCCGGGGATAGCATTGATGATCTCCTTATTGAAAAGCTGCTCCTTTATCAATAACTGTTCGAGATCAGTGATATCCTGCGCAATAATAAGAAGCCGGTCAACAGTGCCTTCCGGAGATTTATAGGGATAGATGGTGCTACGCAGCTGTTGCCCGTTCTGTATATCGTCAAAGACAAGCGGTCGAGCGCTGGACACACACTTTTGCACCATTTTCAATCGTTCCGTTCCAATCTCTGGTGGCAGAAAATCGAAAACATTGGCACCAAGGCACTCTTCAATGTTTTTATGGTGCCGTAGAGCAAAAGCCTCATTGGCATCGATGATAACGCCCTGTGGGGTAATAACCAAGACGACATCCGGAAAGGAATGAAACAAAGAAAGGAGTGAAGAGTCGCCTGGTGTTCCGGCGGTTACAAGAGGTGTTCTCTTCTTGAGAGGCATGGATACCTCGATGGTAGCGATAATTACAAAAAACTACAGGAAACACGAAGAAATGAGAGGAAAAACCATTCCGACTGAACGCACTCTGTCACACCTGTACGACACTCCATTATTGAAGTAATGAAGGTCTATGTTATTGAAACGTAACCATGATTACAAATAAAAAAAAATTTCGAACCAACCGAACAGGGTCTGCGGTATCCTAATCTGCTATAAAAAACAGCTCGTACGCTTGTCTCGTCCTTTATTGTTATATTCTTGTTGAATATTTATTCTTGTTCCTTCGTACTATGACTATGCACCAATCGGGTATTTGACTCTTGGTCGTGACAGCACCATCCTGCAAGCGAACCTGACCGCCACAAAAATCCTGGGCGTAGAGCGCTCGCGATGTCATGTTTGAGAAGCATTCCGCCATAATGCTGATAATCGACCCCGATTCAGGCAATATCATCAACGCCAATCAGGCAGCAGCTGACTTTTATGGATGGCCAGTTGATGAACTCCGCACAATGCACATACAGACCATCACCACTTCCACTCCCGAAGCGGTAATGGATGAAATGAAAAAAGCAAGATTATCCAGAAAAAACCACTTTTTATTTCAACATCACAAGGCTGACGGTTCCATACACGATGTGGAAGTTTTCAGCACTACCATTGATATCGAAGGGAAAGACCGTCTCTATTCAATCATTCACGACATCACCCAGCGCAAGCAAGTCGAACAGGCATTGCAAATCAGCGAAAGAAAATTTCGCTCCATTACCGAGCAAATGACTGAAATGGTATTTGTTACCAACTCAATCGGATCATTAACCTATCTATCTCCAGCCGCTGAAAACCTTTTCGGCTATCTCCCCCAAGAGATGACTGGCCATTCATTCACCGAATACATGATTGAAGAGGAGATTTCGCCAGCCCTTGCACTTTTCCACGAAACCCTCTTGCAGCAGTTGAATACCCGGAAAGTGGAAGTAACCTTTCACAGAAAGAATGACACTTCCTTTATCGGTGAAGTTCATCTTCATCGATAACTTAGAGCACTGTGTTCAGGAAGGCAAAACAATACAGTATGAAGAGTTAATACCATTCCATGGCAAGCAACTCTGGTGGGAAACGACCCTTAACCCGGTTTACAATGAGGTCGGCCATATTTACAGAATAATCGGCACCAGCAAAAACATCACCGAGCAGAAAGAAATACTGGCAGAACTCACCGCAGCAAAAGAACATGCAATAGAGAGCGACCGTCTGAAATCAGCATTCTTAGCCAACATCAGCCACGAAATACGCACCCCCATGAACGGCATTCTCGGCTTTTCAGCTCTCCTCAAAGAGGCTGATTTATCGGGAGAAGAACAGACAGAATATGTCGGCCTTATTGAGCAAAGCGGCCAGCGCATGCTCAATCTCATCAATGACCTCATCGATATTTCGCGTATAGAAGCCGGCGAAACAAAGCTTCAGATCGAACCAACGCCAGTCAACAAAGTACTGCGCGATCTCCATGCCTTCTTCATGCCTGCAATCAGCAAAAAAAAGCTCCAGTTACACTGCACCCTCGGACTTCCGGACACCGAAAGCATCATTGAGACCGACAGCGGAAAGCTGACCCAGATACTGACCAACCTTATCCAAAACGCCCTGAAATTTACCAGAACAGGAGGCATCGATTTCGGTTATACCCGGCAGGATACCACACTCGAATTTTATGTCACCGATTCCGGTATTGGCATTCCCGACGAAATGCTGCAGAAAATATTCGACCGTTTCCGCCAGGTCGACAACACCCTCACCCGCAATCACGAAGGATCAGGACTCGGACTCAGCATCACCAAAGCTTACGTCGCAATGCTCGGCGGCAAACTCAGCGTCCAATCACGAGAGGGAACAGGAAGCACCTTCACCTTCACCCTCCCCTACAACCCACAGAACTCAGCACTGACTACTCAGCACTCAGAAGATTGTATTCTTATCGTTGATGATGATGACGTAAGCACCCTTTTGCTCAACAAAACCTTTAAAGGCGAAAACATCACGCTTCTCAGTGCTGAAAACGGCATGGAAGCCGTAGAGCTTGTACAGCATCACCCGGAAATCAATCTGGTGCTTATGGACCTTCAAATGCCCATCATGAATGGCTATGAAGCAACAAAGCTCATCAAACAGCAGCACCCAGACCTCCCCATTATCGCCCAATCAGCGTATTCCTCAAAAGAAGAGAAAGAAAAAGCCCGGGAAGCAGGCTGCAACAGCTTCATCACAAAGCCCATCAACAAAACCGAACTGCTCAACCTCATAACCCAACTCCAGCCCCCATTAACTCCGTGAACGCCGAACCCCAGCTCAGCATGAAAAAAATATGCTGACGACAAGCTGTAGATCACTATAATTGTATATATAATTCAGCTATATTTTTTATTTTATATACCTTTTCCATAAGATCAAGTGCTGGGTATAACAAAAAAAAGAGGTGTACTATGGCTGGAGAACAAGCAAAAAAATTTGTTCATCAACTGAAATCTGATCATGAGTTACGGTATCGTTTAGAAGCATTTATTGCTAAAGAAGGTTATTCATTCAAGTTGCATGAAATTGTCATTGCGGAATGTGAAGATCGAAAAGAGCGCTGTACAAATTCCGGTTATAAACGGCGACACCCTGATCTCTGCGGTTATGAGCATTGGGCTGGTTGATCCGGAAGAAAACCTCAGCACTCAGCGCTTTATGAGTAAAAAAGAGCTGAGTGCGATAGTTTCAGCACCAAACCAATGAACAAGAGCAAGCTGCTCGATATGCTGTATTGGTAAAAAGGTTAACCTGAATTAATTTATGAAAAAAGGTATGTGAGCACTACATTGTAACAATAATGCTTTGTAGCGGATTTATTTTTTTACTGCACATCAATCCAGATTACTACAGATGTAACGTGCCGAAAAAAAAATGCCACACCACCTTAATCAGTTTATCAGATTTGAGGGCTCTCGCTGAAAAGCGTCACCAAGTCCTGCAACTGAAAAGACCGGATTCTTCCTCTTCACCTGAGGATATTCTACGGATTATCCATGAACTGGAGGTTCACCAGATCGAACTTGAACTTCAGCAGGAAGAACTGATTCGGTCGAGAGAAGAGCTTTCAAACTCGAAAGCAGAGCAGGAGGATAGCCTGAAGCGCGTTACCGAGCTTTATGATTTTGCCCCGTTGGGCTATCTAACGCTTACACGGAACAGTAAGATCGTTGAGGCAAACCTGACAGCAACCAGAATACTTGGCATTAATCGCTCGGAGTTGCGTGGTAATTATTTAACAAACCTCTTTATCCCTGAAGACCGTCAGGTAATCCATGGATTGCTTGAAAAAGTGTTTACCAAAAAACAGCATGGATACGGTGAAGCCACTCTTATCCCTCACGAAACGCCTCTTTCCGGTACCCAGCAATCTGTTGCAGCCCAAACCTTTCGGCTCGATGCTTTACACAGTGACTCTCCTCATGAATGCAGGGTTATCATAACGGATATCACTGATCAAAAACTCTCTGAAAATGCTCTCAAACAGAGCCAGTACAAGTTCAGGATGCTTTTTGAAGGCCACTCCTCCATCATGCTGGTCATTGATGAAACAGGCAACATCATTGATGCCAACCCTGCTGCAGCTGCTTTTTACGGGTGGCCGATTGAAAAACTCTGTACGATGCATCTTGATACCATCACAACGAGATCACATGAAAGGGTACTGAGTGATCTTGTAAAATTCAGAACAACGAACCAAAACAAATTCTCAACGCTTCATCGTAAAGCGGATGGTTCATTACGTGATGTCGAGGTCATAAAAAATACGATTACGATAGGAAGCAATGTCGTTTTCTATTGCATCATCAACGATATCACCGAACGCAAAAAGGCTGAGTCTCAACTTAAAAAGCTGAGTGTGGCTCTCCAGCAAAGCCCCACGGTTGTTTTCATAACCGACCCCGATGGCAATATTGAATACGTCAATCCAGCGTTTACAGCGCACACCGGGTATGCAGCTGAAGAGGTTTTAGGGAAAAATCCCCGCATACTTAAGTCCGGCCTGATGCCGAAAGCGTTCTATGAAGATCTCTGGCAAACAATTCTTTCGGGCAGGATTTGGCGTGGTGAAATGCACAACAAAAAGAAAAACGGTGAACTCTTCTGGGAACGAGCCGTTATTTCAGCCATGCTGAATAATGAAGGTGTGGTAACCAATTTTGTGGCGGTAAAAGAAGACATTACAGCAGAAAAAAAACTCTGGAATGAGTTGACAGCAGCCAAAGATCATGCGGAAGAGAGTGACCGCCTGAAATCAGCATTTCTGGCCAACATCAGCCATGAAATACGCACCCCGATGAATGGCATTCTCGGCTTTTCAGAACTCCTGAAAGAACCTCATCTTTCCGGCGAGGAGCAGGCAGAGTTTATCGGCCTTATTCAGCAAAGCGGCAACAGGATGCTCAATCTCATCAATAAACTGATCGATATTTCCCGTTATGACGCCGGCGAAACAACATTCGAGATTACCAAAACCCCCGTAAACACCCTCTTGCATGAACTCTATGCTTTTTTCAAGCCTGAAATCCAGAAGAAAGAACTCTGTTTGAACTGTACCTGTGAACTTCCCGATGAAGACAGCATCATAGAAACAGACAGTGAAAAGCTGACCAAGATATTGACAACCCTTCTCCATAATGCCCTGACATTCACCAGAAAGGGAACCATTGATTTCGGGTATACCAGAGTTGGTTCAACCCTTGAGTTTTATGTTCTTGATACGGGCATTGGTGTTCCTGCTGCTATGCAACAGAAAATTTTCGAGCGCTTCCGGCAGGCTGATAACTCATTATCCCGCAACCATGAGGGTTCAGGCCTCGGATTAACGATTGCAAAGGCCTATGTCGAAATGCTTGGCGGTGCGTTACGGGTTGAGTCCGAAGAAGGAAAAGGGAGCAAATTCATTTTTACCCTCCCTTACGGGCAGGCCCCCGTGACAGCGCTTCTCAACGCATCGAAGGATCAATCCCATACCGAGCACTCACTACTCCGCACTCCGCACCCAGCACTCACTATTCTTATAGCAGAAGATGACGAAATGTGCCGATTGTTGCTTCAAAAAAACCTGAAAGGCGAAAACATTGCAATTCTCTATGCTGTTAATGGACAGGAAGCCGTAGAACAGGTAAAATGCCACCCTGAGATCACCCTCGTCCTCATGGACATCAAGATGCCGGTAATGAACGGATATGAAGCAACACGACTCATCAAACAGCTGCGGCCCGATCTGCCTGTTATCGCCCAGTCAGCCTTTATTTCAAAAGAAGACCAAGAAAAAGCAAGAGAGGCAGGGTGCGACAGCTTCCTCACCAAACCCATCTACAAAAGCGAGTTGCTCGAAGTAATACAGTTGGAAGCCGCTATGCAAAGCACGATCCAGGCGGTAGCCAACGTCGTGGAAGCACATGATCCCTATACTGCAGGTCATGAACGACGCGTTGGCATCATCGCGGCAGATATAGCACGGGAAATGGGGTGGAGCGAAGAGAAGTGCCGCATTCAGCAGCTCATCGGATTAGTGCACGACATCGGCAAAATAAGCATACCTGCCGAGATACTTTCCAAACCGGGCCGATTGTCAGCAATAGAGTTTGAACTGATCAAGACCCACGCAGAACAAGGCTATCAAATCCTCAAGGATGTCGATTTCCCTCTCCCGATTGCAGAAATCATCCGAGAACACCACGAGCGTATGGACGGCAGCGGTTATCCGCGGGGCCTGAAAAGAGTGGAAACACTTCTTGAATCCCGCTTACTTGCCGTAGCCGATGTGCTTGAAGCCATGGCTTCACATCGCCCTTACCGAGCCGCATTCGGCATCGAAGAAACCCTTCATGAAATTGAGAGCCATCGGGCGCAGCACTTCGACCCGGAAGTGGTTGATGCCATGCTCCGACTGTTTCGCGAAAAAGGCTATCAGCTCCCGGCCTGATATCCAGCAAAAGGAGCTGAGTCATCTGCCAATCAGGAGTGTCTGATCGGTGATTTCAGTGAACGTAACATCATGACTTATCAGAAAAAGTTGATCGTACCAGTGCTCAGCCACCTCTTCACGTCCCACATCAATCGCCCGAAACGCATTGGCCAGATTTTCACGGCGCGAAGCATCAAGGTTTGATGTCGGTTCATCAAAAAACGCTATCCTCGCCCCGATCGTCTGCAGAAGCGCCAGACGCAGCGCAACGACGGCACTCATGGTCTGCCCGCCCGAAAGCTGGTCATCACTCCGTTCCCTGATGGCTCCATCAGCCATATCCCGCAAAATAATCTGATAATTATCTCCCCAGCGAAGTTCTTCATCAGACTCGGCGATAACGCGGTAAATCCGGTCTGCCCTCAGGCTTATCTCCTCTCTGAAACGTTCAGAAAGTTCTGCTGAAACATTCTTGAAAACCTGGTTTCGCAAAAACTTGACTAACCGCTCCTTCTCTTCCAGCAAAACAATCGCCTCCTTTTTTTTGGCCGCCTTGAGTTTAATCCGGTTGAGTTCTTCTATCTCCTTTCCAAGCCTCTCAATGGTGTTGCCCATCTCCACAATCTGCTGACGCCTGCGTGCCACATCAGAAAGAACAGCATCCCGCTCCTTCCGCACTTCATCATGCAATGGCTGCTGATAGTGCTCAAGGCAGCTCTGCCGTTTGGCGTCTATCTCGAGCAGATCCTTTTGCAACCCTGCAAGACCATTGGTCCAGTGGACCAGTGTCTCTCGGCGATGCTCAAGATCATCTGCCACCTGCAGATTCGCCGCATAAGCGTCACGTGAAGCCTGAAAACTCTTTTTATCAGCCTCAGCCTTGCTGACATCCGCGTCCAGACTTGCATAGACACTGAGTTCAGCCTTCCGGCTGTTCACCTGCGCCACAGCATCAGACACCTCCCTTTTTTGCTGCTCAAGAGTTTCGTTTCGCCGGCTGTTTGTTTGACGCCGTCCATCAAGGCCAATAATCAGCTTGTCAAGTTCCTGCATGCGGACCTTCTCGGCATGCAACCTCCTCTCCGCATCCTCAGCCCTCTTAACCTCACTTGCAGCTTCTCCTATACGCTTGTCCAGCAGCCCTATTATCCCCTCCAGCTCACCTCTTCTGGTTGAAAAATGATCTCTTGGTGCTCTGCTGCCGGCAATATTCTGACATTGCTCCTGAAAAAAAGGACAAATCCCTTCGGCAAGTTTAAGCTGGCCTTCCGCAAGAGCCGCCAATCTGCCGGCCAGACTGGAACGCTCCGCTTTGATATGATCCGAATTGAGCCTAAGCTCCTGAAGCGATGAGCTGTTTTTTTCAGGCTTGCACCTCTCAACCAGCTCCAGACGAGTTATTCGGTATCCTGCCTCTTCATCATGCAGATCCTTCTCAACCTTGAGGATATCGGCCCGATCATGTTCAAGATTCTGGGAGAGGCACTGGGCGGTCTTTTCCAGGCTGACCATCTCCTGATCAAGTGTTCGTCGTGCTTTTTCTTTTTGCCGAAGATCAATCAGCTTCAGTTCAGCCATCTCGAACGCCTCTTTCCCTCCCCTGGTTGCATGAACGATACGGTTCGCTTTTTCAGCCGCTTCCACCAGGAGTTTCTGACTGGCAATCTTTTCGCCACCGTCCTTGATTCTGCTTTCAAGCTTTTCAAAGGCCGTGGAAAGAGCATCAAGCGCGATTTTCTGCTTGTCAAACCCCTCCATCGTTTCCTGTAACGTCTTGAAATGAAACTCTTTATTCTTCAACTCCTGTTGCCTGTCACTCAATTCTTTCCTGGCAGCCGTACACTCCCCTTCCTTCACGGGCAGCTTGGTCAGTTGCAGTTCAAGCAAATCAGCCTCAGCCTTCACAAGTTTGATGTTTGCCTGCACCGCCGAAGATAACGCCGCTGTCCCTTTGAAGGTCTTGCGCCAGGTATCAATGCCGAGAATCTCGTCAAAAGCCTCTTGCCGCCTTGCCGCCTGCCGGATGATAAATGGCCCCAGAAATTCGTTCTGAAACGGACCGATCACCAGTTTAAACTGCTCCGACAGTGGTCGGCCATTACCGAGACCAAGCAGTCCGGCAATCCTTGCCGCAGTCTCCTCTATCCGCGCATGCTCCTCAACCTCAAAATCCTCCCCGCTTTTTTTCGCCAGCAGCCATTTTGAGGCGGCACCGACCGTTCGGGTAACCTTCCAGATATCCCCGTCATCACTCTGAAAAACGACCGCAACCTTGCCCGACTTTGCCCCGATAGAGATAAAACGGGCCGCATTGGAAACAAAGTCCTGAGCATCAACGCCAAACAAGGCATAACCGATAGCCTCAAACACCGTACTTTTGCCTGCTCCGTTTGCCCCGCAAAGCACATTGATTCCCGGTGAAAAGATAAGTTCGGTATCACGGTGCGACTTGATATTGTTCAATTGAATCGAAAGGATCTGCATCTTCACTCTCCTCCAAGGATACCAAGCAGTTCATCTCCGTCACAATCACCTTTCATGACATGATCCCGAAGAGCAATGGAAAGTTTGACGAGCTCATCCTCCCTCCCTTTATAGTCGCTTCGCAGAGAGATTAATCCCCGCAGGACATCCTCCTCAATGTCCGCAAGACTCCTCATCTCTTTTTCACTGCCGGACTGATTGGTCGTAAGGGAAAGATGGTTTTTTATCTCGATATGCAGGGGGTTGCAGATTCTTGAAAGCGTTTGGCGCAAGCGTTCACGCCCCAGTTCAAAAGGATGAAAATCTACCCTGCCGGTAAGCTTAACCTCAAGCAACGGCTCTCTTGTATCGGTCAGTCCCGCAACTTTTTCCCGGACTAATTCTTCCAGCCTTTCCAGCGCTGCTTCCGAACTTTCCGAACCATCAAGATTGATGCTCATCACCAGCATTGGTCTCGGCGACGTCTGACAGAACTCATGCCGGTAACCGCAACCATCATAACTGACTCTATAATAACCCTTGCTGAACCTCTCCTCACCAAAATTGACACACTCCGCAGAGCCCGGATTATAAGCATAGCTCCGGCCATCAGCTCTCTCAATGGTATAAGGCTTGTGGCCATGTCCTAAGGCAACATAATCAAACACCTCTCCAAGCGGCAGCGCTTCCTCCGGTTTCATATTGCCGATTTCCACCGGTGAATAGCTCCAGATACCCACATGAAAAAGCAGAATATTGTTTGTTGTGCTTATCGCCTCAACAATACGGGCCACATGGTTTCCTGCCTGGGAACCGATATAGCCGACCCCATAGATATTGATACCCTTGATGGTAATATGCCCGCCGGATCCCTGCTCTTCATCAAACGGTTCAAAGCGGTAAGCCCCATCCTCATCCCGCGCAGGCCGCAGCAGACAGATATAACCCATCTGCGAGAGAGCCTCCATCCATGAAATGCTTCCCTGGCGATGGATCCAGTCATGATTGCCCTCCACGGCGATGCACGGAATACCCGCATCTTTAAGTGGCTGAAGCGTCTCGATGGTACGAGCAAAAGTACGGGGCAGAATCTGGGCAGTATGGAACATATCCCCGGCTATCAGGACAAAATCCACTTGTTCAGCAACAGCCCTTGCAACAATTCCTCCGAACATCCCGAAAAAATCCTCATACCGCACCACATCAAGAGCAGAGGAACGATAGGTTTTACCAAGATGAATATCCGCAGTATGCAGAAAACACAACGTCATGAACCTGCCTTTATTTCGCCGTTATTACGTACAAACAGAACAACTATAACGGTACGCTCCAATTCGCAACACCTGAAGAATCGAAAAGTCCATGATGTCACCTTACACTGGAACCCTGTATTGCTCGATGCTCTCACCGTTCTTCTCAACATCCTTCACCCAACCCGGCTTCGGACCTCTTCCAACCCAATACTGATGTTCATTTTTTCTGTATTTAATAACAGAAGAACTTTTTGAAGAAGAAGGTTTTGTCTTTTGCTGAAGTTCTTCTATACTGATATTAAAGTCTTCGAGTTTTGCCTTTATCTCTTTGATGACCGCAATTCTTTCATTCCTGATAATATCGTCAGCTGTTTTTTGAAGTTCAGCAATCTGTGATTTAATGTCCGAAAGTTTTGTCGATGACATAATTGATACGATTTTTTTATTGAATAAATAACTTCATCCTTTTTGGCATCAATCGAAATTTAATAAAAAAATTAGATTTAATTATAAGAAACACGAAAATATAACGCAGCCTTCCGATAAGTATTTTCCGAAATATTGAAAAAGCACAGGAGTAAAAAAGCATGTAAACCATCACATGTTGAGCCATACTTTTGCCATGTTGCAAATTAAAAGCGGTTGTGACATATTGGGTTACTGGAACAGTGAGATAATAAGATTGAATCGGTCGCTCGAATGATTAGAGATTTGAATAATCAACAGTTAAGACACCGGCACATACCGAAACTTATGTCTCGAATAAAGAAAAAGATTAATGCATTATCAATCAATCAAGATCACGAAGTTGAAAAGGATGTTGCGTAATGGATATTGTTAGGATATTGTGTATTGCTCACGGACACTGTAAGACGGAAAGCGAGATGACTGCAACTTTCGGGATAGACTTCATACAGCCGGACGATCAGGCTCGTATCATTGAAGCAATCCAGGATATTATGAATAATGGCTCGAAGGTCATTTGCGAATACCAGGTTGAGCTTTGCGGGGAATGTGGCATCAGGTGGCACCTCATGACCGGCAGAAGGATCATGATTGATGGCTCTCCCTTTCTTGTCGGTGTCGTTATCGATATCACTGACCAAAAACTTGCCGAAGAGGCATTACTGAAAAGCGAGGAGCGGTTCAAGACGCTTTTCAACAGCCAGTCTGCCATACAGGTTCTTCTTGACCCGTATACCGGCAAGGTGCTTGATGTCAACCAGAAAGCTGTAGAGTGGTATGGGTGGTCAGCTGAAACACTCAGGAAGATGTATACCAGGGACATCAATACTCTTTCGCAGGAGGAGATTATCAAAAGCCTGCAGACCGTAGAAGCCGGACAACACAATAAATTCATCGGACGCCACCGGCGGGCCGACGGCTCTATCCGGGATGTAGAGATCTATCGCAACAAGATAGAGCTGGATGGGAAACCCGTTATTCATGTCATTACTCATGACATCACCGAACGAAAACATGCTGAAGCTGAACTTCAGAGGCTGACTCGTGCACTTATTGTCAGCGACCATTGCAACAAAGCGCTGATTCATGCGCAAGATGAACAGGAACTGCTGCAGACCATCTGCCGCATCATCGTCGAAACCGGCGGTTACTGGATGGCCTGGGTTGGATACAAAGTAAATGATGAGGCTAAAAGTCTGCACCCTGCCGCCTATGCCGGCAGTGCCGGAGATTATTTTAACTCAATTACCATATCCTGGGCCGATAACAAGTATGGACAGGGACCAGCCGGAACCGCTGTCCGCACCGCTCAACCCGTTGTGGTAAATAATATTATCACTGATCAAAG
Source organism: uncultured Chlorobiaceae bacterium (assembly GCA_903869365.1). Lineage (GTDB taxonomy): Bacteria > Bacteroidota > Chlorobiia > Chlorobiales > Chlorobiaceae > Chlorobium. The sequence continues at coordinate 46,237 of CAIPYV010000073.1, forward strand.
CTTCGAATTATGGCGAACTGAAGCCATAAAGCACAATTATGCTGCCGTTCTCGGTTTACCGCTCCTTATAGACAATACCGTCGTTGGAGTATTGTCAGTATATTCTGAAGTACCGGAGGCCTTTAATGGCGCAGAAAGGAAACAGCTTATATCACTGTCCAACAATCTGGCTTATGGCATCAAGATGCTGCGAAGTCGTGAAGCACTGAAACAAAGCGAAGAACGGTTCAGAAATCTCTTTGAACGCAATGCGGCAATCAAGCTGCTTCTTGATCCCGTCACCGGTAATATTGTTGATGCCAATCAATCTGCCGCAGACTTTTATGGATGGACAATTGAAGAACTCAGGCAGATGAATATAGCACAGATGAACTCGATAACTCCACCTGATATCATAAAAAGCAATCTTGAAGAAGTCAGATCAGCAGGGCATGCAAAGTTTTCATTACGTCATATAAGAAAAGACGGATCTCTTCGTGATGTCGAAATATTCGGTACACAAATTAATGACGGCAAAAAAGATTTGGTCAATACCATAATTAATGACGTTACCGATCGAAAACGCTATGAACAGCTCAATGCATTCCGGCTGCGCATTCTCCAGATGGCAGACGCTCATACCATAGATGAACTGCTGAGAGCAACGCTTGATGAAGCAGAAAGGTTAACGGGAAGCTCAATCGGTTTTATCTTTTTTGTTGATGAAGATCAAAATACCCTGATACTCCAGTCAGTCTCAACCAATACCTTTCAGTATATGAGCAAGGCTGAAGAACAATCCCAGCACTATCCGCTGAACAAGGCCGGTGTATGGGCTGATGCGGTACGAGTAAAACAGGCAGTGATCCATAATGATTATATCTCACTGAAACATCGCATTGGAAGACCTGTAGGCCATGCTGAAATCAAGCGTGAACTGGTTATTCCGGTCAATCGTGACGGTAAAACAGTGGCAATCATGGGGGTCTGCAACAAGCAGACTGACTATGGTGACAAGGATATCCAATGGTTGGAGATAATAGCCAATCATGTCTGGGATATCATTGCCAAAAAGATTGCTGAAGAAGAAAAAAACAAACTTGCCGTCCAGCTTCAGCACGCATCAAAAATGGAGATGATCGGGCAGCTTGCCGCAGGCATCGCCCATGAGATTAACAATCCTCTCAATTTTATATCAATCAATGAACATAACCAGGAGAACGATTTTAAAGATTTTCAGGAACTTGTCGGCGAGTACCGCAGCCTCATTCAAAAAGTAGGTGTCATACCGGATGTGGCCGAAGAGGTGATGCGACTTCGAGAAAGAGAGAGAGAGCTTGATATCGATTATCTGCTCAGCAACATTCCCAAAACTTTTGAAATGACAAAAAACGGAGTGGAACGCATAACGGCTATTACCCGAAGCATGAGAAACTACTCATTCAAAAACGAGAAGGGTAATGTATTGCTTTTTGATATCAATAATGCAATACAAGAGTCGCTGGTCATTGCAAAGGCCGAGTACCGTGATGTCGCCGCCATCGTCCTGCATGTTGAAGCATTAACGCCGGTTATAGGCGATCCGTCAATGATAACTCAAGTGCTGCTGAACCTGATCATCAACAGCGTCCATGCCATTAAGTCACAAAACAGAAGCTCTCCGGGCACTATAGAGATTAAAACATGGGACACCAGTGAAAGCATCTTCTGTTCCGTTCGTGATGACGGTACGGGAATTCCTGAAGAGATTAAAGGACGAGTATTTGAACCTTTCTTTACAACCAAGGAACAAGGCAAGGGAACAGGGCTTGGGTTAAGCATTACGTACGACATCATTGTCAATAAACACCATGGAAACATTTCGGCTGAATCTCTCCCAGAGGGAGGTTCGGTGTTTACGTTTTCACTCCCTTTAAACCGTATAAAATAACCACTTCCTTTTCCTGAGTTCATGAAAACCTGTATATTGACTGCTTTCTTGCACTCTTCCGTTGAATGAACGAATTTCCCGTTGTATATGACTACTGAAATCGAAAAACATATCACTGGCTGCCGGACATGGCCTCATCCTGAGGTTGTTGAAGATCTTGCCAGATTACGCCAGATCGCTCCTCTAACCCATTGCATTACCAACAGTGTTGTTACGAATTTTACGGCCAATGTCCTCCTTGCTGCCGGAGCCTCACCGGCAATGGTGGTAACCATGGAGGAGGTTGCCGATTTCGTCCGCATTGCCCACGCACTCTTAATCAACGTCGGCACCATAACAACTACAGATGCAGAGGTCATGCTCAAAGCCGCAGCAACGGCTCAACAGACAAATACCCCCTGGGTTCTTGATCCTGTTGCCGTTGGAGCACTCAAGTTTCGAACGGATATCGTTGATCAACTGATTCGCTTTCAGCCGACGGTCATACGGGGCAATGCTTCTGAAATTCTAGCTCTCGGAGGATTTGCAGGCAACGCAAAAGGGGTGGATTCCACGGTATCATCTCTTGCAGCACTTCCGGCAGCCTTTCAACTGGCTGAACAAACAGGAACAGTCGTTGCTCTCAGCGGCGAGATCGATTACGTTACTGACGGCAAGGAGATCATCACCATCCCGGGCGGTCATGAAATGATGACTAAGGTCACAGGCACAGGATGTTCTCTTGGAGCCTTGATTGCAGCTTTTTTACCAGTAACCGGCACAGCAGTCAGAGCCGCTTCAGCAGCCTCAGCCCTCTTCGCTGAGGCAGGAGAACGTGCCGTCAGGGAAGCTCGTGGTACAGGCAGTTTTGGGGTAGGATTTTTGGATCAGCTTTCAACGATAGGTATGGAAACACGTAAAATATATATATAACGCAAAAGGAAGCTTGAACATTATTTCAGCACCCTTTTGCGTTATCATACACTACGATGCTTTTAAATCATCTTACCTGCGATGTCCATGATGGTGGTGACGTACATAATGACGATGATGCCGGCGAGATGCCAGGGCATCAACATTGAGCGTACTGATAATAACGGCCACAATTCCAATAATGCCTGCAAACTGCACAAATGTTTTTTTCAAGATGATTCTCCGGTTAGCTGTTGAAAGGGTCAGAAAGACATTTTTTTCGCCACGCATCCCATTATAGTAAGGATGACGTCAACGGTCATTATTTAATTATTTTTTATTTTATAAACAAATATAACAGCGGCCCTTGTGTGAATTTTTATCGCTCTTCACATGGGTGGCATATTTCAGGGGGAAAAACTTGGAAATCCTGAAAATATTGTGTTTTACAAAAAAAATAATACCTTCAGAGAACAAGGTTGCATGACAGCATTGCTCCTGTTGCCCTTTTTTCGCTGCAGAGGCAATTTTTACGCTATTAATTCGCTTTAAACGATACGACAGCAACGTGAAGTTGACCCATAGGGGCAACTCTTCCTTCAGTTGAATCTGGAATACCGTGAACCTTAGTGCAATTTTAGTAACATCAGCAACATAAGAGAGTTCATCAACATTATTAAATACAAAGCAACATGTCAAAAGCCGAATTAGTAGAGAAAATCGCCGAACAGGCCAACCTGACCAAAGCAGACGCCGATCGTGCTTTGAAGGCCTTCATCAATGTTGTATCATCTTCTTTGAAAAATGGTGAAGATGTCGCTCTTGTTGGATTTGGAACATTCACTACGGTTGACAGGGCGGAAAGAATAGGACGCAATCCGATAACTGGTAATGAAATCACCATTGCGGCAAAAAAAGTTGTAAAGTTCAAACCAGGAAAAACCCTAAAAGATCATGTCTGTGCATGATCATTGACGTTGCTGACTCTTCTCGTTTGCCATCCGGACACCTCGAGTCATACTGAGTACATCGAACGATCCATAACGTCTGGATTCCTCGATACATTTCAGTATGACAGGAGATGTTTCAGAACATCGAATGGGCACCAAGCTCCTGACCAGCAAGCCCCCCTTTCAAGACACGCGCATAGAAATCCCGCAAGGTATCCTTGCCATAAGATGGTGTTGCATCGGCATCGTATTGACCCGTTGCGGTATTAAGCACCAGCATGGATTCCGAAGTATAGTAGCGACCGATCCGGGCGAACTCAGCCTTATCCTTCAGTACAGGAAAAAGCTTCGAAAAAACCGTCAACACCGGTATAATAACATCAAACATCAAGATCGGAACTTTTTTGAACTTCGGTTCACGGCCCAGCAGTTCAAACAGAAGCTCCCCCTGCTCCTTAGCTGAAATTGCCTTGCCAGGCCCCCCGATAGGAAGAATTTTATTCCGTTTCGAAGGATCTTCAAGGCAGTCAGCCATAAAACGCGCCAGATCCGCCTCACTGATCGGCTTGCAGGAAGTCAACTCACCATTGCCGAACATAATATAAGGCTTCCCCTTTTTTACAGACCCCACCTGCCCCGCAAGCGATTTAAAAAAAGCCGTTGGACGCACAATTGAATAACTCAAACCAGATTCAATCAGCTCCTTTTCAAATTGAAGCTTGGCTCTCTGAAATTCAAGCAGCGGCTTCTGGACACAGATAGCCGAAAGCAGCACAAACTGACTTGCACCCGCACTCTTGCCCGCTTCAAGCGCATAATGAGTTGCCTGATAATCAATCATCCAGGCATCCTTGATCCCCCCTGTTCGCGAGGTCAGACAGGAAACAACCGCATCAAACCGCTCTCCGCGGATACCATCCTTCAACAGAGAGTTCATGTCACAAACATCCCCAAAACGAACCTCTGAACCCTGTAGTTGCTGCCTTGTCAGTTCAGCAGTAGTCGAAGCATCCACTCCTGAACGCTCACGCGCAAAGCTTACAACCTTATACCCTCTGCCCACCAGTTCACGAACAACAAATTTACCGATATAGCCTGTGGCACCCACCACAAACACACGCTTAGGCAAAGGTGAATCGCTGTGATTTGAAGAAAATAAACTCAAGTCAAAATCAATGTTATACGTTTAGACGCCAGTCAACTACAACACAAATAAAAGAGTAACAAACAATAGGCACTCAGCACTCAGCACTCAGCACTCCTTGAGCTTCCATCTCTCCCTCTTTCAGGTAACGCTGATGCCAGCTTAAAGCTTCGTCGAGCAGATGAGGAGTGTGTTTGCCATTGGAATGTGCTAATGCACGCTTCAGATAGTCTTGCAGTGCAGGCTTGAAATGCGGATGGGCACAGTTTTCGATGATCACCTTCGCGCGCTGCGTTGGAGAGAGGCCACGCAGATCAGCAAGCCCCTGCTCCGTCACCAGAATCTGAACATCATGCTCCGTATGATCGACATGAGACACCATGGGAACAATACAGGAAATTTTACCATCCTTAGCCTGAGAAGGAGTCATGAATATGGATATATAGGCATTGCGGGCAAAATCGCCAGAACCGCCGATGCCGTTCATGATAGCACTTCCCATAACGTGCGTCGAATTGACATTACCATAGATGTCAGCCTCAATCATGCCATTCATGGATAAGACGCCAAGACGACGGATAACTTCCGGATGATTGCTGATCTCCTGAGGGCGCAGAATAATCTTGTCCCTGTATTCATCGAGATGGGAATAGAGGGTTGCGAGTGCCGCGTTACTCAAAGAAAAAGCAGTCGCAGAAGCTGAGATTAACTTGCCGGAATGGATAAGATCAAGCATACCATCCTGCAGCACTTCGGTATAAGCGGTCAGGTTCTCGAATGGCCCATGGTTCAATCCAGCCATCACGGCATTAGCTATATTGCCGACGCCGGACTGCAATGGCAGCAGGTTCTTGGGAAGCCGCCCCCGCTTCACTTCATGTTCAAAAAATTCAAGAATATGGCCCGCGATCAGACGGGAACTTTCATCAGGTTCAGAAAACTCTGAATTTCGGTCCGGACTATGGGTTTCCACAATTGCGATAATTTTATCTGGATCACAATGCAGATATTGATCGCCAATCCGGTCATGAGGATGCACAAGAGGGATCGGTAGACGATTCGGAGGCAGACTGGTACCGTAATAGATGTCATGCATACCTTCAAGACGCGCGTCCTGCCATGAGTTAACTTCAAGAATGACTTTGTCCGCCTGATCAAGCCAGGTCTTGTTGTTGCCAATCGATGTTGACGGAATCAAACGCCCGTCCTCAAGAATCCCGGTAACTTCAACCACAGCAATATTCAACTTTCCAAGAAATCCGAACCAGACAAACTGAGCGACATGGGAGAGATGGATGTCGATATATTCCATCTCACCGGCATTGATACGCTGACGGCAAACAGGATCAGACTGATAAGGAAGACGCATTTCCACTCCATCCACCTTAGCCAGTGCTCCATCCAGTTCCGGTGCAGTTGAAGCGCCAGTCCAGACACCTATCCTGAATTTCTGACCCTCACTGTTGGCATCCTCAATCCGTTTGGCCAGCGCCGCAGGCACCGCCTTAGGATAGCCTGAGCCGGTAAATCCGCTCATCCCGACATTATCACCAGAAGAAATAAGGGCCGCGGCCTGTTCCGCCGTCATGATTTTACCCTGTAAGGCCTTGCAAAAAATGCGGGATGCACTGTTCATGTTCTGATACTATTCAAGATTGACGAACGACAACGCCGAAACTCCACCCTGAAACCCAATGAACTCCTCCCCGTTCAGAGCCAAAAACCACAGCATTGTCAGATTTAAATTAAACTCTGTGAACATACAATTTTATTCTGTCCAATAAAAAAACCTTCCCCGCACACCTCAGCACTGAGTGCTGAGTGCTTAGGAGTAATTCATTCGAATAGCTATATTCCCCTCATTCAAATCATTAATTGACCCGCTGTACCCTTATGGAGCATAGTCCCGGAAAAAAACCGGAATGGCTGAAAATCAAGTTAACCGCCGGTGCATCCTATGCTTCGACCCGACAACTGCTGAACCGCCAGAGCCTGAATACCGTTTGCCGCTCCGCATTATGTCCGAACCTTCATGAGTGCTGGTCGCGCGGCACAGCCACATTCCTGCTGCTCGGCAATGTCTGTACACGCACCTGCAGATTCTGCGCCGTAGGAAAAGCAGCAAAACCACCCGCACCTGATCCCCAGGAGCCGGAAAACATCGCACTTGCTATTCAATCCATGCAGTTGAAGCATGCCGTCCTCACCAGTGTCACCCGTGATGACCTCCAGGATGGAGGTGCAGAACATTGGGTAGAGACCATACGAGCCATCCGCTCACGTAACCCTCAGGCAACCATAGAGTGCCTTATTCCAGATTTTCAAGGCAGCGAAAGTGCCCTTGACCGGGTAATGGCGGAATCACCTGACATACTCAACCATAACATTGAAACGGTACCCTCACTGTATCATAACGTACGACCACAGGCCAACTACCAGGCATCACTGCAGCTTTTGAAGCGCGCTAAACAACAGCATGGACTCTCTACAAAATCAGGCATCATGGTTGGTATGGGAGAGACCCTGGAAGAGATTACAACGTCGCTCAACGACCTTACACGCCACGGCTGCGATATGGTGACCATCGGTCAATATCTGCAGCCATCCCCTGAACATATACCGGTTGAACGCTATGTCACGCCAGAAGAGTTTGAGCACCTCAAAGTCATCGCAGAAGCTGCCGGCTTCCGGCATGTTCAGTCAGCCCCATTTGTTCGAAGCTCCTACCATGCAGAAGCTTTTACCGGTGATACAGAAACACTTTCATAACCAATAACCACACCTGATAATGGAACTATCGGTACCTGTGATGATTTATGCCTACTGGGCGTTTGCATTTCTTGTTGGCATTCTCTTTTTCAAAAAAGATATTCTCACCTTCAACACTGAATTCGACACCCGAAGAATCACGCTGCTGGCAGCCTCTCTCCTTATTGTTGCGATCAATGCCTGGGTCTATTCACATTCAACAACCGACGGAGGCCGCAAGCTCGACATCCTGACAGTTCTCGTCTTCACCATAGGCAACGGCATTGCCGAAACCTTCATGTTCTACGCCGTTTTTCGCATCGGAACCACGCTTGCCGGCAAATTCACACAAAACGCATGGGCGCTCTTCATCACCGGTTTTATCTGTTTCATGGTCTACAGCGGCCTGATCCACGGACTCTTCTGGATCAATATACTACCCACACATGTAGTCCAGACCAGCGCCTACAAGCCATTTTTCATGCCCGTCCAGATGCTCATCGCCTGCAGCTGGGCCTTAACCTTCTTCTGGTACCGCGACATCAGAACCGTAATCCTCCTCCACTCCATGATCGATCTAACCATGGCCCTGAACGTAAAATTCACCCTCTTCCACTAAACACAATATCCACCACGCAGCACTGATAGACATCCGGGAACGCCGAGCCCCAGCTCGGCCACTCCCCAAAAACCAGTGTAAAATACATCAAGCATAAGCATCCCAACAAAAACCTCACATCAAACCATGAAATCATTCAATGGCACAGTACTCGTTGTCGGGGCAACCGGCAGAACCGGAGCCTGGGTCGTCAAACGCTTGCAGCACCACAACATCGACTTCCATCTTTTTGTTCGATCCGGCAAAAAAGCCCTGGAGCTTTTCGGCCCGGAAGTAATTGATAAACTGACCATAGGCTCCATTGAACACCCCGAAGAGATTAACGCCGCCATCGGCAATGCAGAAGCCGTGATATGCGCCGTCGGCGGCAATGTCACCGACCCGAACGCCCCTCCACCCTCAGCTATCGACCGAGATGGTATAAAAAGATTAGCCTTGATTGCCAGAGAGAGCGGAGTCAAACATTTTATCCTCATAAGCTCCCTCTCTGTCACCAAACCAGAACACCCCCTGAACAAATACCGACAAGTGCTCACCATGAAACTGGAAGGTGAAAATGAAGTACGCAGACTCTTTTCCGAGCCTGGGTATGCATACACCATTCTTCGTCCCGGCGGTTTGATCGACGGACCGCCTCTGAACCATGCTCTGCTTTTTGATACCGGCGACCGGATATCAACCGGTGTTATTGATCGCAGTGATGTGGCGGAAGTAGCCGTTATCTCACTCTTCACACCCCAAGCCAATAACCTGACCTTTGAGCTCATTCAGTCTGAAGAAGCTCATCAATCCTCTCTAAAAAATTACTTTAACTTCATAAAAAACTGATCAGAATAGTAATTTTTTTTGAGGAATACAATCAAGAACATAATCAATAAAGTATCATCTATACTGCTATGGATGATGCTTTATTCAAGCACAACTATCATACATGTTATAGTCATAACTCTTTATAAAAATAATAGTTACGTTATTATAAATACTTTCATAATAATAATATGAATAAAATTAAATGAATAAAAAACAAAATA
>CAIPYV010000074.1 GCA_903869365.1 uncultured Chlorobiaceae bacterium
GTTATAAGCGCCTGCTCAAGGATTTCCTTGCGATGTGCAACAAACAGAAATTTCGCATTACGGTTACGCCTCTTGTAAAACTCATAAAAATCGAATGCGGCAACCACGGTCTTACCTGTTCCAGTAGCTGCAATGACAAGATTTTTATAGCGATTGTGTACTTCACGCTCTCGCTTCAAAGCCTCAAGTATGCGCTCCTGAAACGGGTGCGGCGTAAGATCAAAGAAAACCGATGTAATCCCATATTTTCTTGTTCGTTCACGAACAATTGCATCCCTGAAACGCTCAGGCTCTTCTGTGTCAAATGGAATAAATTCTTTGCTATTCCAGTAGGTCTCAAATTCGGCAGTAAATTTCTCCAGAATATGCCCCATATCCTGTGCAGTAACCTTAAGATTCCACTCGAGTCCGCTGGTAATGGCAGCATTGGACATGTTTGCCGAACCGATATAAGCAGTTGAAAAATTAGATTTCCGCTTAAAATGATAGGCCTTTGCATGAAGCCTGGTGCGTTCGGTATCGTAGGATACGCGTACCTTAACGTTCGACATTTTAGCCAGCCATTCAACGGCAGGTGCATCGGATGCCCCCATGTATGACGTAGTGATAACCCTAACTGGTATCTTACGCAGAGACAAATCCTCAAAAGCGGGCATCAGCAGGCGGAGACCAGACCACTTGATAAACGAAACCAAAATGTCAACACGGTCAGCAGACTTCATCTCCTCAAGCAGCTCATGTGCAAGTTGAGGCTCTTGTGGCGAACCGGTAAATAGACTGCTTTCAGTTAAAGATGTCTGTGGTCGAGCAACTCTTGATGACCCATAATTGGAAGGGGTGATTTCAAGGAGTATTGGTTTTTTTTCTTGTACAAGGCGACGTTTTGCGAGGTGACTCAAGCCCGGTTCACTGGCAACCTGACCAAGAATCCGATTGCAGATCTCCAGACGTTTTTCCGGGTCTTTTTCTTCTCGCAATGCCTGCTCGATTACCTTGGCCACAAATGATGCATAGATGGCTGGCTGCTCTTCTTGATCGATTTTGCCAAAGACACTTCGTAGCTCTGGGTGCTGATCTAAAGCCTCTTGGAGAAGCTCATCGAGGAGTGCTTCATATATACCAAAAGCAAGTTGACTCATGAGGCATCTACCCTATTTTCAACAAGATAAGATTCTATTACCGGTACATCGGCTTCAGCCCAGTCGAGAGAATGGAGGTTATTAGGCGCCAACCAAGTTACAGCTGCATGTTCATTGAGAACTATATCACCAGCTGCAATTGAACAGATAAAAGGATGAAGTGTGACCGTGAAGGTCGGATACTCATACGTGCTAACTGGAAGAGATTTTCCTACACTTACCTGAATACTCAACTCTTCAAATAACTCACGATGCAAACACTCTGTTGTTGATTCCTCATGATGGATCTTACCTCCTGGGAATTCCCATTTAAGAGGCAAACTCATAGCGGCACTCCGCTGTGCAGCAAGAACGAACCCATCACGTTCTATAATAGCACAAGTTACTTGAAAATGATCCATTTTGCCCTTCTCTTCATTATCTGGAACCTCACATGTAACAGGCAAATAAACTTTTCAATCGAAAGAGCGATTCGAAATAACCTCCTTTTATTTTACCAAATAAACCCGTCAAATGAAAACAATAAAGCCATTTACAGCTTTTCAACACAGGTTCCGTTCATTACTGGATTTTCTTATAGAGTGTTTCCTGTGCTATGTCAGCCCCATTCGGCCATGACATTGTTTCCCCGTCTATAGATATGCCTGCAAAAAAAGCTTTTATCCTTTAACGGCTCAAAGATTGGCCCTTTTGATGGATATTCGGAAAAATATACATCTCAGGGTTCACACTCTATTTCCATCCGCCTCCCAATGCTTTATAAAGGTCAATCCGGTTGGTCAGATTCTGCTGACGTACCATAATCTCGTTCTGCTGCGCCGCATAGAGAGATCGCTGGGCATCCAGGAGGACAAAGTAACTGTCGATGCCATGGGCGTAACGGGCCTTCAAAATCGTATAGGCCTGTTCGCTGGATTTGACAAGTGCTTGCTGGGCGTGCAACTGTTCTGTATAGGTTGCACTGGCCACCAGCGCATCCGCAACTTCCCGAAAAGCGGTCTGGATGGTTTTTTCGTATTGTGCGATGGCAATATCGCGGTTGGTTTTTGCCAGTTTGAGGTTGGATATCAGTCGCTCTCCCTGGAAAATCGGCATGTTCACCTGAGGGGAAAAGCTCCAGACACTGCTCGATCCCGACACAAAGAGATTGGTAAGGCTGCTGCTGGCAAACCCTGCGGAACCGGTAAGGCTGATGCTCGGGAAGAAGGCTCCCCGTGCTGCCCCAATATTGGCGTTTTCGGCTTTCAGTGCATATTCAGCCTTGCGGACATCCGGTCGGTCCAGCAGAACAGTGGATGGAATTCCCACGGGGAGCACTTCCATCAGCTGAACAGAGCTGAGACTTTCGGGCTTGAGGAGTTCAGGATCGATTACCTTGCCGACCAAAAGAGTAAGGGCGTTTTTGTCCTTTTCCACCTGACGCTGATATTGGGCGCGGTTTGCCCGGGCGGTTTCAACCAGGGTGCCGGATTGTGACACCTCCAGCTGAGACTTCGCTCCCAGATCGAAACTGCGCTTGATGAGATCGAATGATTCTTGCTGGGTCTTGAGTGTGTTTGCGGTCAACTGGAGCAGTTCACTATCGGCAAGATAGGTGAGATAGGCATTGGCCACCTCTGCGATCAGGCTTGTCTGGGCAGCCTTACGCCCTTCTTCCGTTGCAAGATACTGGTTCAAGGCGCGGGTGCTGAGGCTGCGGACGCGTCCGAACAGATCCAGTTCATAAGCCGTGACACCTATGCCGGAGGTATAGGACGAAATCGTTTCCGAAGTTCCGGAAGTGCTGCTGTTTTCCGATAACCGTTGTCGAATGGCACTTCCCGACGCGTTAACCGAAGGCACGAGATCTGCACGCTGTATGCGATAGGTGCTGCGGGCAGCCTCTATGTTGAGCGTCGCTATCCGGAGGTCGCGGTTATTGGCAAGTGCGGCTTCAATAAGGCTCAGGAGCTTCAGCGATGTGAACATGCTCCGCCATCCGATATCAGCAACATGCGGTTCTCCTGCAGCTTCCAAAGCCGGCACGGGCCCAATCCCCGCCGAGGTCGGCCATTCTGTGGCGACAGGCGCCATGGGGCGTTCATAGCGAGGAGCCAGTGAACAGGATGTCAGCATGGCGGCAGACAGGCAGACAGGGATCAGCAGCTTAATGGTCATGGTTCGATCCCTTATCTTTTTGGTTTTCGGTCACTTCGGTTACAGGCTTCCTGGTAAAAAGGGATTGTACCAGGATGTAAAACAGCGGAACGAAGAAGATTGCCAACACCGTTCCCGACAACATCCCTCCGATAACGCCGATACCGATGGCGTGCTGGCTTGCCGAGCCTGCTCCAGAAGAGAATGCCAGCGGCGTTACGCCGAGAATGAAGGCCATGGAGGTCATGACAATCGGGCGTAACCGTTGTCGGGCGGCAGTCAGGGCTGCCTCCTTCAGGTTAACACCTTGTTCGTTGAGGGATTTGGCGAACTCCACAATAAGGATGGCATTTTTTGCCGTAAGGCCTACGGTGGTCAGCAGGCCCACTTTGAAGTAGACATCGTTTGAGAGACCGGCAAGGGAAGTTGCGAGAACCGTTCCAAAAACACCAAGCGGCACCACCAGCATGACGGCCAGCGGCACGGTCCAGCTTTCATAAAGAGCTGCAAGGCAGAGGAAAACAAAAAGCAATGAGAACGCATAGAGCAGCAGGGTTTGCTGCCCTGCTGCCCGCTCTTCGTAGGAAAGACCTGTCCATTCGATACCAAACCCTTCAGGAAGCTTTAATGACAGTTGCGTCAATACAGCCATCGCATCACCTGAACTGACGCCAGGAGCTGAAGCTCCCTGGATATTGACCGACGATATGCCATTGAAACGCTCCAGCTTCGGCGAACCGAAACTCCAGCGGCCAGTCGAAAATGCAGAGAAGGGTACCATATCTCCATTGGCGTTCCGGAGGTGCCAGCTGTTGACATCTGCAGGGTTCATGCGGAATGGAGCATCACCCTGCATAAATACTTTCTTGATGCGACCATCATGAATAAAATCATTGACATAAGAGGATCCCCAGGCAGTCTGCAGGGTGGTATTGATGTCGGCAATGGAAAGACCAAAGGCGCTGGCCTTTTCGTGGTCGATGTCAATCTTGTATTGCGGAACATCTTCAAGACCGTTGGGTCGCACTCCGATCAGTGCTGAATTTTTTGCAGCCAGGCCCAGTAACTGATTTCGGGCATGCATCAGCGCCTCATGACCTTTGCCTTTACGATCAAGAAGCTGGAAATCAAAACCGGAAGCATTGCCAAGCTCCATGACGGCGGGTGGGTAAAATGCAAAGATCATGGCGTCCTTGACGCTTGACAGGACTGCCATCGTCCGTCCGGCTATTGAGGCGACATCTTGTCCCTTTTTTTTACGCTCACTCCAGTCTTTCAGTTGTACGAAGCCCATGGCCGAATTTTGGCCCTGACCGGCAAAACTGAAGCCAGTGACGCTGAAAACGCTTTCAACGACATCTTTTTCCTGGTTGAGCAGGTACTTTTCCATGACTTTCACACTTTCGAGTGTCCGTTCTTTCGTCGCTCCTGATGGGGTGGAAAGCTGAACGAACATGAACCCCTGGTCTTCTTCGGGCAGAAACGAGGTCGGAATACGCGAAAATACGAGGCCCAGCAGTATCACAACCAACATGAATGCCGTAAGCGAACGTTTGACATTGCCAGACATGGCCTTCGCTCCGTTGACATATCGTTCACGGTTAACATTGAACAACTCATTGAACCAGGCAAAGAAAGGCCCGGCAATCCCTTTACCGGAAAGATACTCGTTCTTTGGCTTCGGCTTGAGGAGGCTGGCACAAAGGGCAGGCGTCAAAATCAGTGCGACCAGAACAGAGAGAAGCATGGCCGAGACGATGGTAATCGAGAACTGACGAAAAATCGTACCGATAGAGCCTTTAAAAAATGCCATTGGTACAAAGACTGCCGAAAGCACAAGGGCTATGCCGATCAGGGCACTTGAGATCTGCTGCATGGATTTTCTGGTGGCCTCCAGAGGGGAGAGTTGTTCCTCCTCCATAATGCGCTCAACGTTTTCGACCACAACAATGGCGTCATCCACCAGCAATCCGATAGCAAGCACCATGGCAAACATGCTGAGGGTGTTGATAGAGAACCCGAAAGCCGCCATTACTCCAAAGGTACCCAAAAGCACAACAGGTACCGCGATGGTCGGAACCAGAGTTGCACGGAAATTCTGCAGAAACAGAAACATCACTAAGAACACAAGAAGAATTGCCTCGAACAAGGTATGAACGACACCTTCGATCGAGGTCTTGACAAAGGGTGCGGTATCGAACGGGAAAACGACTTGCACTCCGGGCGGCAGCAACGGCTTCAGTTCTTCCATTCTGGCTTTCACCAGATTTGCGGTATTCAGGGCATTGGCTCCGGTCGCAAGTGTTATTGCCATGCCGGCTGCGGATTTGCCATTGAAGCGCGTTGTCATATCATAGTTTTGCACCCCAAGTTCGAGGCGAGCGACATCCTTGAGGCGAACCTGGGAACCGTCGGTATTGACCTTCAGCATGATTTTTTCAAAATCTTCAACGCTTTTCAGACGGGATTGGGCGGTAATCGTGGCGTTCAACTGTTGTCCCTGTACCGATGGCGTTCCACCCAACTGACCGGCAGAAACGTCGGCGTTCTGGGCGCTTATCGCCGCCTGTACCTCGGTGATCGTGAGCTTGAAACTTGCAAGCTTGTAGGGATCAAGCCAGACACGCATGGAATACGGTTGACCGAACACCTGGATGTTTCCTACACCGGGGACGCGGCTCAGCGGATCAAGTATTCTGGAGTTCAGGAAATCGTTCATGGTGAATTCATCAACGCGACCATCGGCTGAGTAGACACCGACAACCATCAGAAACCCGGTGTCACCTTTGGTGACTTTTATTCCTTGCTGCTGGACTTGCTGAGGCAGGTTTGACATTATGGATTGCAACTTGTTCTGTACCTGAACCTGGGCTATATCTGGGTTGACTTCCGGTTCGAAGGTCAACGTAATGGTGACATTACCGTTGGAATCGCTGCCTGAACCAAAATAACGGAGGTGGTCAAGGCCGGTCAGCGCCTGTTCAATAACCTGCGTTACACTGTTTTCGACCGCTGCAGCAGAACCTCCCGGATAGGAGGCATTAATGTTGATGGTGGGTGCTGCAATGCGTGGGTATTGCTCAACAGGAAGGGTCTGTATGGCAATAAGACCCGCCAACATAATACAGATGGAGATCACCCAAGCAAAAACTGGTCGTTCAATGAAAAATCCGGACATGTGCGTGATTACTTGAATGAAAGAAATTATCGAGCAGGAACTGCAGGTTTTCCAGCCTCTACGGTATTCACCTTCATGCCTGGCTGAATTTTCATGATACCTTCATACACAACCTTCTCGCCGGCCTTGAGCCCACTCGTGACCATCCATGTGTCCCCGATGATTTCCGAAACTCCGATCGGACGCTGATTCACCTTGCCGTCTTGCCCAACGACCCATACCGAAACCGTTCCGTCAATGTTGCGGCTCACCGATTTCTGTGGCACAAGAATGGCCTGTTCGTCTTTCCATTGCTCCAGACGTGCATGGACAAACATACCGGGAAGCAGCTCGTTGCTGGGATTGGGAAACAGCACCCGAAGCAGAACCGTCCCGGTGCCCTGGTTGATCGTCACATCAGAAAATTTCAGTTTGCCTGGCTGTCCAACTGGTTTGCCGTCTACAAGAAGGCGGACGGGAGCCCCGCTCTTCAGGTCAGGATGATGCTTTCGCAAGAGCATCAACTCCTCACTCGACTGCGAAACGTCCACATAGATCTGGTCGAGCTGCTGTATAACAGCCAAAGCCACAGACTGATTGGCATTGACCAGCGCTCCTTCCGTCACCTTCGATTGCCCGATACGTCCGGAAATCGGAGACATGACTTTGGTATAGTCAAGATTGATTCTGGCCGTTGAAACATCAGACCTGGCGATGGCGACATCTGCCTGGGCCTGGGCAAGGCTTGCCTTTGCGTCATCATACTCCTGTTGGCTGACCCCGCCGATTGCTACCAGCTCTGTATAACGAGCTGCCTTAGCCTGGACTGATTTGACGTTTGCCTCAGCTTTGCCGAGGTTGGCGCGGGTGCTGTTATAAGCTGCCTGATACGGAGCGGGGTCAATCTGATAAAGCTGCTGGCCTTGCTTGACCAGACTGCCTTCCACGAAAAATTGCTTTGTGACAATGCCGCTGACCTGAGGGCGTATCTCCGAAACCCGTATGGCTGAGGTTCGACCAGGAAGGTCTTTGGTCAATACCACAGGCTCTGCCTTCATGGTGACAACACTGACCTCCGGTTTAAAATCTGAACCCATGCGGTTACCTGGCGAACTTTTCTGCCAGAGGTACCAAACGGCAATCGAGACAACAAGTAAGCCGGCAATGATATAAGACCTTTTCATGATGGAGATTATCTTTTAGAACCTTTTATTCACTCTTCTTCCTGTAACCCAACCCTGAGAACGATGCGATCAATGTTCCATCTTCATCTTTTATTTCTACTTGATGCCCGCATATCTTTTTATTTTTACTCACCTCTTTTGCTTCTGCCCTTATATATGATCCCCGGGGCGCTTTGAAGTAAGAAATCGACGCATTTATTCCGACTGTAGTACTTCCATCAGCATTACACGCTATTGCAAAAGCATAATCAGCAAGCGTAAATATTGCACCTCCCTGGACAATATTGATTCCATTCTTATGCTTTTCCTCTATCTTCATTTCAACCAATGCATATCCCGGAGATACGTCCACTATCTCAATACCCAGCAACTGTGCGAACTGATCGTTCTTCACATTTTTTAAAAGGTCTTTATCCATAGGTATTTCTTTTAACATATTACAATAAGACCAGATACAAGCAAAATGACTCTCAGTGCCTGCATCATCCTGACTGTTTCATCCTCGAGAGCAAAGCGGCACCGAAAACACCGGCGCTGTCTCCGAGGAGAGGACGGAGAAGCGGTATGCTGAGTTCGCTCGTAAAGAGATGCTGCTCAATGGCTGTTACGGCTTCTTTTGCATAGAGCTGTTCTACCTGCCCGACCCCGCCACCGAGAATACAGAGATCAGGATCAAGGATATTGAGCACTTGTGCCAGCGCCTTACCGAAATAGAAGAGGAGGCGTTCGATCGTTTCAGCTGCGGCTGCGTCAGAGCCGGTGTCTGCTGAAATTTGCTCCAGAGTGCTGAATCGTCCGCCGCGTTGTTGATAGAACCGTTCAAGTGCAGGGCCTGAAATCACCGTCTCCACACATCCGCGCCTGCCGCAATAGCAGGGTTCTCCATCAGGAATAAGCTCATTGTGCCCCCATTCGCCGGCAATACCATGAGCACCATGCCGCACCTTCCCATGGCAGACAATCCCTCCGCCTACACCTGTTCCGAGAATAATACCAAAAGCTGCCTTTGACGGGTCGCGCATGAGCGGAGCAGCTGAGCCCATGAGGGATTCAGCGAGTGCAAAGCAGTTGGCATCATTTTCTATGATAAGAGCTCTCTTCAGAACTTTTTCAAGATCGCGTTTGAGATCGCAACCATTCAGGCATACCGTATTTGAATTTTTCATGATGCCATGGGCTGCATCATACCTGCCGGGGGTGCCGATACCGATCACTTCCGGTGGAGCAAAGCCGGATTCCTGAGAGATCATCGAAACCAATTGCGTGATGCGCTCGAGGATATGATAGTAGCCTTCACATGCCTCCGTAGCAATTCTGCGACGTACAAGAGGCTTCATAGCGCGGTCAATCACTACCGCTTCGATTTTGGTTCCCCCAAGATCTATTCCCCAGTACGTTTCACCCATTGCCGCAACTCTCCTGACGCATGAAACGAGGCTGAAGAACATTTTTCCACACCCACGTCACCAGCAGATAAACAACGGTGGCGCTGCACACTCCGATCAACATTCCCGCCAGCACATCTCCAGGGTAATGAACGCCTACATAGACCCGAGAGAACGCAACGGCGAGCGCGTAAAAAATCATGGTGATGGTAAACAATTGTTCAACAAGCACACCCCTGTGAAAAAAGATCCAGATGATGGAGGCGGATGCTGCGGAATTTGCCGCATGGGATGAGGCAAACGAATAACTTCTCGGCTGGTCAATAAGCAGGCGGACATGCTCAAGAGCAAAGCAGGGCCGGGTACGCTCTACAAGCGGTTTACATATCCCGGATGCAACAAAATCAGAGAGGCCGACCGCAAGCAGTGCGAAACAAATAATGATAAAACCCT
This sequence comes from uncultured Chlorobiaceae bacterium, assembly GCA_903869365.1. Classification (GTDB taxonomy): domain Bacteria; phylum Bacteroidota; class Chlorobiia; order Chlorobiales; family Chlorobiaceae; genus Chlorobium. The sequence continues at coordinate 9,455 of CAIPYV010000074.1, forward strand.
CTTTTCCCCGCCTGAGAGCAATAAACAGAGCTGCGAGAAAAAAAATATGTCCGGACAGCCTCTCTCTGGTCAGAAAGACCATGAGATCATCGGCTGCCGGATGAACCAGATGAAGGTTCAGCAGCTGGAACAGCCATACATCAGCCTGCTCAATCAGCGCCATAATTTATGTATTACTTTTTAGCTCCCCCTTTTTTCTGTTTCAAGGACGATTTTGAAGAAGCAGTTCCGAGGTTTACTTTCGGCAGATCGTCAGTTGTTGTGGTTTTATTGATATAAAACTGCTGAGCGACACTGAAAATGTTAAACATCAAATAGTAGAGGCCAAGACCAGCAGGCATGTTATTAAAAAACAGCAGCATCATGGCAGGAAAGATGTAGATCATCACTTTCATCTGCTCATTGGTCTGAGTCGTAGGAGTGATTTTCTGCTGCACAAAGACGGTCGCTGCCATAAGAATCGGAAAAACGGCGATATGATCCCCATACATGGGAATGCTGAAGCCAAAATCAAGAATCGAATCTGGAATAGAGAGATCCTTGACCCAAAGGAGTCCGTGCTGACGAAGCTGAATGGAGGAACGGAAAACGTAAAACATGGCATAGAGCAAAGGCATCTGCAGCAGCACAGGCAAACAGCCTCCAAGCGGGTTAACACCGGCTTCCTTGTAAATTCTTCCCAGTTCACTCTGAAGTTTTGCGGGATTATCCTTGTACTTTTCCTGAAGCTCCTTGAGTGCGGGCTGCAGGGCAGACATTTTTTTCATTGACTTCGTAGAAGCTATTGAAAGAGGATAGGTTACCAGCTTGATCAGCAGTGCGAAAATGATAATAATCAGACCGTAATTACTGATAAAGGTATTCAGCCAGCTAAATACAGGTAAAATGATAAACTCTGCAAAAGGTCTTGTCAGCCAGTCCCATCCGAAATCCATGATCTTTTCAAGATCAGCCTTCTGAGCCTTGACAATATTATAATCCAAGGGACCAAGATAGAGACTGAACTTGTTTTCAACGACACTGCCGGTAGAGGGAACTCCCATTTTCAGGGCAGCGATGTAATCGGTAAAATCGTTAACTTTTCTTTTGCCGTCCAGAAACACTCCTTCAGAGCGCCCCTGAGGGATAAGTGCTGCAACGAAATACTTGTTGCGGACAGCAACCCATTTCGCTTCACCGGACTGCTCTTCACGATAGGCCTGATTCTCCTTGACTGCTGCCAGCTTAACGACACTGCCGCCAAGGTAAGCACTGGCAATGGAACTCTGGGACTCGTCCTTACGGTCTTTTTCAGAATAGGCAAGTCCTCCATCCCACTGCAGTTGGTATTCATTGCCGGCAAGAGCATTGCCAAATCCTGTCAGCTTGACATCATAGTCGACCTTGTAACTGTTGCCGCCAAACAGCCAGGTAATATCAATGGCCTGCTGAGGAGCAACATCAAGGTGATAGCGTACCGCATAACTCTCCTTTTCGCCGACAGTATGCAGTGTATCAAGGGTTACACTTCGGAAATAAAGGTCGCGCGTATCAATTTTTTTACCCTCTTTCGTCAGAAAAAGAAGAGAAAGAGCACCATTTTTATCCTTGCTGATCAGATCGAACATTTTATGATTGCTGTCCAGATGCTTTTTCAGTACAAAAGACTTTAATGTTGCACCTTTGGTTGACAGTGTCGCACAAAAAAGATCATTTTCGACCTTCAGCAGCTGCTCTTTGCCACTGGCGGACGATGCAAAAGCTCCAAAATTTTCAGCGACAGGAACAAGCGATGCCTGAACAGCTTGTGCCTGAAGCTCAACCTTCTCCGTTTTCACTGCAGTTATCGGCTTCACAAGCTTTTTATCTGGCGACATAAACTGAAGCCAGACAATCATGATCAAACCAATAAGCGCCAGACCGGTTACTGAATTTCTATCCATTGCCACTCACATTTATTTAAACTAAGAAACTTTTTTTTTCTTTAGAGGCACAGGATCAAACCCTCCCTTTGAAAAGGGATTACAACGCAAAACGCGCCATACCGTCAGCCATGAGGCATAAAAAAAGTTATGCCGTTGAAACGCTTCAAGAGCATAACTTGAACAGGTAGGAAAATATCTGCAGGACGGTCCAAGCAAAGGCGAAAGAAACGCCTGATAAAATTTTATCACCACAATCGGCACCTGATTAATAAACATCCAGCTTCTCATGCTCTGTCATCCTTTCTCATCTCTGCTGCAGCCCATTCATGAAGGGCTCATATTCTGCAATAACTTTCTGACTTCCCCTCTGAACGCTTCAAGGCCCGGAAAAGTTTTTTTTCGGCCAGTGTAAAGAAAAGCAATACAGAGCTGCTCGCGAGCACCGCTTTTGTGAGGAAAATCAACTCTCCGCTCATCGCTCGATCTTTCAAGCCGATAAGCTTCTCTCATCATTCTTTTTACCCTGTTGCGCTGAACAGAAGAAGGGACTGTTTTTTTACTCACAGCAAACAGAATAACCGGCATTTCCGATACGCAATTATTTTCAGAAATGAGAGAGGCATACACCATTTTTAAAAAATCGCCTTTCAAACTTTTTCCCTTCCTGAACAAATGTGAAATCAGCAGCTTTTTCCTCAAAATCTCATGCTTTCGCAGAGAATGAACGTGTAACTTATTCAAAGCGTGAAGGAGCAATTTTTTTTATGAGTCAACACAGACGGTTGACAGTGCAGCCACCTACTGACCTGCCGTACCCATAGCACTGCTTACTGAAAGAGAGTGACGACCCTTGGCTCTTCTTGCGGAGAGGACTTTCCTACCATTCTTTGTCGCCATTCTCTGTCTGAAACCATGCTTATTTCTTCTTTTTCTATTCCGAGGCTGAAAAGTTCTTTTCATCGCTTATAACTCCAAACTTATTAAAAATTCAAAATACAGGGCGCGTAATTTAGCATAATGAACACTCATTAACAAATTCATCCATAACCTCCAAGAAATTCACCACTACATCTGATGCAATTTTCGGAAACAACAGAGCACTCAATGTTGTAAAAAAAACAACTCCAAAAAAAGTTATCCACAGTGTTGATAACTTGTGGACAAAAAAAATCCATCATCCAAAACCCCGCAAAAACCCTATCATCGAAAGAATCAACATATGTTGACTACTTTTCTGTGTTCACATAATAAAATACATAAAAATAACAAGATAGCCTGTTGAAATCCCGACATCACTCCTTTGCCCTATAGGAAAGCATTTTCATAAACGAAATTGTTTTTTGTCCACTTAAAACACTAACTTATGCACAGTAAATGTTGATAGTTTCGACAATCCAGACTTACACCTCGCAAATACCATTCTTTTATGCTCGAAGTTACGCCAAAAGTGTTTCCGGAAAATCCGCAAACAAATTCACCGAAAGGGAATTCAGTGGCACTGCAAGTCTGGGACTCATGTCTTCATGCTATCAGAGAAAAAATCAATCCCCTGGCGTTTAAAACTTGGTTTTTTCCGATCAGACCTCTTAGTTTTTCCGGAAGTGAACTGACTATTGAGGTGCCGAGTCAGTTTTTTTATGAATGGATCGAAGAGAATTACTCATCTTTTTTAAAGGAGGCCCTGAAAGATGTCATCGGCCCTGAAGCAAGACTGATGTATTCCATAGTTATCGATAAATCACAAGGGCAACCCGTAACGATAGAGTTACCGCACCAAAACGCCCTAAGCAGTGATTTCACAGCATCAACTCCTTTTACAACTGCTCACGCAAAAAACACAGAAGATTTTGAACGCAATCTTGCTCGCTTCGAAACGCATCTCAACATAAAATATACCTTTGAGACCCTTATAAGAGGCGATTGTAACTCCCTTGCTTTTGCCGCATCAAAATCAGTTGCACAAAGTCCCGGTCAGAACGCCTTTAATCCGCTCGTGATTTATGGCGGTGTAGGATTAGGTAAAACGCACATGATGCAGGCTATCGGTAATAGCGTCAGGATCAACAGGCTGTCGGAAAGAGTATTGTATGTTTCAAGTGAGAAATTTGCCATTGATTTTGTCAATGCTATCCAGAACGGAAAAATTCAGGAATTTTCTTCCTTCTACCGATCAATTGATGTGCTCATTATTGACGATATCCAATTCTTTTCAGGGAAGGAAAAGACGCAGGAAGAAATATTTCATATTTTCAATACCCTGCATCAATCCAACAAACAGATAATACTCTCGGCAGACAGGCCCATCAAAGATATCAAGGGAATTGAAGATCGACTGATATCACGGTTTAACTGGGGACTATCCGCTGATATACAACCGCCTGACTACGAAACACGTAAAGCAATTATACTGAGTAAATTACATCAAAGCGGCGTTAATCTTGAAGAAGCCGTCATTGAGTTTATTGCAACGAATATTACTGAGAATGTCAGAGAACTTGAAGGGTGTATTGTCAAACTTCTTGCGGCACAATCTCTTGACAACAAGGAAATAGATCTCGAGTTTACCAAAACTACCCTTAAAGATATTATCCGGCATACAACGAAGCGGCTGACGCTTGACACTATCGAAAAATCAGTCTGTTCTTACCTCTCCATCACACCAAATGATCTGAAAGGTAAATCCAAAAAAAAGGAGATTGCTGTTGGTCGTCAGATTGCTATGTACCTTGCAAAACATCTTACCGAATCTTCATTGAAAACCATAGGTCTGCATTTCGGTGGACGAGATCACTCTACAGTGATCCACGCCGTGAATACGATTGCAAAACGAGTGGAGTCGGTAGCTGAAGAGAGAAAAAGGATTGAAGAGATCAAAAAAAGGATTGAGATCAGTTCTATGTAATGATATCTGTGTGAACAATATGTTGATTAGGTGTCGATGACATCTTGATAACCATCACCTTATCAACATTGATTCATTGAACAGAAAATCATCAACAAGATATACACGAGTCTTACTGGTCGAAAGGTGTAAGTTATAAACAGTCGGGTGATAGCGCAATGGCTATGTAAATTATTCTAATACCGTAAAATAGAAAATAATACCCATTGGTTATCCAGATATCAACACCCTCAACAACAACAACAATTTTTTTATAAAAATTAAATAGTAAAAGTTGGAGCAGATGAAATTAACTTCCTCAATCCGTCAACTGCAGGATGCTGTCAGTAAAGTCGCACAGGCAATTCCAGCGAAAGCCATTGATGCGCGTTTTGAAAATGTTCATTTATCTATTGAGTCAGGCTCACTTACTCTTTTTGCTACTGATGGAGAACTTTCCATAACAGTAAAAAGTGAGGTGGAAACAAATGATAGTGGAAATATTGGTATTAAAGCCAGGACATTGCAGGATTTCCTGAGAAGCATGTATGATACTTCAGTTTCCTTTGTTATTGAACGTCAGGAGATAAGCGATCATGGTACGGTGAACATTACTACCGACAAGGGAAAATATAAAATTCCCTGCCAGTTTGAGAGCAAGCCGGAAAAACATGAAAAAACGTACGACATCTCTCTGGAACTGGCCACCACAGAACTTCTTGATCTGATACAGAAAACACTCTTTGCCTGTAGTGTCGACGGTATGAGACCTGCCATGATGGGCGTCTTGTTTGAACTGGAAGGAACTCTTCTTACGGGAGTGTCTACTGATGGACATCGATTGGTGCGATGCCGAAAAAATTCTTCGACAGAAGTAGTAGAAAAGCAGAAATTTGTAGTCCCAGCAAGAGTATTGTCCATTATTCAGAAACTTCTTCAGAATGAATCGGTGACCATGCGCATTGATGCCGATCGCAGATTTGTACGTTTTATCAGTGGCAATCTTGTTCTTGATGCGGCACTTATTGTTGAACCATATCCAAATTACGATGCCGTGATTCCGGTTGAGCATGATAAACATCTCATTATTGACCGTTCAGTCATCTATGATTCGGTCAAGCGAGTGGGACGTTTTTCGAGCATAGGCGATATCAAGATGGTGATTGAAGGTCAACTTCTTAAGATCATGGCAGAAAACACCAACGAAGGTGAGGCTGCCCAGGAAGAAATGCCTTGCAATTTCAGCGGAGAGGATATCACCATAGGTTTTAATTCAAAATTTATTGAAGCAGCACTTGCTCATCTTGATGATAACGAGATACGTATTGAGCTGAAAAGTCCTACCACAGCTGTGATTTTCAAACCTCATAAGGAAGAGCAGGATGACAAACTTATCATCTTGGTTATGCCTGTCAGAATAAACAGTTGAAGAGTGGGGGAAATTATTGAGACTACAAAGCATCACGTATGAAAATTTCAGAAATCACCGGTTTTTGAGGTTTGAACCATCAACTGGCATCAATCTGTTGTATGGTCCCAATGGATCAGGAAAAACCTCCATGCTTGAAGGGGTTCACTTTTGTGCGCTGACAAAAGGATTTGTCGGCGCTACAGATCATGATGCCCTTTTTTTTTCGCAGGACTTTTTTTTGCTGAACAGTATTTTCTGTGATGATCATGATACTCCTCTTCGTATCAAACTCAGTTATACAAAAGAAAAAGAAAAACAGATTCTTTTCAACAACAGCGAGATCAAACCGTTTTCACGGCATATCGGGACTGTTCCCTGTATTACGTTTTATCCCGAAGAGATTGTTATCGTCAATGGTGCTCCTTCTGAAAGGAGACGTTTTATCGATAATGCTCTCAGCCAATCCGATCGGCGATACCTTGAAGAGCTGATAGCCTACCGAAGAGTTCTCCAGCAGAGAAATGCCCTGCTTTTGTCTTTGTATGAACGGAACGCCGTGCAGCGCGATATGCTCTTTATATGGACTGAACAACTCTCAAAACTTGCAGCATCTCTTATCTACGCACGGGTGCATTTTGTCTCTCTTTTTTTCGAAAAGTTTCAAGAACTTTATGCACAGCTCTCGATTCATGAGGATCCATCGATACTTTACCGCTGTTCTGTTGGAAACATCAGTGCAGATATATCACTTGAGGAGCTTTACTCTCGTTTTATGCATAAATTTCAACAGACAGAGCAACATGAAATCGACCGTACCCAGACGATGATTGGTCCACATCGTGATGAACTGGTTTTTATGCTTAATGAGAGAGAAATCAAGAAATATGCATCACAAGGACAACTAAGAACATTTCTTATCTGCCTGAAATTGACACAGCACCGTTTATTTTCGGAACTCCTTGAAGAAAAACCTATCTGCCTGCTTGATGATCTCTTCAGTGAACTTGATGCAAAAAGAACTGATGCTCTCTTCCATGTTCTTGAAACATGTGGTCAAACCATTATCACCTCTGCAGAAAAAAAGGAATACAGGAATATAACCGCTCACTCTCTTCAGGCGCTGCAAACAAACAACACAAAATAACCGTGTCAAGAATAAGCGATCCAAAAAAAATATCTGTTCTGCTTGGGGATATGTGCGGATCTTTAGGCTTTGTCGAGGCTTACCAGCAGTACCAAACGCTTCAAATATGGGACAGTGTTGCAGGGGAAACCATAGCAAAGGCAACGACCATTGAGCGTTTTACCAATGGACAGTTATTTATCAAGGTCAAGAATCCTTCATGGAGAATGGAGTTGAATTACCGTAAACAGGATATTCTCTCCAAACTGAATACAGCGCTCAAAAGTCCTATGGTGAAAGAGATTATCTTTAAATAACAACAGCCGTAATGTATTTACCACTACGACTGTAAATCCCTTTCTGCATCTCAGAGATCGCAGCTGAGCTGATATCTTTCAATCATTTTTTCAGCAAAAGCCTTTCCAAAATCATTGCACTGTAAAAAATCCTCCTCATGAGGTTTAAATTTGATTCGGATATTCTGTTCAAATACCTTCAATTTCAACATGGTAAAATTGGATTCTATCATTTTTACCGCCTCTCCACTCCATCCGTAGGAACCAAATGCGGCACCAAGCTTCCCCTTATCGCGAATAGGATTTATTGCTGCAAAAAGCTGATAGATCTGTGGGAGAATATTCTGGTTGATGGTCGGTGATCCGACGATAATTCCGGAACAATGAGCAATTTTATTCTCAAGTTCTTCAAAATGAACCGCTTCAATATCACAGATATCAATATTGAAATCGCATGACTGCCTTAATCCGTCTGCTATCTTTTCAGCTAACAATGCTGTGTTTTCATAGGCAGAGACATAGGCAATCAGAATATTTTTGTCGTGAGGCAATGCTATGGCTGTCGTGGCATAATCAAACGAAAGATCGACATATTTTTTCCAGAAACTTCTCAAAATAGGACCATGCCCGGGACAAATGATTTTGATATCAAGCGGCTTGATTTTTTCAATAGCCTGCAGCATATACTTACTGAAGGGTCTAAGAATCGAATTAAAATAGTAAGCAAATGAATCGTCAAAGTTATCAACGGCATCATCAAACATCTCGTCATGACAGAAGTGTGATCCAAATGAGTCGCAGGTAAATAGAATCTGATCCTCCTCCAGCCAAGTGTAGATGGTGTCAGGCCAATGCAGATTCGGTGCAAGAATAAAATGCAGTGTCTTATTACCGAGACTGAGTGTATCTCCTGTTTTAACAACTTGAGATTTGAAATCATGACCAGTCTGATCGCGAAGAAATTTGATAGCATTTCCGCTACCAACGACCGTAGCATTCGGAGCTACAGCAAGAAGATTTCTGATGTTTCCTGAATGGTCTGGCTCGGTATGGTCAACGATGATGTATTCAAGGTCAACAGGATCTATAACTTGTTTTATTTTATCAAGATATTCTGGCCAAAACTTTTCTTTTGTTGTTTCAACAATAGTTTTTTTATCAGCATTGATAAAATATGAGTTATAGGTCGTTCCATATTTTGTTTCCATCACAATATCGAAGGTGATAAGACCTGGATCCAGAACACCAATCCAGCTGACGTCCTGTGTGATGGGAAGCACTTTATTATCTGACATTATATTTCTTAGAAATGATTTAAAAAAATCGATACTATAATACTACCGACAAACATCTTTGAGAGTTCCATCCATTACTGCAAGACAATATGAGAAGATAAAAGCTCACAAAGCATGTTCATCATCAAGATTACCTGTTTCAGTATGGCGGATTTCTTTTAGGAGAATAATACCTTCTGCAGAAAAAGCAAACAGGGTATCAGTTGAAAAAATAGTACTGTAATCCTGAGGTTTAAAAAACGGAAGAAATTTTTGACAGTGTTCATCAAGCCTCTTCAGATAAAAATGCGTATTCTCGTCCGGTTTCTCTTGTTTCCACTCGGATGCAAGTTTGCCTTTATCAAAAGATGAGGTGCCTGAACCACTCCCTGATACATAGTAGGTGATCCGGTCTCCTTTTGTGATGTCCATCCCAGATTTTATAGCAATTTCATAGGTAATTGATTTTGATCTTTTTCCGCTTTTGACATCTACGAGATATTGTTCGATTGAATTCTTAAGGGATTCAGTTCTTGAAAAGTCTGCAATGTCAAGTTCATGATTGAGTATCTTATTTCTGTATTCGGTGAAGAGGTCATGCAGTCCACAGATATTTTCTGTTAAGAGAGTCTCAAATCCTTTACGGACAAAATCACGACCGAATTTTTCTCCGCTTCTGCTTGTCAACGATGACCCCTTCAGGATCATGACGTTATCATACCCAAGAAGGGCATAATTCTTTTTCATGTAGGAGATCATTTTTTTAAATCTCCCGTCAAAACCTATGTTTATCCCCTTCGGCATCAGCAATGAAACTTCATGCACCAGTTCTCTTTCAGCTGATTCATTTGCTACTGAGGGCGGGGGCACAAACAGAATGCCATCTGTATCAACTTCGATGACTTTACAACCCCTTGATTCAAACTCCTGAATCATTTTTTTTGCCAGGTTCTGTCCTGTTGAGGTCACTTTATCAGCTTCAATGAAATCATTAAAAATCCCTCCGCCATATCCAAGATATCCATACATGGCATTAATCAGGATTTTAAACGAACTTTGCATTGCCTCAAAATTGTTAGCTAACGTAGTGTTGCCAAGAGCTTTTTCTTCTCGTGACTTATCTTTTGCCTTGAATCGAAGATCTTTTAAATCGTTGAGGATTCCCGGAAAAACTTTCAGATCATCGCTTTTAGGACAAATATTGTATGACAGCATAATCGATGGATAGAGAGATTCCACATCAGCATAGACTATGGGTCCGAGGATCCCTTTAAGAAATACTTCGGTATACCCTCCGGAATGCTGTTGTCCTATGGACGGTTTAGGAATTGATTGTTTGCGTCGCAGGTATTCACGAACCAGCAGTACCTCTATTTTAGCTGCCTGTCCTATTCGTGATGTCATGGCATACGTATAAGGCAGCATTTGTGCAAGGTAAAAATTACTTCCCGACAACAGTGACGACAGGGCTCTTGTTTCCCTGACATCATCAAGAGCATAGGCCAGCAATTTTTCATGATTATTGTTCCAAAGAGATGCAATGTCTTTATAGTCGACATAGGTTCTGTCTGGAGAAGCAAATCCGAAATGTTTCGCAACAGCCTTCAGGCCATAACTCTGCATGGATCGTTTTGATATATCATAACTCTGAACAAGAAACAGCGTATCAATGACATGCCGTCCCGGAACATCAAAAAAAGGATAATCAATACTTCTTTCTGCAAATCGGATGCTTGCCTGGAAGGTTTTTGGAACAAGGCCATTTCTTCCAATCGAAAATTTGATACCATAATGATCACATCTCCGCTGCAGGTATGAGAGATCAAAGCTGAAAATATTATGCCCTTCAATGACATCGGGATCTTTTGCTGTGATCAACGCAATACACTCTTCAAGCAGAGTCTTTTCATCTCTACCTTTTGCATGCAGAACGGCTTCCCATCCCTTGCTGTCACTCAGCGAAATTATGATCACCTCATCTTCCTGGAATGCAGAATGCTCTGATTTTATTTTCACCGGATTGTAATTGGTTTCTATATCGAGCTGCATCCTGTACAGGTCATCAAAAATCATCCCTTTGAAGAGAGTCTTTCCGGTTTGAAGCAAATATTGGGTGACGGCATCACCTTTATTATATATATGTGAATAGTTCTCGTTCTCCTCAGTTGCAACATTTACCTCTCCCCTTTCCTTATAGGTTCTGCTATTGATAAAATCAATCGCCCCTCTGTACGTTTTCCAACTTTGAAAAATTGAGAGGCATTGATAAAAATTATTTCCACCAAGTTTTACAAGCCAAAACTTATCCTTGTTTTCTGGAACATATCCATCAAGCAATGTAACGTCTGAAATAAAAATAAAAGGGAAAAACGGCTCGTCATGATATTGGACATGGTCACCATTTCGATTAAACACTCTGATATGGGTATCCGAAAGCTGATATGCTCCAACGATATTCTCCTCTTTATCTTTACCGAACAACAGGTCGTTATTAACGATTTCACTGATAATGCTCTCCATAAGTGCACAATAAAATTATAAACAAGTGTAAGATGGTAACATTTGTTTCACGTGAAACAATAGAGGTTTTTTTACCGTCCGAGGCGTATCATAAGTACTGAGACGTCAGATGGAGAAACACCAAAAATTCTTGATGCCTGACCGATTGTATCAGGTCGATGTTTTATTAACTTTTCCCTGCCTTCGTTTGACAGACCAGAAACAGTTTCATACTTGAATGAAACTGGTATTTGATGAGCATCAAGGCGAAGAATTTTATCAGCCATAAGAAGATCTCTTTTAAGATACCCTTGGTATTTCAGGTCAATATCCACCTGTTCGAAAATAGCGATGTCATCAGTAACGGCAAACACAGACTCCCTGAAAGAAGCCGAATGTTCAAGAAGCAAATGTACATAGATACCGGGTCTCCGTAGCAGTGCAGAAACGTTTTGCGAAGAGGTAACCAGAGCATAACCAAGACGAGCCAGCAAAGGGTTTATCTCAGATGATGAAAGCTTTGATTTCAGGCAAAGTTCTTTCAGGTGTTCAATACGAGATTTTTTTTTCTCATTCTTGCTATATGTTTCGCTATTGACCAGCCCCGCATTAAAGCCAAAGCCATGGAGGCGTAAATCCGCATTGTCATGTCGAAGTAAAAGGCGATGCTCAGCTGATGATGTGAACATTCGATACGGCTCATTCGTATCCTTGGTAATGAGGTCATCAATAAGCACACCAATATAGGCATCGGAACGTTTTAGATGGAGTTGAGGACGGTGAAGCAGTTTCAATGATGCGTTTATACCTGCAATCAAACCCTGTGCAGCAGCTTCTTCATACCCTGATGTTCCGTTGATCTGCCCCGCAAAAAAGAGATTCTCAAAGAGTTTTGTTTCAAGACTTCGGTTTATCTGGTATGGAAAGAAGTAATCATATTCAATAGCGTAGCCTGGACGGATCATTTTAACCTTACTGAGGCCCGGGATAGATCGCAATCCTTCAATCTGTATATCTTCAGGTAATGATGTTGAAAACCCATTGACATACATTTCGTTGGTGTCGAATCCTTCCGGCTCAAGAAAGATATGATGGCTTTCCTTGTCAGGAAAACGACAGATTTTGTCTTCAATTGAAGGACAGTATCGCGGACCTATTCCCTGGACTTTTCCAGTAAACAGTGGTGAACGGTCGAATCCTCTTTTTAAGATGGCATGGGTATCAAGTGTTGTTTTGGTGACATAACAGCTTATTTGGTGGCGATTCAAAACTGGCAGTGTCTTGAAAGAGAATAGAACCGATTCATCATCTCCCTTCTGCTCATCAACAAGAGAGTAGTCTACACTTCTTGCATCAATGCGGGGTGGTGTACCTGTTTTCAATCTTCCAGAACAAAAGCCAAGGTTGACCAGGTTTTCAGTCAATCCTGAAACAGGAGGTTCGGCAATGGTACGACCTCCAGGATAATGATTCATCCCGATATGAATCAGTCCGTTCAGAAATGTTCCGCAGGTGAGAATTACCGCTGCCCCCTGTATGATGCGACCAGAAGAGAGCCTGACACCAGTTGCTCTTCCTGATGAACACTCGATGCCGGTCACAGTGTCCTGGAGAAGATCGATATTTGCTTCCTCCTCAATAACCTTGCGCATGTAAAGAGAGTACCTTGTCTTGTCAGCCTGAGCTCTCGGCGAGTGCATTGCCGGCCCTTTGCTTCTGTTGAGCATCCGGAACTGGATTCCTGTGGCATCAATAGCTTTTGCCATCTCCCCGCCGAGCGCATCAATCTCTCTTGTGATCTGGCCCTTTGCCACTCCGCCGATTGCGGGATTGCAGGACATTCGAGCAATAGCGGTAAGATCCGAGGAGACGAGCAGGCAAGAGCAACCTATTCTTGCTGCAGCTAATACTGCTTCACATCCGGCATGTCCTGCACCGGCGACTATTATATCATACATGATTCGTGAATTGTTTCACGTGAAACATTTATCGATAACTTGAACTATCCGCACAGAAGATACAAATTATGGCGCTTTTCTTTCCCTTCCGTATTTTAGTATGTCATGATAGGGGTTATAGTGTATAATATACGCATTTTTATTATCTTTTGACAGTTTTTTACATAAACGAAGTGGTGAAAGATCGCTTATGCTATCCGCATAGAGTCGTTCCAGGTACATTGTAACCGTAGGCGGATTGTTAGCTAATCAATACCTCATTTTATATATTGGCTGAATTATTTCCATTCGAGCGAAAAGTGATGCTATCAATGAAAAATAAACGTTTTAATCTTCTTCTTATTGCTGCAGTTACACTTGTAGCTGCCTGGTCTTTATGGCCGACATGGCGAGACTACTCCCTTTCGCAACAACTCAACAGTATCAAATCAGCACCGGATAGCCTTAAATATGTTCTGAGTAATCGTGATGAGATTGAGAATGCCCGTAAAAAAAGCCTGAAACTTGGTCTTGATTTGAAGGGGGGCATGCATCTTGTCATGGAGGTTGACCAGGTAGATCTGTTTGAGCAGAAAGCATGGAATAAAGATTCCAAGTTTACTGCCATCATGAAGAGTGTCAGGACAAAGGCCTCGCAAAGCGATGCAAGAGTTCTTGATATTCTTTCCGGTGAGTTCAAAAATGAAAATATGCGCCTGAGCCGATATTTTTATGATATCCGCAACTCTGACCAGGAAATTGTTAAAAAGCTGGAAAAAGAGTCTGAAGATGCGCTGAACCGAGCAAAGGAGATTATCCGCAACCGTATTGATCAATATGGGGTAGCTGAACCGGTTATCACGACACAGGGCAGCAGAAAGCTTATTATAGAGCTTCCCGGCGTTTCCGATGAAAACAGAGTGAGAAACCTTCTGAAAGGAACTGCCAAGCTTGAATTCCGGCTGCTTCGTGATCCTGAAATACTGCTCAGAACACTTGACAGACTCAATACCTACGTTGTACAGAACAATGCAGCACCGCAGAGTATTGCTGTTCCGACTGTTTCCCCTTCCGTTTCATCGCAGCTTAAGGCTCCAGTTCCTGCGAAGCCGGCAACAGCCAGGACATTATATGATGACATCCGCGTTTATCAGAATGGTACGGCCTACACTACCGAGCACTCAAAGGATTATGTTGTCTCTCTGCTTCGTCGCAGTGACATCCAGGCACTGCTTCCTCAGGATACGGAACTGCTTCTGTCCGCTAAATCTGATGTTATTAATGGCGAAAAGCATTTTGCTCTGTATCTTGTAAAAAAGACTCCAGAGTTAACGGGCGGTGTCATTACCGAAGCAAAAGCCACCTTCGGGTCACAGGGTGTGCAGCCTGAGGTGCTGATGGCTATGAACTCGGAAGGAACTTCAAAATGGGCTCGTATTACCGGGGCAAATATCGGGAAGCGGATTGCGATTGTTCTTGACGGGGCAGTTTACAGCGCACCGGTTGTTCAGTCGAAGATCCCCAGCGGTAACTCGGTCATCAATGGTATTGAAAGCCTTGAAGAGGCAAAAGATCTTGAAATTGTGCTCAAGGCTGGAGCTTTACCTGCTCCTGTCAGAATTATTGAAGAGCGTTCGGTCGGACCATCGCTTGGAGCTGATTATATCCGTGCCGGAGTTCTTTCTCTTGGCTGGGCCTTCTGTGCGGTTTCCGTCTTTATGCTTGCCTACTATAAAAAAGCCGGTATTGCAGCCGATATAGCTCTTGTGCTTAATATTGTCATTGTCCTTTCAGTACTTGCAGGGTTTAATGCATCGTTGTCCTTGCCGGGTATTGCGGGTATTGTTTTGACCATTGGTATGGCTGTTGACGCGAACGTTCTTATCTATGAACGTATACGCGAAGAGCTTGATGGGGGCAAGGCGCTGAAATCTGCTATTGAAATGGGTTATGACCGTGCTTTTTCATCAATTCTTGATTCGCATGTCACAACACTTTCAGCTGCATTTCTTCTTTATACTTACGGCATAGGACCAATTCAGGGATTTGCCCTTACCCTGATGATCGGTACAGCCGCAAGCCTCTTTACGTCGATTGTGGTGACTAAAGAGATATTCTCGTTCCTGCTTGGAAGGAACCTTATGACACAAAAAAGTTTCGGATAATTTTTCAAGACGCATCAACCCATGAGGATATTTCATAAGACCAGCTTTGATTTTATACGATTCCGTAAAATTGCCTACGGTTTTTCACTTGTTCTTCTGGCGTCAGGGCTTCTATCTCTGGCGGTAAAAGGTTTGAATTACGGCATCGACTTCAGGGGCGGATCAGAAGTGCTGATCCGCTTTGAAAAGAATATTGATGTCAGTACGGTTCGCTCTGTTCTTGATGCTGCCGGTGTTTCCGGATCACTGAAACAGTATGGCCTTGACCGTTCTTTCCTTTTCAGTACGGTTTTCAATGGTGAAACCAATGATTTAAAATCACTTGTTTCACATGCTCTGAACGACCGTCTCAAGGGAAATCATCATGAGATTGTCCGTATTGATGCGGTGGGGCCAAGCATTGCATCCGATTTGAAGTGGTCAGCTGTTAAAGCGCTGCTTGCCTCGCTGCTTGCGATTCTGCTCTATGTCGGATTCCGTTTTGAGTTGAAATTTGCTACTGCAGGTGTGGTGGCTATTTTTCATGATATTCTGACCGTATTGGGGCTGTTCAGTATTCTCGGCGGATTGTTTGATTTTATGCCGCTTGAAATGGATCAGAGCATCATTGCCGCATTTCTTACCATAGCGGGTTATTCCATTACCGATACTGTTGTGGTGTACGACCGAATCAGAGAGAGAATTCGGGGACAGAAACCTTCGGATTATGAAAGGATTTTTAACGAAAGCATGAACCAGACCTTGAGCAGAACGATTATTACCTCTGGAACGGTACTTCTCTCAGTCTTAGTTCTTTTCATCTTTGCCGGACCCGCGATCAGAGGGTTTGCCTTTGCGGTTTTTATCGGGATCCTGATTGGAACCTATTCATCGATTTTTGTGGCTGCTCCTCTTGTCTTTGACTGGCTGAGGTTGTCAAAAAGCCCTGTTCATCTGAGAGGAAGCAAGGTATCCTGAGACATAAGCAGCTGAGTACGGCAGATTAAACCATATTTTTTACGTAAGGAGTTGGGGGATGAGAAAAGTATTGATGAAAGCTGTGCTGCTCTCTATTGCCGGCTTGTTCTGTCTGCAGTCGTCGGCTGCTGCCGTTGTTGCTGACAGGGTTGTTGCCGTGGTGGGCAAAGAGGCAATTCTTAAATCTGATATTGACAGTCGGGAACTCATGGCCCGGGTGCAGAATCCAGAACTTGCACAGGTCAAAGGGTTGTCGCGCACCATTCTTGATGGACTGATTGATCAGAAAATCATTCTTGCCAAGGCTAAAATTGACAGCGTTAAAATTGATTTCAATGCTGTTGAGGCAGCAGCAAATGATCGTTTCAAGCAGCTGAATACACGCTTCTCTTCACGAAAAGAGATGGAGTCGCGTTTCGGCAAGTCCTCAGCCAGTATTCGTGAGGAGATTCATCAGGAACTGCTTAACCAGGAGTTGATTGATACCCTTCGAAGGAAAAAGTCTGCAGGGGTGACCGTTACCTATGCTGAGACGATGGCTTTTTATAAGGAGAACAAGGATCGGCTTTCAAATATTCCTGATGCTGTTGCTGTGGGGCAGATCATCAAGTATCCTTCAGTTACCCCTGAAAGCAGAGCTCAATCACTTGCCCTGATTCAGCAGATACAGGGTGAGCTTCGAGGTGGTGCAGATTTTGCCGAACTGGCACGCAAGTACTCTCAGGATCCTGGTTCCGCAAGGGCTGGCGGGGATCTCGGGTATGTTCAAAAAGGTGAACTCATCAAGAGTTTTGAGGATGCCGCTAATTTGCTCAAGGATGGCCAGGTATCAGATGTCGTTGAGACTCGCTATGGGTTCCATCTCATTCAGATGCTGAACAAGGATGTGAATTCCATCCATGTTCGCCATATTCTTATCGGGTTTGACCGCTCGAAAACGGATGTTCCTGGTGTGATCATGCAACTCAATGCCATTCGTTCCGATATTATCAGCGGCAAGGCAACGTTTGCGGATATGGCAACAAAATATTCTGATGATCAGATGTCGGCAAAGATGGGTGGTTCGATTACAACATCAGGGTCTGCCAATTTGATTTTTTCTCCTGCGACGTTACGTCCGCAACTGCAGACGATTATCAGTTCGCTGAAAAACATCGGAGAGATCAGCACTCCACAGAAAATAGACCCTCCTCAGGGTGACCCATTCTATGCGATCTTCATTTTGAATAACAGGGTTCCGGCGCACAGACTCGATGCCGAAAAAGAGTATGCCCTTCTTGCGGATATGGCTCTTGAGGATAAAAACCGTCGTCTGTTCACCGAGTGGGTTCAGATGCTCCGCAAGGAGGTTTATGTCCGCCTGTCAGACATCTAAGCGGCGGACGTAACGGGCATTCTTTTCTATAAAGTCCCTTCGTGGTTCAACCTTGTCTCCCATAAGTGTGGAGAAGACATGGTCGGCTTCCATTGCATTCTCTATGCTTACCAGCAGGAGTGAACGGTGAGCCGGATCCATTGTGGTACTCCAGAGCTGTTCAGGGTTCATCTCGCCAAGACCCTTGTAACGCTGGATATGGATATTGGCTTTTCCTTTCTGCATTTTTTTCATGGAATCCGAAATACTGTTGCGTTCATCGTCATCCCATGCATACTGCTGATCCTTGCCTGATTTTACAAGGTAGAGCGGAGGCTGTGCTATATAGACCCTTCCTGCATCAATAAGCGCCCGCATGTGACGGAAGAAAAATGTCAGCAGAAGTGTCCTGATGTGTGCCCCGTCAACATCAGCATCGGTCATGATAATGATCTTGCCGTACCGCAGTTTTTCTGTTGAAAATTCCTCTTCCCCGAAGCTTGTGCCAAGGGCGAGAATGATGGTTTTTATCTCCTCGTTTTCCAGCATTTTATGCAGGCGGGCCTTCTCAACGTTCAGAATTTTTCCTTTCAGCGGCAGGATGGCCTGGAAACTCCTGTCTCTTCCCTGCTTGGCACTGCCACCTGCCGAATCACCCTCAACAATATACAGTTCACAGTGCTCCGGGTCGTTGATCGAACAGTCAGCCAGCTTTCCCGGAAGGCCCGAGCTTTCCAGCACTGATTTTCTTCGGGTGAGTTCCTTTGCTTTACGGGCTGCTTCCCTCGACATTGCTGCCCCCTTGACCTTCTCAATAATTACCTTAAGCACATTCGGGTTGCTTTCTGCATACTCCGAGAGCTGCTCATTGAGAATCGTTTCGACAATGCTCTGGGTTTCTGAGTTGCCGAGCTTTGTTTTGGTCTGGCCTTCAAACTGCGGTTCGGCAACCTTGACTGATATCACCGCCGTCAGGCCCTCTTTAAAATCATCTCCGGTCAGAGCTAATTTCAGATTTTTCAGAAGATCGTTTTTCTGGGCATAAGCATTGAGTGTTCTTGTCAGCGCTTTTCGGAATCCTGTGACATGGGTGCCGCCTTCCTGTGTATTGATGTTGTTGACGTAGCTGAAGACGTTTTCCTGGTAAGTGTCGTTGTACTGGAGTGCGATTTCAACAATAGTGGTATCCCGTTCACCGTAAATATAGACCGGCTCCTTGAGCAGGCTTAAGCGGTTTTGATCGGTAAACTGGACAAACGCCTTCAGGCCGCCCTCAAAATGAAAGATCTCCTGCTCTCCTGCGGTATCCTGAACGGTTATGCTGAGATTTTTATTGAGAAACGCAAGCTCCCGCATGCGATCAATAATGATATCCTTGCGGAATTCGGTGGTCTTGAAAATAAGATGGTCAGGCATGAAGGTGGTTTTTGTGCCACGCTGGTCGGACGATCCGATAGCTTTGACATCACCCTGGGGAACACCTCGTTCAAAGCGCTGGAAATAGACCTTTCCGTCACGGTAAACTTCAACTTCACACCATTCGGACAGTGCGTTGACCACTGAGGCACCGACACCGTGAAGACCGCCGGAAACCTTATAGGCTCCTTTGTCGAACTTGCCACCGGCACCGATCACGGTCATAACCAGCTCAAGAGCTGATTTCCCTTTTTCCGGGTGAATATCGACAGGAATACCTCTTCCACGGTCGATAACGGTTACTGAGCCGTCCGGATTCAATGAAACAAAAATATAGTCGTTAAAGCCGCCGAGTGTTTCGTCGATGGAGTTATCGACAATTTCGTAAACAAGATGATGAAGCCCCCTGCTGTGAATATCTCCGATGTACATGGCTGGACGCATCCGTACATGCTCTATACCGTCAAGAACCTGAATATTGTTTGCTCCGTAGCTTGAAGGGACTGGAATGGTCGGTTGAGTAGATGGCTCTGGGATATTGATATCGGCTTCCTGCATAAGTATCAGCTATAACTGGTGTGAATAAAACTGTTCCTCAAGATAATAAAAATGCCATCATTATACTTGCCTTATGTGCTCAGGAAGTGGCCCAGAACGCGTCTGGAAAATGCTCGATAACATAGGAGACGAGAGGGTTTTCATCCAGGTTTGCAACTTTTATGGCAACAACTTCGAAACGGCAATCTCTCCTCTCTTCACCGGAAAAGGCCAGGTAGGCCCGTGCAGCCTTGATGATCTCCCGCTGCTTCGATAGTGTCACGGCTTCGGCCGGATCTCCTTTTTCTGTGGTTGAACGGGTTTTAACCTCGATAAAACAGAGTGTTGTTTGATGCATGGCCACAATATCGATTTCATGGCGGTGGTAGCGGTAATTGCGTTTAAGGATATGGTATCCTTTTTTTGCAAGGTATTCGGCGGCAAGTCGTTCACCCTCTTGTCCGAGTTGATGGGGATCAAGCATGGCAGGTGTTATTGTTCACCAAGTTGACGGAGCTTGAAGCTTTTGCGGTGAATCGGACAGCGTCCATAGTGCATAATGGCTTGAACGTGTTCTGCGGTGCCATAGCCAACATGTCGGTCAAAACCATACTCAGGCCACTCGTTACTGTATGCGCTCATAAGCTCGTCCCGCCAGGTTTTGGCAAGTACTGAAGCTGCGGCAATTGAAAAGACTTTCGAGTCTCCTTTTACAATGGTTGTATAGGGTATCCCGAGGCTTGTCCTGAACCTGTTGCCATCAACAAGCAGAAGATCCGGCCGGACGGACAGCGACTCGACGGCATTGTTCATGGCAAGCATGGTAGCCTGCAGGATGTTGATTCGGTCAATTGTTTCCGGCTCAACTGCAGCGACTGCCCAGGCAAGAGCATTTTTTTTTATTTCAGGTACAAGTGAAGTTCGCACTTTTGCTGACAGTTTCTTGGAGTCATTAAGTTTTTCCAGCATATCTCCGTCAGGCTTGTACCAACGGGGGAAGAGCACTGCGGCTGCAACCACCGGTCCGGCAAGAGGTCCCCGGCCAACTTCATCTATACCGCAGATAATGGCGATTGTTTCCCATAAGGGGAATTCGTAGTCGGTGAGCATTTGTTTGTTGTTCTTGTTATATTTCGTAAAATATACACTTTTTGTTTGTTTGTTTACGTCTAAAAATTCGAAATGTTGTGGGTTTGCAGTGCCTGCATTTTTGGAGGCATGCTTGCTTTTGCTCGTCAACAACTATTCAGCACTGAGAGATGGGGCTCGGCGTTCCCGGAATGACAGGGCGGGGGGAGTTCTGGTTCAGTGGGGTTTTGCTGTTTCCTTGTTATAATTTCTTATCTTGATCATTGGCTTGCAGACCTGTTTTTCTTCCGGTCTGCGGGTATTCCTTTTGAAAAGATAACGAGTGAGCGAATGAAGAAGAGTTCGAATAAGCAATTGTTGATGAACAAGACCGGTGACGAGATACAGGTTGCGCTTGTTGAAGAGGGTCGTCTGGTCGAATTGATTATTGAGCGCCCTGAGAGCAAGAGAAGTATTGGCGATATTTATCTTGGCCGGGTGCATAAGGTTATCGAGGGACTGAAAGCGGCTTTTGTCGATATAGGACAGAAGTCTGACGGGTTTCTCCATTTTTCCGATGTAGGGACAACCAGTGAGGATTATCGTGCGCTGATTGAAGATGATGATGATGATGATTCTGCTGCAGGGGCTGATGATGATACTCCGTTTGACAGACTTTCTGTTGAAGCGCCTGCTGCTGAGCCGAGTGTGAAAGCTTCTGCGCGCAGCGGCGGCAAGAGACAGTCGGGGGATGCCGAGGAAAAGGCTGAAAAGCGCCAGTCGTATACCCAGATTATTGCCGGAAAGCTGAAGGCGAATGACTCGATTCTGGTGCAGGTTATCAAGGAGCCGATCAGCAGCAAGGGTTCTCGTCTTACTTCCGATATTACCATTGCGGGACGTTTCATGGTGCTTCTTCCTTTTGGCGGAGGCCAGGTGGCGGTTTCAAGAAGAGTTATTGCGCGCAAGGAGAGGGCTCGGTTGAAGAAGCTGGTGCGTTCGATGCTTCCGGAAGGTTTCGGGGCGATTATCCGTACGGTTGCTGAAGACCAGGAGGAGACCCTGTTGAAGCAGGATCTTGAAAAGCTTCTTGCCAAGTGGAAACAGATTGAGGAGAAGCTGCAGGATGCTGCTCCCCCACAGCTGATTTTCAAGGAGGATACGATTATATCGAGTGTTCTGCGTGACTCCCTGAATTCCGATGTTAGTGAAATTGTGGCGAATTCACCGGTTATCTATAAAGAGACGCTGAACTACATCCAGTGGGCTGCGCCTGAAATGGTGAAAAATGTCACGCTCTACCAGGGCAAGCTTCCTCTGTTTGAGGGTTACGGTATAGCCAAGGATGTAGAGTCGATTTTTTCGCGTAAAGTATGGCTCAAGTCGGGCGGCTACATTATTATCGAGCATACCGAAGCTATGGTGGTTGTTGACGTCAACAGCGGCAGGTATGCCGCCAAACGCGAGCAGGAGGAGAACTCACTGAAAACCAACCTTGAGGCGGCGCGGGAGGTGGTGAGGCAGCTGAGGCTGAGGGATATCGGCGGCATTATTGTTGTTGACTTCATCGATATGCTTGATCAGAAAAATGCCAAGAAGGTGTATGACTCCATGAAAACCGAACTTCGCAACGATCGGGCGAAATCAAACATTCTGCCTATGTCCGATTTCGGAATCATGCAGATTACCCGTGAAAGGATACGGCCGAGTCTGATGCAGCGTATGGGGGATCAGTGTCCTGCATGCGGGGGTAGCGGCGTTGTACAGGCGAGGTTTACGACCATTAACCAGATTGAGCGGTGGTTGAGAAAGTATGCGCTGCAGCACTCCATGAAGTTTCAGCAGCTTGACCTCTATGTGAGCCCGACGGTTGTTGAACCGCTTCAAAATACCGATATGAAAACAGAGCTGAAATGGTTTCTCCAGCACATGCTGTTTGTCCAGGTGAAGGCGGATGAAAGCCTGAGAAGCGATGATTTCAGATTCTACAGCAGAAAAAACAACAAGGACATTACCGCGGAATACGGGGATATATAATCATTTGAAAAAGTTTTATGGGACAGTATGATGCATTGAAAGAGACTCTTCTTGGTTTTTCAACGTTAGGGGCAGCGGCGCTCTGGGACATTCCTGAAGCACGCCGTGTGTTCGATCAGTTTAAGCAGTTGCTCAATGCCGGCCTGGTGAGGGCTGCAGAAAAATCTGGCGGGGAGTGGGTGGTGAATGCCTGGGTCAAGGAGGGTATTCTGCTCGGCATGCGACTTGGCAGACTCCAGGAAAGCCATGTGCCGCTTGATGGCCAGTCGACAGGGCTTACCTTTATCGACAAGGATACATATCCGCTTAAAACGATAACGCTTGACAATAATGTCCGCATTGTTCCCGGGGGATCTGCGGTACGAGACGGCTCCTATCTGGCTCCTACGGTGGTGATGATGCCGCCGGCCTATGTCAATGTGGGCGCATACGTTGATGAGGGAACCATGATTGATTCGCATGCCCTTGTCGGCAGCTGTGCGCAGGTAGGCAAAAAGGTACACCTTTCAGCTGGTGTTCAGGTTGGCGGTGTGCTTGAGCCGGTTGGAGCCATGCCAGTCATTATCGAGGATGAGGTGATGGTCGGTGGCAACTGTGGTATTTATGAAGGCACCATTGTCAGGGAGCGGGCGGTTATCGGTACAGGGGTTATTCTCAATGGTTCGACACCGGTTTACGATCTTGCCCGGAATACTGTCTACAGAAAGACAGCCGAAGCACCGCTTGTCATTCCTGCAGGGGCTGTGGTTGTTGCTGGATCCCGCAAGATCAAGGGTGATTTTGCTGCGGAACACGGGCTGTCCATCTATACGCCGGTGATTATCAAATACCGTGATGAACGGACGGATAGTGCAACTGCTCTGGAAGAGGCTCTCAGGTAACTCATGCAGAGCCATGGAGATGGTAATGGAGCCCTTCGGGAGGCGATCTCGTTGCAGCGGAGGCTGCAGGTGTTCCTTGTGGCTCTTTTTTGCTTCAGCTTTGTGCCTTCCGCCACGCTCTATGCCGCAACAGCTTCTAAAGACAAAGAGTACTTCGATATTGTAAAAAGTATTGATCTGTTCGGCGAAGTGTATCGAGAGGTGTCAAAAAATTATGTCGATACGCTCAATGTCAGCAAGCTGATCTATGCGGGTATCGATGGGATGCTCAATACTCTTGATCCCTATACGGTTTTTCTTGACGAAGAGGATGCGGGTGATCTTGATGATATGACCAACGGACAGTATGCTGGCATCGGTGTTATCATTTCGCCGGTTGATGGTGTGCTGTTTGTGACATCGGTTGTTGACGGCAGTGCTGCAGCAAAGGCTGGGATAAGGCCTGGTGATGCCATTGTCGCCATCGACAGCAAGGATGTCAGGAAGTCACCGTTTGATGAGGTCAAGTCGCTGATGAAGGGGGCTGCCGGTACTCCCCTTTCGCTCAGGCTGGAACGAGAGGGTTCGCTGCCTTTTTCTGTCAAGGTGATTCGGGAAGAGGTACGGGTCAGTCCGGTCAGTTATTCTGCTCTTCTTGATGGTATCGGCTATGTCGAGATGAAAAACTTCAGCACTCATTCGGCAGAAAATTTGCGTGAGGCTATTCAAGGTCTGCAGCGTCAAGCCTCGGAGAAGCGTATCCCGATGAAAGGAATTATTCTTGACCTGAGAAACAATCCCGGGGGACTTCTTACTGTTGCGGTCGATGTTGCCTCGCTTTTTCTCAATAAAGGGAGTCTGGTTGTTTCCATACGCGGACGGATGCCCGATACGGCCAAAGACTATGTAACAGCGACCTCTCCCATTGACGCAACGCTTCCTCTTGCCGTGCTTATCAATTCCGATAGTGCATCTGCATCTGAAATTGTCGCTGGCGCAATCCAGGATCTTGATCGTGGTGTCATTATCGGTGAGCGTTCTTTTGGCAAAGGACTGGTGCAGTCTGTTCTACGAATTTCCTACCACAACACCCTGAAGCTTACAACAGCAAAGTATTATACTCCCTCCGGCCGTTTAATCCAGAAAGCAAAAGAACCGGCTCATGATGCCCGCAAGGTGCTGCATAAGGGAAGAGAGGACAAAGGAGTTGTGGTTTTCTATACCAGAGGAAAAAGAAAAGTCTATGGCAATGGTGGTATCACACCGGATATCCAGCTTTCTGATCCGGCAAAATCTCCATATCTCTCTGCGCTCCGCAAGAAAAGCATGCTTTTTCTTTTTACTTCATTCTACTGTTCATCTCACACGGTAATACCTTCCCAGCCGTTTGATCGCAAGGCATTGATGGCTTCGTTCAATGATTTTTTGCGCAGAAAAAATTTTGTTTACACTTCTGAGACTGAGCGTCGCTTCAATGAATTGAAGGAGAGCATGAAGAAAACTTCAGGTGCTCACAACAGCGAATGGATGAAGACGCTTGCTGTGCTGCAGCAGGAGGTCAACAGGCTCAAGGAGCATGAGATTGCCAAGGAGTCTGAGAGGGTCGGGCTGATGCTTGAAGAGGAGATTATCCGTCATTTTAGCGAGCGACTTGCCCGAAAGGTGGAGCTCGATCATGACCTGGTGGTTAAAAAAGCGCTTGAGCTGCTTTCCGATTCCCGTAAATATTCAGGGACTCTTCACCCCTGAACGTTGAGCCTCTGGCCTGCCTCAAACTCACGTATTTTACGATGCGCACCAAAGGCAATCATGAGATTGCTGACGGTCAGCAGACTTTCAGCAAGTCCGTGAAGCAGGTCGTCGTGTGAAAGTGTCGGATAACCCCGAACCACCGTGGCAAGGTAGATACAGTAAACAGTCACAGAGATAAAGACCAGTACAAACCAGAATCCGGCCACTGTAAGGGCAGAAAAAACGGTCCGGTCTCGCCTGAAGAGCACCAGCAGAAGTACCAGAAAGGTGAGATAGACGACGCTTGAAAGCTGCAGGATGGTATCAAAGATATCGGCACCCATGTAGGATTGCGGTTTTCCGGCAAAAACGATTGCTAAACATGCTGTTGAAGAGAGCGCTGCGGAACTTTTTCCCGTTGCTTTCAGGAGTTTCAGGGTCGCCCACAGGAGTGAAATGCTGCCGAAAAAATTAATGACCTCTGACAGATCCAGAAGGAGAGGAATAGAATCAGTTGAGATGTGGTAACCCAGAACAAAAAAACTGCCGATCCAGTGCGGCAGCATGGCAATGCCAAAGAGTCGGATGTCCCGCCTCCCTGTCAGCATTCCATATCGAAAAATCAGGAAGGCGCCTATGCCCCATTCAAGAGCGGAAGAGATATGAATGATCCAGTTTGGAAAAGAGAGAAGCATTTAACAGCCCTTGATCAGGTGGTAGATGTTTTTGGAAAAGATTTTCATCTGGGTTGACCATGGGGCCGGTACCATTTTTTTATAGAGATAGGAGTCAAAGGTGATCTGCTGCACATCATCGTCGGCGCATATAGCGACAAAACTTTCCCTCAACCGGTCATTGCGGTAGTAAACTGCCTGCAGTACCTCAAGCCCGAAAAAGATCGGGGCATAGAGCTTGCGGAATTCATCTTCATAGCTCTTGAGGGGTGCGTTTTTTTGCAGGTGCGCAATCATGGCTTTTGCTCCCAGCTTGCCCGATCGCATAGCAAAGAAAATACCCTCTCCGTTAGCGGGTGTTACCAGCCCTGCAGCATCCCCGATAAGGATGGATTTCTCTGCAGTAAATGATTTACGCGGTTTCATAGGGATTTTAGCCGCTTCGTCAAGATAGGGTCGATCCGTAATTCCTATTTTTTCAATAAAACGCTTCTGAAGCGCCTTAATGTTGTGCCGGTTGTCTTCGGTACCGGTACCGATGGCGAGGTGATCTGCCTTTGGAAAAATCCAGCCGTAAAAGTCGGGAGAGACTTCACCGTCAAACCAGATTTCAACAATATCACTGAATTTTTTGATGGCGGGCGTGTATTTGAATCGCTGCTGCATGGCAATGACTTTCAGCTCATTAGGCGGAAAGTGCAGCTCATCAGCGGTTTTCGAGTTTGCCCCGTCAGCGCCGATAATTCGGTGTACCTCAAGCGGTGGTACCTTGTTGTTGAGGGTGCTGATAACAAAGCCGCTGCCCGAAGGCTTGATAGATGTAACCAGCCCTTCAACAACGCTCGCGCCTGCTTTTTCGGCTTCTCGGCGAAGATAGGTGTCAAATAATTCACGGCGTACCATGCCGACATAGCCGTTCGGCATACGCATCTCAATAATTCTGCCTTTCGGAGAGCGAGCCCTCATGCGGGAAAGCTTTTTTTCCACAAGGTCGGAAGGTATGTTGAACTCTTCGATCAGGCCAAGAGGAATGGCGCCTCCACAGGGCTTGACATTATCAAAGTTTCTTTCGATAAGAAGAGTTGAAACTCCTGCCCGTGCCAGTTCGGCTGCAGCAACAGCTCCTGACGGCCCACCTCCTATGACGGCGACATCGTAACGCATTGTTATAAAATATAATTAACCAGCATTGATGTTCCTTAAACCAGCTTTGACGCGAGAAACTCTTTGACTCTCGAAATGTCGATTCTCTCCTGCAGAGCGCTGTCGCGGTAACGAACGGTTACGGTGTTTTCTTCCAGCGACTGGTGGTCAACCGTGATACAGAAGGGTGTGCCGATTTCATCCTGCCTCCGGTAGCGCTTACCTATAGAGCCGGCATCATCATACTGGACAAGGAAGTCTGTGGAAAGCTCATCACGCAGCTTCCCCGCTGCATCACCCATTCCACCCTTTTTCATGAGTGGCAGTACCGCTGCTTTTACTGGTGCCACTTTAGGCGAGAGCTTCAGTACTACGCGCTCTTCACCGTCAACGGTATCCTCAGTGTAAGCGTCTGCAAGAAGTGCAAGGAAGAGTCGATCGCATCCGGCTGAGGTTTCAACGACATAAGGAAGGTAACGCTCGTTGGTGAGCTGGTCGATATACTCCATATTCTTGCCTGAGAACTCCTGATGTTGTTTCAGGTCAAAATCGGTTCTCGAGTGGATCCCTTCAATCTCCTCGATACCAAACGGGAATTCGAATTTGATGTCGTAGGCAAGGTCGGCGTAGTGAGCCAGCTTGTCGTGTTTGTACCAGTGCAGTTTTTCCCTGCTGATGCCAAGAGAGCTGGTGTACCAGTTAAAACGCTCTTCTCTCCATGCTTCAAACGCTTCAGCCTGGCTGCCGGGTTTTACAAAGTACTGCATCTCCATCTGCTCAAACTCAACCATGCGGAAGATGAAGTTTCCTTTCACGATCTCATTTCGGAAAGCTTTGCCGATCTGCGCAATACCGAAGGGTACTTTCATCCGTGAAGATTCACGAACGTTGTGGAAGTTTACAAAAATGCCCTGTGCGGTTTCAGGGCGGAGATAGACAATACTTGATGTATCAGCCACTGCGCCCATATTGCACTGAAACATCAGGTTGAACTGACGCACCTCTGTCCAGTCGCCCGATCCGGTATCCTGAGCCTTGATTCCCTCAGCAATAATCAGTTCATAGAGAGCGCGGTTTGAATCCGTTGCACCGGCAGCAGCTTCGTAGGTGTTCTGTACTCTGAGGAGATCCTCTTCTTTTCCGTCGCGGCGCAGTTTTTCGATATGGTTTTCAATCAGATGGTCGGCTCGGTAGCGTCGCTTGGTAGTTTTGTCATCAATCATCGGGTCGTTGAAGCTCGATACATGGCCAGAAGCCTCCCAGACTCGCGGATTCATCATGATCGAGGCATCAAGGCCGACAATATTGTGATGGCGGCGTGTCATCGAGTTCCACCACAGATCCTTGATATTTTTCTTCAACTCACTGCCTAACGGCCCATAGTCGAAGCAGGAAGAGAGGCCTTCATATATTTCCGAGGAGGGAAAAATAAATCCGCGACGCTTCGCAAGTGAAACCAGCTTATGCATGACTTTATCAGGTGGCAGATTCACACTCTGTACCCGTTTCTGCTCAGAATTGCTCATGGTCATTCTAAATTTTGTGAAAAAATCCCTCGGGATTCCTGTTCAATAGAAAACATTGAATATAAGAAACAAAGGAAGATTATTTGCCAGATGAGGATGTTGTGTGGCTTATCATCCCGATCGGAAATGAGATATGGTAATTGTATTGCTGATTCTCTGAAATCAAAGCCTTATCCTGTCTGGATTTCGGTTTTAAGGGCGATCTCTTCGAGAATTGAGCTAACTTTCAGGCAGTTGCTCATGGGACCGAAATAGACGATGCTTCGGCCTCGGGTGTGGACTTCCCAGGTAGCACGTTCGGCTTTCAGTCGGCTGCACTGCGTCGCTTTGATGATTTGTTGAATGACCTCGTCGAAGGAGTGCACTTCATCATTGAACAGCACGACGCGGTATGCGTCGAGGGTGTCGGTGCCGGAACTTTGTTCGGTCACTTTTGTTACTGGCACCGGTAAGGATGCTTTCCACCTGGTCAGAAGGGAGAAGTTCATAGGTATACCGTGCGTTCTTTTTTAAAACTGTAAAATAGGCAAAGCCTCCCCACAGTTGCAAGAGTGAAGGTTATTCTTCAATAACCGGTTCGAGGGCTCCAAGTGAAAAGGTGCCTGTCGGTGCTATCTGAACTTTGAAATGTGCTCCGACAGGGAGTGTCATCAAATTGGTGATGTGGCCGTAAGAAATCCCTGAGAGCACCGCTGTGTGCTTGTTGAGCGTGCTGTAATAGTCAAAAACTTTTTTCATTCGTTCATCCTCTCCGATTTTTCCGGGTTCACCTGAGAACTGGCCAAAAAGTATAGCGCTGCAGCATGCAAGAAGGTTTGCATTGGAAAGATGCGAGAGCATGCGATCGATCCGGTATGCGGGTTCGTTGATGTCTTCGAGAAAAAGAAGGGTATTTTTGAAAGAGGGCAGAAAGGGGGTGCCGATCATTGAAGAGAGTACTGAAAGGTTCCCTCCGATGAGTTGGCCTTCGACGGTTCCTGCTCTGATGCAGGTAAGAGAATGACTCTGGTGGTTCTGAAGCGAAAGTGCATAGTTTGGTGAGGTGAGCATACCCCAGAAATGCTCTTCAGTATAGGGTGTGGGCGAATAGAGTTCTGTGGCAAGCATGGGGCCAGAGAAGCTGATCAGGCCGGTTTTTGCGTAGAGGGCGAGAGAGAGTGCGGTAATGTCAGAATAACCGGCAAAGATTTTTGGATTGGCGGCTATAAGGGTGTAATCGATATTGTTGAGCAGGCGGGCTGCTCCGGCTCCCCCTCTCAGGCAGAATATGGCCTGGACTGACGGGTCGCTGAACATGTCGTGGATATCGTGCAGCTTTTGTTTGTCTGCAATGGCCGGATCAGGATCAATACGGTTCAGGTGGAGGGAGGGTTTGACCGAATAACCGTTTTTTTCGAGATAGCTGACAGCCTGTGCGATTTTTTCGGGATAAGCGCAATGTGATGATGGAGAGATAAGCCCGATGGTATCTCCCTTGCGCAGGGCCTTTGGGGTAAGGTTTTTCATAGAACCAAAAAACATCAGCACCCATAACGATGCTGATGTTTTTTATTCATTTGGATGAAATCAGGAAATATTTTCGGTCAGCAGAATAGCTTTGTTGCTGCTGACTTCCAAAAAGCCGTCCGAAATGGAAAATGCTTGTTCGGTGCGATCTGCCAGAACAAGCTTGACCTTGCCGGTTTTCAGTGAAGAAAGAAGAGGTGCATGGTTCCTCAGTATCTGAAATTGCCCACTCTCTCCCGGTGCTGTAACACTGACAACCTCCCCTGAAAAATAGAGTTTCTGGGGAGTGACGATCTCTATTTTGAACCCTTTATCGGAATTCGCCATGATTCTTGCTTGGTTTAGATCGTTTTTGCTTTCTCAACGGCTTCCTCAATGGTGCCGACAAGATAAAATGCATTTTCCGGCAGATTGTCATGACGGCCAGCGATAATTTCCTTGAAGCCTTTGATGGTTTCCTCAAGCTTGACATACTTGCCGGCAAGACCGGTGAAGGCCTCTGCGACAAAGAATGGCTGAGAAAGGAAACGCTGCACTTTTCTTGCTCTGGAAACTACAAGCTTATCCTCATCACTGAGTTCATCCATACCGAGAATGGCGATGATATCCTGAAGATCCTTATAACGCTGCAGCAGCTGCTTGACGGCCTGAGCGGTGTCGTAATGGTCGTCGCCGACAATGTTGGGGTCAAGAATACGTGATGTTGAGTCAAGAGGGTCAACAGCTGGGTAAATACCAAGCTCTGCAATAGAACGTGAAAGCACGGTCGTTGCATCAAGGTGAGCAAATGCGGTGGCAGGAGCCGGATCGGTAAGATCGTCAGCAGGAACATAGATGGCCTGTACCGAGGTGACCGAACCTTTTTTGGTTGAAACGATTCTGTCCTGAAGCTCACCCATTTCTGTAGCAAGGGTTGGCTGGTAGCCTACTGCGCTTGGCATACGGCCAAGAAGTGCGGATACTTCTGAACCTGCCTGGGTAAACCGGAAAATATTGTCGATGAAGAGCAGCACGTCGCGACCTTCTTCATCACGGAAATATTCAGCAATACTGAGACCGGTCAATGCAACCCTCTGACGGGCTCCGGGAGGCTCGTTCATCTGGCCGAAGACCAGAGCGGTTTTATCGATAACGCCTGATTCCATCATTTCGTGCCAAAGGTCGTTTCCTTCACGGGTACGTTCGCCAACCCCGGCAAAAACGCTGAAGCCCGACTGCTGTTTGGCAATATTGTTAATCAGCTCCATGATCAGAACGGTCTTGCCTACACCGGCTCCTCCGAATAGACCGGTTTTTCCGCCTCGGGAGTAAGGTTCAAGCAGATCAATGACCTTGATGCCGGTTTCGAACATCTCCGCTTTCGTGGAGATCTCGTCAAATTTTGGAGCGTGACGATGAATCGAGTAGGTTTTTGCTGTATGAACTGCTCCACGACCGTCAATCGGTTCGCCGACAACATTCAGCATTCTACCGAGAACCTCAGGCCCGACAGGTACCTGTATGGGTCTTCCTGTATTGGTGACGCTGATCCCTCTGACAAGGCCGTCGGTGCTTTCCATTGAAACAGTACGCACGCGCTCTTCTCCGAGATGCTGCTGTGTTTCAAGAACCAGCTTGGTGCCGTCCGCTCTTGTAATGGTTAATGCATCCAGAATTGACGGCAGTTGTCCTTCAGGAAAATCTACATCAACAACTGGGCCGATGATCTGGGAAATCTTACCTTCTTGCATAGTGACAGTGTGGATAGGATTTTATAGAGTAATCAAACGTTCAGGTTTCCAATGTTCAGTACTTGGGCACCCGTTATAATGGCACTTCAGGATACGAGCCACCTGCGGGAGTCGAACCCACGACCTACTATTTACGAAACAGTTGCTCTACCAACTGAGCTAAGGTGGCTAAGCATAAAAAAAATCGAGCTGAAATATAATTTTTTTGAGAAAGAAACACAAAGATAAATACATCCCATTTATAGCCTTCAAAAAAAAGAAGAATTGTATATTAAGGGCGGAGGCAGTTTGTGCGTTTGCTTTTTTTTAACGGGAACTGGTATGAAAATGATGAAGATGATGAGGAATGCTTTACGCATCGTGGTGGTTGGTTGTTTTTTATGGGCGGGTTCACCGGGTAAGCTCTCTGCGGTTCCTTCTGCAGAAACGCCTCCTCCTGTTCCGGCGTTTTCAGTTGTCTCTCTGGATGGAAAAACAGTAGGTTCGGCAAACCTTACCGGTACCACCTATATTGTTAATTTTTTTGCTTCATGGTGTCCGCCGTGCCGTTCAGAAATTCCTGACATGGTTGTCCTTCAGAATCAATACGGTCGAAAAGGCTTTACCTTTATTGGAGTGGCGCTTAACGAAACCGAGCCAACTATCAGAGAGTTTATCAAAAAGAACAAGATCAACTATCCTGTTGTTATGGCTAACGAGCAGATAGTCAATGCCTTCAGCCGTTATGTGGATGGCGGCATCCGTGCCATTCCAACCTCATTTGTGGTTAACTCTTCAGGAAAGATCAGTCAGGTCATTACTGGTGCAAGAAGCAAGGAAGTGTTTGAAAAAATAATTCTTGATGCTCAAAAGAAACGCAAGATATCTAAATAAAGCCTTCATCAGATGATTGATGGTTGTCAGCCCCGGATGATGTTTACCATCCGTACATACTTTAGTCTTAAACGTCTGCAGTCAGTGATGGTTGCGGACGTTTTTTTTGTATAACCTTTAGACAATGAAAGAAAGATCATGACTTTACTTCAGATTAATCCTCCGGATTATGTGAAAAACAAAAAGCTGATTCAGTGGGTACAGGAAACCGCTGACCTCTGTCGTCCGAACTCAGTTCACTGGTGCGATGGTTCTCAGGAAGAGTACGATACCCTCTGTGGGCTGATGGTGAAGAGCGGCACCTTCATCAAACTTTCCGAAGAGAAACGTCCTAACAGCTATCTGTGTCGTTCGGACCCGAGTGATGTTGCAAGGGTTGAGGACAGAACCTATATCTGCAGTCTCCGTCGCCAGGATGCAGGACCGACGAATAACTGGGTTGCTCCCAAAGAGATGAAAGAGACTCTCAATCAGCTTTTCACCGGTTGTATGGAAGGAAGAACCATGTATGTCATTCCTTTCAGCATGGGTCCGCTTGGGTCGCCTATTGCTCATATCGGTGTTGAAATTTCCGATTCCCCTTATGTGGTGACCAACATGCGCATCATGACGAGAATGGGGCGTAACGTCATGGAACTGCTTGGTGAAACCAAAGAATTTGTGCCTTGTCTGCACTCTGTCGGTGCGCCGCTTGAGCCCGGTGCGATTGATGTTGCATGGCCCTGCAATGGAAAGAAATATATCGTTCATTTCCCTGAAGAGCGCTTGATTGTCTCTTATGGCAGTGGTTATGGCGGTAATGCTCTGCTTGGTAAGAAATGTTTTGCGTTACGTATTGCATCTTCCATGGCCAGGGATGAAGGCTGGCTTGCAGAGCATATGCTGATTCTCGGTGTTGAATCTCCTGAAGGTGAAAAAACGTATGTTGGCGCCGCATTCCCGAGTGCCTGTGGTAAGACAAATTTTGCCATGCTTATTCCCCCCGAATCGTTTGAGGGCTGGAAGGTGACGACTATCGGAGATGATATTGCGTGGATCAAGTCTGGTGATGATGGTCGCCTTCATGCTATTAACCCGGAATATGGCTTTTTCGGCGTTGCTCCTGGTACCTCGGAACAGTCGAATCCGAATGCCATGGCGACTCTTGCAAAGAACTGTATCTTTACCAATGTCGCCATGACCCCGGACGGAGATGTCTGGTGGGAGGGCATGACCAAGGTTCCACCTGATGAACTGATCGATTGGCAGGGTAATCGCTGGACGCCTGATTGCGGAAGGGTTTCTTCGCATCCTAATGCCCGTTTTACCTCTCCTGCAAGTCAGTGTCCTTCGCTTGATCCCGACTGGGAAAATCCTAAAGGTGTACCGATCAGTGCCTTTATTTTCGGCGGGCGCCGCGGTGATACGGTTCCTCTTGTTTATCAGTCGGCTAACTGGAATTTCGGTGTCTATCTTGCAGCAACCATGGGTTCTGAAAAAACTGCTGCTGCCGCCGGCACGATCGGCGAAGTTCGCCGCGACCCTTTTGCCATGATTCCGTTCTGCGGCTATCATATGGGTGATTATTTCAATCACTGGCTTCATGTCGGGCGTACTCTTCAGGAACCGCCAAGAATTTTCGGTGTCAACTGGTTCCGCAAAGATGAAAACGGCAAGTTTCTCTGGCCAGGTTTCGGCGATAATATGCGTGTGCTGAAATGGATTGTCGGACGTGTTCGAGGACATGCTGCCGCGGTTGAAAGTCCCCTTGGCTGGATGCCAAAGTATGAGTCGATCGACTGGAGTGGTCTTGATGAGATGACGTCAGAGAAGTTTTCAAAACTGATGTCGGTAGACCGTGAAGCATGGAAGAGGGAGCTTCTTTCACACGAAGAGCTGTTTGCATTGATTTATGACAGACTGCCCAAAGAGTTTTCCCACATTCGAGAACTTATGCTCTCAACACTTTGGATGTCTCCAAGGCACTGGTCACTGGCTCCGGAAGATTATTCTCTCGACAACTAATTGTTGTAGAACAACAGAAAAGGCACCTTTAAACGGTGCCTTTTCTATTTTTTTTCCTGTTGTTGTCATCAATCTTCATCGAGGGTAAAGCCGATCTTTATGGTCACCTGCCAATAGGCAATTTTCTGGTTCTCTACATGGCCGCGGGTCTCGACTACTTCAACCCACTTGATATTTCGGATTGACTCAGATGCTTTTGCAACAGCATTATTGACGGCTTCTTCAATGCTTGTTGGCGAAGAACCTACAATTTCGATTTTCTTATAAATGTGAGCGCTCATGGCGTGTCATGGTTTAAGTGCTTGAAAAAAAGAAGGTACACGTAAGGTGACGCGTGTTTCAGGTCAGCACTTATATTAGCAATTCATGAGAAATCTTCAAATAACCTTTCTCTGCACAGGGGAGATCAGTTATTTTTTATCGGGTACTCTCTTTTTCATCCTGGTAATTTCTGATAAGGTTTTCGGCGGAAAGGGATGCTTTGGTATAAGCAGTTTCCATTGAGCTGATAAAGTTACTGGTTGAACGCCAGAACGGAATTGGTCCGAGTCGCTTAATCATGGAGGCTGGCACTTTTGGCAGAGTATGGGTGATTGCGTGCCCGGTTGCCGGGCTGGTGCCCCAGAAAGTATGGTTGGTCGGAAGAGGTTCCGGCGGGGCTACTGGTTCATGATATTCCTTTTTTCCCCTTGGGCCCTGCAGTCTGTTGCCGATAGCCTTGAGAGAAGCATCTTTCTCCATTCCCCGTAAGGTGAAGAGGAGAAATGGGTCACGGTCTAAGGCTTCGGCCATGATATAGAGAACAGCGGCAATGTGTTTGCAGGGGTTTGAGTAGTCCGGGCATGAGCAGGTGGTCTGCAGATCATTGTATTTTTCTGGGAAGAGAGGAATTTTGGCGGTTTTACATTCCTGCTCTATGCTTTCCGGCATTTCGTTGTTGAGGAGTTGTGCTATGAAAAGCGGTTTTGCTGAAAGTTTTGCGGTCAACGTTTCCAGCTGTATTTTCGAATAGGGGTTGAGTTTGATCGTAACGGTGTAAGGTTTTGATCTTGAACCCTGAACTTTGGCCGATACTCCTTTGGAGGTCATGGCAAGATCGGTGACCTGGCCGCTACGGGCATAGGTTTTCCCGCGTGCAAGTCTTGAGCCGACAGGAAAACTTTCGAGCGTCTCTATCCAATGTTTCCCCCACCATGTTTTAGCAAGTGCCCCCCGTTTGGTTTGCGTCTTGATGCCCCCTTTTGCCGCTTTAGGCTTCGTAGGGATGTAGCGTAGATGCCATGGTGCCATAAGGTTATTCTCCCGATGCTTCTTGCCCGAGCATAATCAGGTTACGTAAATCATTATTTGACAGTTCGGTCAGCCACTGTTCTCCGGTTCCAAGAACTTTACCGGCAACGGCTGTTTTTTTATCGATCATATCGTCAATACGTTCTTCGAGCGTTCCTGCTGTAATGAATTTGTGAACCTCAACGTTTTTATTCTGCCCGATACGGAAGGCCCGGTCAGTCGCCTGATTTTCTACGGCAGGGTTCCACCATCGGTCATAGTGAATGACATGATTGGCTGTGGTAAGATTGAGGCCGGTTCCTCCAGCCTTCAGCGAAAGAATAAAGATTCCTGGAGATTTGCTCTCTTGCTGAAAGGTATCGATCATCTGGTCGCGTCTTTTTTTACTGATGCCGCCATGCAGGAAAAAAACCTCTTCACCGAACAGTTTCTGCAGGTATTGCTGAATGATTTTGCCCATTTGGGTAAACTGGGTAAAAATAAGAGTTTTTTCACCGGCTTCCCTGATTTCATCAAGCAGTTCTGTCAGACGCTGCAATTTGCCGGAACGGTTGACGATGTCGGAATTATCGCCGAGAAAATGGGCCGGATGGTTGCAGACCTGTTTAAGTTTGAGCAGGAGGGCAAGCACCAGTCCCCTTCTGTCGATGCCTTCTGCCAATGCAATTTTTTCGTGCAGTTCGTCTACAACCGCTTTGTAGAGGGAGGCTTGTTCTTTGGTGAGGGTGCAATACTCCTTCATTTCAATTTTATCGGGAAGATCTGAAATGATCGAAGAGTCGGTTTTCATACGGCGCAGAATAAACGGTCCGGTCAGTCTCTTTAATCGATGAGATGCTTCAGTATCGCCGTACCACTGTATCGGGGTATAAAAGTTTTCTCTGAAAAAGTGCTGGGTACCGAGAAAACCCGGATTGAGAAATTCCATCAATGCCCACAGGTCGCCGACATGGTTTTCAACCGGTGTTCCGGTCAGGGCGATACGGTAATCCGCCCGGATTGAGCGGGCTGCTTTTGACTGCTTTGTTTCGGGGTTTTTGATATTCTGCGCCTCATCAAGGACGATACCTGCCCATGCGACCTCTGCAAACAGTTCAATATCGCGCATCAGCAGGCCGTAGCTTGAAATGACAAGGGCTGATTCGCTGGCAGCTTTGCGAAAATTGGCGGCTTTCATCCGGTCGATGCCGTGATGGATCAGTATGGTTATATCCGGCGTGAACTGTTGAGCCTCTTTCCGCCAGTTGTTGACGACCGAGGTCGGGCAGATCAGCAGAACTGCTCTTTTTTCGCCAAGATCCCGTTCTCTCTGAATCATGGCAAGAGTCTGGATGGTTTTTCCGAGGCCCATGTCATCGGCAAGGCAGGCGCCAAGGCCCCATCGCCGAAGAAAAGAGAGCCATGAATAGCCGCGCTCCTGGTAGGGTCTTAGCGTTCCCTGAAACCGCTCTGGCTGTGGGAGCATCTCGAACTGGTTATCGCCGGAAAGCTTTTCCAGCAGTTCCTGAAGCCATCCATCAACTTCTATTGAGCGTATGAGCACTCCATCCTCTTTTCTTTTTGCGCCAAGTGCTGTTGTGAGGATATGGCGGGCTGAGAGCTCTTCCTTTGGTTTTTTTTCAAGGAAACGAACAGCAGCGGCAAGCTCTTTGTGGTCAAGTTGTGTCCATTGTCCGCGAACTTTCAAGAGAGGTGCTTTTAATGCGGCTAACGTTTTCAGTTCATCCAGATCAAGTTCTTCGTTGCCGAGAGCTGCGGCATAATTGCAGGCTATCATCGTGTCGAGCGTCAGGCCCGAACCGCTTCCCTGCATTACAGGAACTTTGGTTTTCGTTTTAATACCAATCCGGTTGAATCCTCCACGACCGCTCCACCATGATGGAAGCATGACAATAAAACCACTACTGCGAAGGAACTCAGCGTACTCTGTGAGGAAACTGTAGGCTCCGTCGGCATCAAGGGTAAATCCTCCGGGTTTTGTCTTTTTCAGACTTTCGGTGACTGCTGGATAGAGAGCGGAAGCTTGACCTAATGCTGTCAGTATAAATTCTGTATAATCAGGGAGGTACGATGTAATGTGTTGTGAGGCGGCGCTCTCAGGTTTCCACAGATCCGCAGTGTTGAGTATAAGACTTGGGTCGGTTTTCAACTGAAGCTGATAGATGACCTGCCAGAGATCTTTATTTTTACCGGTTTCTTGCGGTTCTGCAAGCTGGAAGCAGAAGGTGAACGGTGAAGATTCAAGCACATCGATTGGACGGCGCCATAGCGAGAGCTGGTGGCCAAGCTTTTCAATTTCGTGCAATTTATTCCAGACTATTTGAGGTTGAGCATTTGTCAACGCCTGTAACCAGGCATCATGAATGCTTTCGGATGGTTTGGCGGTTACCCTATTTATTTTTTCAGAAGGGCGTACTATGCTGTCAACCATAGAGGAGAGCAGCTGTTGCAGCACGGATGATGTTGCTTGTTCGGGGGGTCTGGTATCAGTGGTGCTGATCGCTCGGCATACTGGCGGCATGTTCTGTGCAAGTTTTTCAAGCACTCTTGAGCCGTCGGTGTCAGGCAACGGAAGCCATCGGGCTTCCCAGACGTTATGATGCAGAAGAACTGAGGGAAGAAACTGGTGGCCTGCAACAAGGTTCAGAGCAACGTTTACAACCTGCCGAATCCAACGGATCGAAGTGCCGAAAATGACGCCGCTCTCGTGGATGTTTCCCGCATCGGCAAGGTACGAAAGTTCCTGCAGGGAGTTGATATCCAGTGAAAGAGCTGTAATAATAAAGGGCTGGAGAGACTCTTTGCGGCGTTTGTCAGGTTCATCACCAAGAAGGGAAGATGATGGTAAAGGCTTTTGACCGCGGCATGGGAGCCATGCGACAAGTTCTTCTGTTGTATTTTTACTAAAGGCGAAAGAGATACCGATACCGTGTAATGCGAGCCGAAGTTCTATAAGATTGCCTGGTGAGCTTCCTTCACTCCAGAGCATCGCCGTGCCATCCAGCACTGAAACATGCAGTGCTATCATCAGTTAACCTGTTTCTGTAAGGTGTTTTCCATCTTTTTTAGAATATGCGGAAGATTGCTGAAATAAGCAATGACGAGGAGTGTAAAGATAATCAGAAAAATGGCGCTTACCGATGATGGGTGAGGCCCGAAACAATCGTAACGCTGATGATTGTTTCGGGCAATAAAGGGTAGGTTTACACTCCCAGAGAGTGGAGCAGGAGTGGAATGGCGCAGAGTCCGATGGCAATGTTGGTTGCACCGCAGATCTTGGTGATCAGTGTATTCTGCTTGTACCAGGCAAATGGAAGTAATATGGTCAGTAGGTTGATGAGCAGCAGTACCGTGCCCAGCGGCCAGATTTTCCCCATCAGGATTGCTTTGTAGCTGAAAACCGCGGTCATGAAAAAGATAGCGAGAAACAGGTGAGCGTAGATCTTTTTGTCACCGGGGTTGTAGAAATGCATGGCTACAACAACCCAGAACAGCCCGTAGGTTGCAAAGATGGTCCCGATGTAAATTCTTGCTTCAGGCGGCATTCCAACATCGAACAGGTAGAGGCAGACTGCGGTGAAAAGCTGGGCAATACCGCCGAAATAGAGGGCGATATGGGCAAGATTTCTTCCCAGCTTTGCGTGATCAGTATTCTTGTCAAGCCCGAATCCCAACTGTTCCAGGCCGAACACCCAGACAGTGACCATAAGTCCAAATAACCCGATAGCTTCCGGATTAACTACATTCATTGGTAGAACTCCTTTTTGTTTTAGTGTGTTATTGTTATAGCCGTCGCCATGGTATAGCTGGTTGAAACGGCTGCGTAAATGTACTGCTATTATTTTTTAAAGAATAACAGTATTGTTCTGACGACCTTTTATGTTTGCCGGTTTCTTTTAATACCTTTGAGGTCTGATGAAGATGATAACTGAATATGATAAATGAAGATGTATTGCTGCGATGACCTTATCTGCTGAAGAGTCCCCGATAAATAATCCGTTCAAGCCTGAATCTCAAAGAGGTCAGGGGGTTTCGGGACAGCTGCTTTCTGCTTTTCCTGCCTTCAGGAGCCGGAATTTTCGGCGATATTTTCCTGGTCAGGTGATTTCCATGATCGGCACCTGGATTCAGATGGTGGCGCAGGGTTGGCTGGTGCTTGAAATTACCGGTTCGGCTTTTGATGTTGGAGTTGTTGCTGCCGCTTCGACCCTGCCAACCCTCTTTCTTTCGCTTTTAGGCGGGGTTATTGTTGATCGCTATCCGAAGCGGACTATTCTGCTTTGGACTCAATCATCCGCAATGCTTCTGGCGTTTATTCTCGGTATTTTTGCAATGACGGGGATGGTAACCATCTGGATCATTATTGTTCTTTCGTTTCTTCTCGGGTGTGTCAATGCGCTCAATGTTCCTGCACTGCAGGCTTTTCTCAGTGAAATCGTAGATCGGGAGGAGCTTTCATCAGCTATTGCGATGAATTCGGCAATTTACAATGGCTCTCGGGTGATAGGGCCTGCTATTGCTGGATTTCTTATTTCAGCAACTGGTACGGGAGTGGCGTTTATCGTCAACGGAGTAAGCTTTTTTGCTGTTATCCTTGCCCTGCTCTCCATGACGGATCTGCCAAAAGAGGTGGGTGAGAAAGTTTCCATTCATCCGTTGCAGTCGATCAAGGAGGGGTTGAAATATTCATGGGAGCATCCGTTGATACGAACCATTGTACTTTTTATCGCTGTTATTGCAATTTTTGCATGGTCCTATGTCACGATGCTTCCGGTTATAGCCAAACACAGGTTCGGGATGGGAGCTTCAGGTCTTGGCTATCTTTACGGTGTTTCGGGCCTTGGTTCCGTTGTTGGTACCGTGGTTGTGTCCATATATTCCAGAAAAATCGACCGGATGGTTTTTATTGCTGGCGGTAATATTCTTTTTGCTCTTGCCTTGATCGGGTTTACGCTTACAACGCTTCTGCCGGTAGCATTTTTATTTCTTTTCATCGCAGGGTTTGGACTTGTTGCAGCGGTTTCAACTATGAGCGCCACTATTCAGAGTACGGTCGACGATCGTTTTCGGGGACGGGTCATGAGCCTCTATATGATGGTTTTCATGGGTTTCATGCCGATAGGGAACCTTGAGATCGGTTATCTGTCGGAACACTTCGGGACAGGGTTTGCCATTCGCATCGGCTGCGTGGTCACGATCCTGGCTTCGCTGCTCCTTGTTTATTCCGGCAAAAGTGTCCGAACGGCTTACCATCGATATAAAGCTTTATGAAGTTTCAAATAAACAAGCACTTTTATGGCCAAGAAAGATTATTTAGGGAAGAGCATTAACGTCATAACTGACAGTGAGCTTGAAGAGCTTGATGATTTTCTTTTTTCGGATGCAGTCCCTGAAGAGGTCATGTCGATTGATATGATTGACGGATTTCTTACCTCGTTGATCATTGGGCCGGTAACTGTTCTTCCCAGTAGATGGTTGCCTTTGGTATGGGACATGAGTGGTGAAGGAAAAGAACCGGAATTTGAGAGTGTTGAGCAGAG
Source organism: uncultured Chlorobiaceae bacterium (assembly GCA_903869365.1). Classification (GTDB taxonomy): domain Bacteria; phylum Bacteroidota; class Chlorobiia; order Chlorobiales; family Chlorobiaceae; genus Chlorobium. The sequence continues at coordinate 51,191 of CAIPYV010000074.1, forward strand.
ACAACGACTCACGGCTCTGTTGATGAAGATGGCGAACCGCATCATTATGGAGTTAGTGTATACTGATGCTTTTGAGACACTGCCCGATTCGGGTTTCTATGAAATTGAGGATGAGAAAGATAATGCTGTCATGTTGTGGGCAGCGGGATTTATTGCCGGAGTTCTAATGAGCGATTCGGAATGGGAAGAGGCGGCCGCTGATAAAAATGTTTTAACGCTGTTGTCTGCATTTTATGCGTTTCTTGCCCATACAGACGATTCCATGACGCCAATATTGAGGGGAGAGTTGAGGGAACTCTGGAAGAGTATACCGGAATGTGTGAGGGCAACCAATGAAATAATGCATCCTGACATCCGTTCGGAACTCGAATTGGCACAAGAGATGATGTTTACAACCAAAGTGGCGCGAACAGGGCGCAATGAACCTTGCCCCTGCGGCAGCGGAAAAAAATTCAAGAAATGTTGTGGCAGGTGATGTTTTATACAATGAAGCTTAACGTTACAGTTTTTGTCATGAAACAGTTTTGTTTCTTGCTGCTTGTGTTTGGAGCACTGCAGTTCTCTTTGAAAGCGTCTGCGGAAAAAAATCAGTCACACGGAACCATGGAAAAGCAACACACTTCCAATCCCTATTATTCACGGACTGATACCTCGAAACTTAATCTGCCTGACGCGGAGTGGAAAAGGGTGCTTTCTCCGGAAGTTTATGCCACAGCCCGTCAAAAAAAGACTGAACTGTCGTTTACCGGCAAGTTCTGGGATTATACGGGGAAGGGCACTTATTACTGTGCGGCATGCGGGAATGCCCTTTTTCGCTCTGATGCCAAATTTGCCTCGACCTGCGGCTGGCCAAGTTTTTTTGAGGTGGTGCGAAAAGGCAGTGTGACCTATCTTCCGGACCGTTCATTCGGCATGGATCGGACTGAGGTACTCTGCGGGAGGTGCGGCGCACATCTTGGCCATCTCTTTGATGACGGACCGCCTCCTACAGGGAAGCGGTTTTGCATGAACTCTGTTGTGCTGGATTTTGTTGCGGACAGGCGTGGCAGCAAAAAGGGAGAATAGAGTTCAGTGTGTTGATGAGAGGTCGGCTTTTTCTCCTTTCTGTATTCTGATTAAAAGAAGGAGAGGAAGTGCGAGTGCAAAGAGAAGTGAGATGAGCATAAATGCATCCATGTAAGCAAGATGGTGGCTTTGAACGAGAACGGTTCCGTCCAGCGCTTTTACGGCTGCAAGTTCGGCTTCGTTCTGTGACAGTCCGGCTTTCATGGTTGCCATCTGCTGTACAGCATCGAGCCTTGTTACTGCTGCGGGATCATAGGCAGAAAGATGGCTCAGCAGTTCCACCCGATGTGCCGCAACCCGTCTTGCGATATAGGTATTGGTGAGCGCAATGCCGAATGAACCTCCAAGCTGACGGACCATGTTGTTGAGTCCTGTTGCCTGTCCGATGTCTTTGCCGTGCAGCCCTGATACGGCAAGCATGGTGACTGGAATGAAGATAAAGCCAAGTGCGAAACCGCGCAGGAGCAGTATCAGAAAGAAGTTTTCCGAACCTGACTGCATGGTCTGCTGGCCGAGTTCCCAGCAGAAGATGGTAAAAGCGACCATGCCGATTGCCATGAGTTTTTTGGGGTTGATGCCTCGTTGCATGGCGATGCCGAGGGGCATGGAGATCATGCCGGTTACCATGGCGCTGGGGAAGAGCACCATCCCTGTCAGGAGTGCGGTAAAGCCGAGCAGGCGCTGGACAAAGACAGGAAAGACAAAGAGTGATCCATAGAGGCCATAACCAACAACAAAGGTGAGTACTGCGGCTATTGCAAGGTTCTTGCTCCGGGCAAGGACTCGAAGGTCGACGGCGGGTTCCTCGGTGTGCAGTTCCCACCAGACAAATGCCACGAGTGAAACAGCGGCGATGATGGTAAACCAGGTGATATAGGGAGTTTCAAACCAGTCTTTCGACTCTCCCCTTTCAAGAATGAACTGCAGGGAGCCTATGCCCACGGCAAGCAAGCCGATTCCGGTCCAGTCGATTTTAGAGACGGTGTGCTGCACTTTCGGTTCCCTGAGAAAGGTAAAGGCGGACCAGGCGGCAAGCAGGCCGACAGGGATGTTGACGAAAAAGCACCACTCCCATGAGAAGTAATCAACAAGAAATCCTCCGAGCAGCGGTCCTATGGTAGGGCCGAGCACAAGTCCCATGGAAAAGATGCCGGTTGCCTTGCCGCGTTCTTCGGGACGGTAGGTTTCGTAGAGAATCGCCTGGGAGGTCGGAAGGAGCGCGCCGCCCCCGAGACCCTGCAGAAAGCGGAAAAAGACCAGTGCCCAGATGTTCGGGGCCATGCCGCACAAAAGAGAGGCAAAGGTAAAAAGCAGAATGGAGCCGATGTAGTAGTTGCGTCGTCCGAGCAGGTTTCCGAGAAATCCTGAAAGAGGGATCACAATAACGTTGGCAATGGCGTAACTGGTGACGACCCATGCGACATCATCGATACTGGCGCCAAGGTTTCCGCTGATCTGGGTAAGCGCTACATTCACAATGGTAGTGTCGATCAGTTCAAGCATGGCTGAAACGATCACGGTCAAGGTGATGATTATTTTCCTGAATCCGGTTTCATAGGAATGAAGGGGATTCGGGATGACATTGTAATCAGGTTTCATTTTATTTGTACGTCGACGATAACGTTCATGCCTGCGGCAAGCTTGTGATCTTTGTCGGGCTTTTCGGTAAAGATGATTTTGACTGGTACACGCTGCGTGACCTTTATGAAGTTACCGCTTGCATTGTCTGGGGGCAGCAGAGAGAATTTTGCACCGGTGCCCGAAGAGAGTGACTCAACTTTTCCATTGAACTCTTTATCAGGGTATGCGTCAACTTTAATCGTGACTGGTTGCCCCGGGTGGATTTTTTCAAGCTGGGTCTCCTTGAAATTTGCTACTACCCAAAGATCGCTGCTGCCGACCAGAGCAATGAGCAACTGGCCGGGTGAAACATACTGTCCGGGTTCTATATTTTTTTTTGATATATGTCCTGATGCCGGCGCGGCAATGCTCGTGTAGGATAACTGCAGTTCAGCATTACGGAGTTCGGCTTCACGCTTTTTTACCTCTGCTTTCTGCAGCGGTATCTGGGCCAGTGAGGCCTGATACTGGTTTCCGGCTGCGGTATACTGAGCAGAAGCTGCCTGCGCTCCGGCCTTGACGCCATCAAACTCTGCCTGTGAAATCACGTCCTGATTCCGGAGATTTTCACCACGGTGAAGGTCAGCCTGCTGTTTTCTACTTGTTGCCGCAGCTGCGTTTGCTGATGCGCTGGAAGCATTTGCCTGTTCAGTTGTTGCCTTTAATCCCGCTCTGGCGCTCTCTACAGCTGCAGCGGCTATGTCCCGGCGGACTTCATAGTCGGCAGCTTCAAGCCGGATAAGGGTATCCCCCTTATGGACCTGCTGGTTATCGCTTGCCAGAACATCCTGTACTTTTCCAGGGATTCGGGAAATAACCGGGTAGACATCTCCCTCTATCTGGGCGTTGTCGGTTTCAACGTAGAGGAAAGAGTGGTAGATGGTTTTTCCTCCCCAGAGAAGGGCTGCAGCAATAAAAACGGCAGCAATAATGATGCGGAGCGGGTTTGAGGCCTTTGCCGGGTCTTTTCCGAGGTTCTTGTTCTCTGGTATTGTTTTTGACTCAGGTTGTTCCATGTTATCTCTTGTTATTGGCGTGAAAAGTATCGTTCTGAACCTTTTATTCTGCAGTTGTAAGCGTATTTGCCGGTGTTTTCAGTATTACAACGGGGCAGAACGCTTTGCGCATCACTGTTTCTGCAGTGCTTCCCACCAGAAGACGGGCAATGGCAGTGTTGCCGTGTGATCCGAGGAGAATCATATCTGCGTTCTGTGCTTTTGCATAGTCAAGAATAACCGCTGCAGGTGCTCCGTACTGAACAGTAAAGATGGCGTGCGCTTTGTTTTGAGAAAGCATATCGCTGTATCGTGAAAATTCATGCAGGTGTTTTTTCAGGAAGGTGCCGTCGTTATTTTCTTCCGGTGCTACAGAGAGAATAATGAGTTCCGCACTGCGGCTGTGCATTGCAGCTGCATAGCGTACCACAAAATCTGAAGCGGCGGAAAAATCTACGGCGCAGATTATTTTTTGGAGTGCTATCGTCATGTTACCAGAAGAGCTCACCGGTTGCGCGTTTCATGGTATAGTTGCTGATGACATAGGCATAGTCTGCCTGGAGTCTTGCAAGTTCCGCCTGGGAGAGTGAGGCTTCGGTGTTCAGCAGATCAAGTACCGTGGCCATCCCATTTTCATAGCGAGTTCTGGCATGTTGGGCGGCAAGTTTTGCTTGCTGTACCTGTGCTTCGGTCGTTATGATCTTTTCCGATGCGGTCTGGAGTGCATGGGTTGTCTCTTCGATATCAGCTTTGACCTGCTGCTGGGTATCAAACTTTCGTTGAGCAGCGGCGTGCATGAGGGCGGTAGCTTCCTGCCGTTCTGCACTTGTTTTGAACCCGCTGAAAAGAGGCACCTCCAGATGGAGAGCGCCCACAAAATTCTCCCGGATTTCATAAATGTCAGGCATAAGGCCATTGGTGATACCATAGGATGCACTGCCGGAGAGTACCGGAAGACCCTCTTTCATAGCGATGGAACGTCGTTGCCTGGCTGCTTTTTCCTGTTCGTCGGCAAGTTTCATTTCAAGTCGCTGATCTAACGCGTGAGTGACCTTTCCGGTGTTTTCATGATCCGGCGGTGCTACTGAAAACGATCCCTGGATTCTGAGCGGCACGTTGTCAGCTATCCCGGTCAGGCGACGCAAGTTAATTTCCTGCCGGAGCAGTTCATGTTTCAGGTCAAGCATTTTGCTTTGTGCTGCAGCTATTCGTACTTCTGTGGAAAGAACGTCAAATTTTGTCGCTGCGCCGGTCTGGTAACGTTTTGATGTGAAATCGAGTGCTTTGTTGAGCGCTGCAATCTCTTTCTGTTCAACCGTTATATTCTCCCGCAAAAAAAGAATGCTGTAAAAGAGCTGGACAGCCTGAAACGAGAGATCTCTTCGGGAGATTTCAAGAGAGTGTTCAGCTGTTTTTTTTCCAGTTTGTGCAAGATCGACCGTAGCGCCTCTTTTCCCGAAGTCGTACAGGGTTGCCTTGGCGGTGACTTTGGCTTCATAGTTGTCGTTCGGCGCAAACTTGAGCATGGGACTTCCAAAGAAACTCATTTCCGATACGGGGTTGAGGTAGGTGTATCCTCCGCTGGCCGAAATTCGGGGATAATATGCGCTTCTGTTTTGGGTAATTCGGGCATCGGCAGCACTTACCTCATCTGCTGCGGCCTTGAGCGCCGGATTATTTTCACGGACAAGACGAATGGTTTTTTCAATGGTAAGCGACTCTTTCACCGGTTCTTCTGCTCCGATTGCCAGTAACGGCATGGCAAGCATCATTGCCGTTGCTGCGATTCCAGCTGTTCTGGTCAGACTTCTGTTCATAATAGCTCGATGATTTGTTCCGTTATGGTACTGACAGAGCGAAAAATATCTGTTCGTCCTTGTCATGTACACTTTCTTTGCAATTTGTATACCAAAGAGCGGAATGGTGTCAGTAATCTCTACAACCCTTGCTGCATAAGGCTTGTCGTTGTCTGCTTGATTTTTGAATTCTGAAAAAATAAGAAATTTCTCTATAATGTGTTCTTAATATTTAAGAATTATCTGACTTTGCTATAGCGCTATGAGTATTTCTTCTGTTCATGAGGCACATCTTCTGATGCAGTACATCAGCGATGCGGTGGGTTCAATTCGCGATCCTGATGAGCTTTTCCGAACAGTTACTGATAAACTGCGCCTTGTCTTTGAGTTTGATTCTGTTGTGATTATCACCTTTGACAAAGAGCGACGGTATAGCAACGTTATTTTTGAAATGCTTCGATTTCATGTTCCTGAAGGTATCGCTCGCAAAAAAAGAGCTGTTGCGGGGTCATGGATAGAGCCGCACATGACCGATCTGTCTGTTTCGGTTTTCAGCATTGAAGAGGTTCTTGACCGTTATCCGGCAGATTATCCAGTGCCGCATGTGCTTTATGATGTTGGTATGCGTCAGGTTGTGTTGTCGCCGCTTCGGACAGGTGGAAAGATTATAGGGTTTCTAAATTTTGTGTCAAAAGATGAAAAAAACTGGTCGGAGAGCGATAAGGAACTTCTTGCCACCCTTTCATCCCCAATTGCCGTTGCGGTAAGCAATACTCTTGCGTACGAGGAGCTACGGCTTCGTGAAGCTCAGACTGTTATGCAACTTGCGGTCAACAATGCCCTTCTTACCATAAAGGACCGGAACAGGATGCTCCTCGCGGTTTGTGAGCAGATAGATAAACTGGTGCCCTGTACTTTTCTTGGTATTCGTGTTATGGGTGATGATGGCAAGTTTCACATTTTCGATAATTTCATGCGTGAAGACGGGAGTGGCTTTTTTCCTGTCTCTTTTGCTGAAAAGCTTGATATTACCAATTTTGAAGAGATAGCAAAAGAGAGCTTTTCATTGATTACAAATCCTGGATGTTATGGCGGAGAGGCATTTCTTCGACTTTGCGCAAAGTATCGCATATTAGCGCTTGCCAGAGACAAATTTGGTGTCTGCTCTCTGATAACTGTTCCGTTATGGGATACGCCGGGAAGTCGTGCAGGTCTTATTATTTCTGATACTTCACGTTCTTTTGATGAGCACGACCAAGCAACGGTAAGCCTGATTGTCCCCCAACTCTCACTTGCTCTGCAGAACTATCTGGCATTTGAGGAGATCGATGAGCTTCGCCGAAAGCTCGAAGGCGAACGTACTTGTCTTATCGAGGAAATCAAGGCAGGGCATAACTTTGAAGAAATCATTGGCAACAGTATACCTCTGAAGTCGGTACTGCATCGTGTGAGTCAGGTCGCTCCTACTGATGCCACCGTATTGATCCAGGGAGAAACAGGTTCCGGAAAAGAACTTTTTGCCAGGGCGCTTCACAATCTTTCAAACCGCAGGCAGCGTGCATTGATCAAGATCAATTGTGCAACACTGCCGGGGGCACTGATTGAATCGGAGCTTTTTGGTCATGAAAAAGGGAGTTTTACCGGTGCCATAGAACGGCGGATCGGTAAGTTTGAGCTGGCTGAAGGAGGTACTATTTTTCTTGATGAAATCGGTGAGCTGCCGCTGGAACTTCAGGCAAAACTGCTTCGTGTGCTTCAGGAGCGTGAGCTTGAACGTCTTGGTGGAAAAATGGTGATCAAGGTTGATGTGCGGGTTATTGTCGCAACGAACCGTGATCTTGCAAAGGAGGTTGCTGAAGGGAGGTTTCGGGAAGATCTTTTTTTCCGGCTCAATGTTTTTCCTCTTGCCATTCCGTCACTTTGTGAACGGCGCGATGATATTCCCATGCTTGCAGCACACTTTGCCGCAAAATTTTCAAGGGAGTTCGGCAAACCGCTCCTCATGTTCAAGGAGCGTGATATGCAACGTCTGGTTGCCCGTGAGTGGAAGGGTAATATTCGTGAACTTGCACATCTTGTCGAACAGGCGGTTATTGTTTCTGAAGGGCCATCGCTTGATTTTTCATCGATTCTTTCTTTTCCTGAGTCTGTTGTTGATCGTGCTCTCAAGGGAGAGGTTAAAACCATGCATGATTTTACTCTTGATGTTGCCTTGATGGAAAAAGAGCTGATTCTTGATGCCCTCGAACGTTCAAACGGCAGGGTGAGTGGTAGCGGCGGAGCTGCTGAGCGGCTTGCCATGCACCCGAAAACGCTCTATTCACGTATTGAAAAGCTCCGTATCCACAAGCGATATCAATAGGTTCCTGGAGAGTGAGGATGTTATGGCAACACGTTGAGCTTACTATGATAACGGGCGATGATTGACGAGTCTCCTTCCCATGAGCGCCAATGCTTCAGTGCAATCTCGCCGATGCCGATTTTCTTACCCTGAAAGATGAAGGTAACATTACCTCCGGAACCCACACCAATGCCATCAGCCGTATAGTGCGGTTCAGTGGCAAGTGCGCTTATATATTGCTTGTCGTAGTGATCAATGGTCCAGCAGTATCCTGTGGTTGCGTTTTCCGGCAGACTTATTCGGGCGGTATCGCCGAGTCGGATATCTACAGTTCGGTTATTATCGGTTTGAAAGAGTTCATGCTCCATTCTTGTATAGATATCCGGGTTGGTGCAGGAAGTTAGGCCAGTGGAATACGGAAGAGACGCAACCATCAGCATAGCAGTTATTCTGATTTTTCCGTTCACTTGAACATGGTTTAAAGTGTTATGCCATAACTTTCGTTAAAGAATGCCGCATCGATATAGGCTTCGCTGGCGTAAGCGAAACCCTGATCACCCCATGTTGTTCCCCAGCTATTGCGGACAATGAAGCGATTGTCAGCGGTGTAGCCAACAATAGCAACGCAGTGCCCGCCGCGAGTCGTGCCGGGTTGAAAGGTATCAAGCCTGCCTTGGGTTGCTGTGGCGTGATCCCAGGTTGCATCGATATTCAATGCTGCCTGAATCGGGCCGTGGACCGCGAGCCATGTGCGCCAGTTGTTAACATTGTTTCCGAGGTTGAAATATGAGGCAATCTTGCGAGTTGCAGCGCTTGCATAGAAGGTTTTTTCGTCACCAGTGTAGAGGTAGTTCGCGATATGGAACGGGAGGAGGGTGTCAAGCACCGCGCCTTTATTTTTCAGGATATCAACGGCGCCCTTCAGTGAGGTGCCGGCTGACTCGATGAAGGTGTTAGGATTTGGACGCGGGGATATACAGCGGTTGTCGTCAGTTATTTGGGCATGGATTGTATACGTTTGTATTGACGGTGAGTAGCTATAAATTTTGGCCTTCGCGGAATTTAGTGGAATAACGGAATAAAATGGCATGCTGGAGTTTCTCATGTATCCGATTGCACTTATAACGGCTTCGCATGTGGGATTGCTGCGTTTTTTGAAGGCGTTGCCTGATGATTGTAGCCCTTATGATGTGGTTGCGTGCTTTATTTAAATTTTCAGCTTTCTTTTTTGGAGATAATTGATCATTATATGCTTGAGCGATATGAGAAAGAGTATTGGACTCTTCAATGAGGATCTGTTTTGGTTTTGATTGAGAGAGAACAACAAAATCAGAATATGCAGGTAGAAAGTGAGTCCTATATAATTTGAATATTTCTTCTGGAATTTTTGAGCGCTTTGTCTATTTCTTTCTCTGGATCGTATGACTTCAATGGCAGAATGCTTCCTCTGCAACTTGAAATATCTTCATACAATAACTTGATTTTCAGTTTTTTACCCAATTTATGCTCAATAAACGCATTGATTTCTTCGATCGTTTGAAAAGATGCAGGGCTTTTGCCCATTATTGTTTCAAAAATTTCGCCGGTAGGCATATTGTCCCTTCTCCTTTTGCCTTGTTCCCCTTAAAAAGGGTGTTCGTCAATCAGTAACAAGTATTTTTTCGTGGCACTGCGTCCGTATAATACGCATTTATCCCGATAAAGCTGATTAATTTCTTTTACTTCGACGTAAAATGTACGCTTTTTCATACCAAAATACAAAACGCAGAAGATGCCTGAAATGAGAAACTCTTTCATAGCCTTTCCACTGGCTTCCGCTATCTTGATGAGTTATATCCGAAGTTTCGGCACTTTTTATTCATTCAGTTGAGTTGTTTGAAAGTAACAAATCCTTTTGCTGATATACTTGCGAAACAAGGGATTGTCATCTTTGATTATGACGAATCAATTGTGGAGAGCGAATTACAAGGAGTTGCTCAATTTAGTCATGAAGTCATCTGAAGTAGTATCGCCCGTTTGGAATGGGTGAGGTTTCAATTCTGTTGTTGAAGGCGTTCCCCTATCCATATTTTTATCACCGACTGGCGCGATACCCCGAGACGGGTTGCCTCCTTGTCGAGCGAATCGATCATCCAGACTGGAAAATCGACATTCACCCTTTTATGCTGTTGTTTTATCCGACGCGCCTTGTTCAGATCAAGGTAAGGTGTGATATCTGAACCATCATCAAACGCTTTGTCAAATTCTTCTGTTTTCATATAGTGCCACCTCCTCAGTGCGAGATCTCCTTACTGAAATTATTCTTATGGTTTCTCCTCTGAAGGTTACTATTCCAGACCAGTATCTGTCTGAAATCGTGCCGATAACAATCAACCGAGGTTCTCCCACTGTTTTTGCTGGAATTTCAACAAGATCATCATCATCCCACAATACTTGAGCCTCAATAAAGTCGATATTGTGCTTTATCTTATTCAGTCTGCTTTTTTCAGGATCAAACTCAAATTGCATGGTATTTGATTGATGCTGTTTTTATACCAAAAGTATATAAAGAAATGTCCAAAAGCAAAAAGTTAAGGTCGACGTCTTGGTAAAAATGGGGTATGGCGGTTCAATAAAAGATGCAGGCGAAGCGGTCGGCGGGAGCGGTGACGGAGGTATTGACGGTATTATCAAGGAGGATCGTCTGGGTCTTGACATTATCTACATTCAGGCCAAACGATTGGAAAACAACGTCTTGCGCCCAGACATACAGAAGTTTGCAGGGGCGTTGCAGGGCAAGCGGGCCCAGAAGGGAGTTTTTATTAAGCGCTCATCAAAAAGTCATTACGTAATCCTTACCAAAACCGTCCAAGATTTTGCAGACATCTTCTTCAAGGGTTTTTTCATTTCGCGTCTTGAATTCCATCAATTCATACTTCAGCTTGTGCCAATACTTTTCAATTCGATTGAGTTCTGGACTGTAAGGTGGCAAGAAATAAAGAGTCAGCCCCTTTTGAGCCAGCACCTTTAACATCGGTTGAACCGCTTTTGCTTTATGGAATGACGCATTGTCCAGAATGACCGTTAAAGGTTTGCCCACGTAGTTCATCAGCAGACCAAGAAAGCCGATAAATATAAGTGAATTTGTTGGTTGCCACAGCGCAACTGAGAACAAATCACCCGTTGAGAGCATAGCTCCGATGACATTCAGGCGTTTTCCCCGGTTGGCGTCAATCTTGTGACATTTGCCTATTGGAGTCCAGGCGCTACGGTTTGGCTGGGCCAGTGCGAAACCAGTCTCATCGACAAAGGCTAAGATCCTATCATCGCGTTCGACTTCATCTTTCATCAATTCTATTTCTAACTGTGCTTGTCTAAACCAGACTTCATCTCGTTTTTTTTTAACCACAGGCGTGTACGTTTCCAGACAAAACCAAGTGCTTTCAACGCATTAGTTACGGTACCAACGCTCACGTTTACATTGCACTCTTCCTTTAACCGAGCCACTATCGCTGGAGCTGTCAGTGCTTCCTTTTCCGCCCAAATCGTGATCTGTTCAAGGTGAATGGCGTTTAGTTTCGGAGGTGCGCCGCTTCGATGCATGTCATATAAAGCGGCAAACCCCTTTGATAACCAGTTCTTACGTCGGTCATAAACCGTATCGATATTCAGGTCTTGCAATGCCACGATGGCCTTTGCACTCAACCCGTCGTTGAAATATAACAGTGTTTGAGCCCGATGACGTGCTTGCCAATCTCTTCCTTTTGCCACAACTTTTTGTAGCTTTGCACGATCGTCGGCAGATAATTCAAAGTAACTTAACTTCATGATTTACAAGGGCAGGTGTTTGTGTTTACCTTCTTGCCCTTATATTACGGAATCATTGTGCGCTGTAGATAAGCATTGTGAGAGATGAAGGTCGGCCCTTCGCACTCGGCTTGCAGGAGCAGGGTGCAAACCACTGTAAGCGGCGTTGGTTA